>JAVZKQ010000056.1:0-12918 GCA_038884175.1 Thermoprotei archaeon | reverse complement strand
GGTTCACAAAGCTTTTAAGCCATGTACAACTCGAATTATGAATGACTCACGCGGAGTAAGGGGTAAAGCTTGGCCTACCACTTGTTTTTCGTGGATGCGACACTCGACCTGATAAGCGGCGTGGTCGCCCTATTCGTGAGCTACTACGCCTACAGGTATAACAGGCTCCTACATAGCACACCACTTCTATTCATTAGCTTCGGATTCATGCTGCTCGGTGTGGGCCTACTCATCGAGTCATCGGTACACCTCTTCTCAACAGTGTACGCCAGGCAGCTAGCGGTGTTCGTGGAGGCCACAGCCATATATCTAATTATCCAAGTATTATCATACCTTATAATAGCGCTCGGCTACGCCTACGAGGCGTACCTCAGAGCCGCGCTCAGCGCGACCTTTACACCCATACTTCTCGCTGGTCGAAGGCCGCAAATACTGCTTCTCCCCTATAGGCTGAGCACCACCGCTGAGCTCCTCTCACTTGTGATACTCGTAGTTGTAGTCTACCAGGCAACACTTGTGTACACCACTACTAGAAATGCGCTTGCGCGCATGGTTCTCTCAGCGTTCCTGCTAATCACACTCGCCCAAGCCGTTATACTTGGCTCAGTGCTCACACTCTCAGCGTTCGGCTTCGAAATCGGCGAACTCATACGCTTCCTGGGATTCGTGTTCCTGCTCGTATTCCTGGTAAGGAGTGGTCGAAGTGAGCCGCGTTGAGGGTGCTCGAAGCAAGCTCAAAATATATATGGATATATTAAGGGTCATCGAGGAGGAGGGTGAAGCGATACCAACCCACATACTATACAAGGCCAACCTCTCACACGACAGGCTCACCGCATATCTGGGTGACCTTGAGGGCAGAGGACTCATAGCCCAAGTGGTCCACGGTGAAAACAGGGTATACACACTTACATCGGAGGGTAAAAAGTTTTTAAGAGAACTTAAAAGAGCCCAAGCATTCCTAGGAGGCTTCGGAATAAGCCTTTAAAAAGCCAAGTGTTTATTTGGCCCCAGCGCATCCATCTAGTTAGGGTAAGAGAGGGATGAGCGAATCAAAGACCCCCAGCCAGGACAAGCCTGACAGGAACAGGTGGACCAAGATGGTTGTAAGGGTGCTCGACGCCTTAAAACAGAGCGGTGTGGAACCCAAAGACTACCTGCTCAGCATGCCCTACATCGTGGCCTACATGATGGAGGACCAAAGCGACGAGGAGATAAGAAAATTCTACAGCGAACTAGAGGAGATAACACTGGACATAAAACACATATTCAACGAGCTACCCAAACCCGAAAAACACTAGAAAACATATTAACGAGCCCTTATACAGACGCCCTGAACCATTGAGTAAGAGTTGACAAAATGTTCATACAACGCTTTACCCACTCGAGTCAAACACCGCACGCCTTATGAAAACAACCATCAAACGTTTATACTCCATTTTCTAGGGTGGCTGATCGACGGCGATAGCTTTATGGGGCCGGCGAGATTTGAACTCGCGATCGCCACCGCCCCAGGGTGGTATCCTGGTCCATGCTAGACGACGGCCCCACTTTGAGGTTATGTTCTACGCGTTTTAATATAAGCGCTTTGCCTACCCCTAGCCCTTCTACCCAGAAGGATTGCTGAGAGGCTCATCGCCGCGACCACCACGGCGAAGCCCAAGGCTAGGTAGATGGTGCTTGTGGGGGGTAGTGGGCTGAGTATGTTGGAGTGTGTGAGTTCGATGAAGCCGCCGGGGGGTGGGGTTTCTATGAACACCGCCACACCAGTCTTAGAGTCTAAGTATTCTTCGAAGCCGAGGGAGGTGTTCTTATACACGTAGGTTGAAAAACTTCCGGCTGGTGTGTTCACCCTTGTCTGTGCCGTATACACGAGCACCGCTTTAAGGCTGAGTGACACCCCCACTTCGATTGTTTGGTGGAAGGATGGGATCGCAGGGTAAACTAGGGGTTGAGTGTAGTTGTCGAGGAAGAATGCTGGTGTCTGAGGTGAGCCCCCCACATAGTTCACCTTTTCAAACATGAATTGGCCGTCCGCCTCGGAGAAAAGCGTGGTGTAGCTGATGTTTTCTTGAGGTTGCCCGGTGGTTGTATAGGTGAGTTGGGCGCCAGGCTTGGCGTACACTGGCGCCTCGAATTGGAGCGTACCACCCGTGAGCTGCGTCGGCATAGAGTAGGATTCGAGGCGCATGGTGAAGGTCGAGTTTGTGTATGGGTTGGACAGGTTCTCGTACACTATCAAGCCGTTCACCCTTGAAACATAGTACACCTTTTCTATGGGCGACACACCACCAACACCCTGTGAGGCTGACACGGTGTAAACGTAGATGGGGATGTTTGAGTTGTTCAGGGTGAATGTGCCCCCACCCTTATAGCTGAAGAACAAGGCGTAGCCGGGGGCAACCACACTGAAGCTACTTGGCAAAACCATGTAGATTGGTAGAACTGGCAGGTATCCTGGGAAGAACGGGTCGTCGGCCACCGTGCCGTTGGGTGCAAGCGGGTTAACCGTCGTGGATTTAAAGCTGAGTTTGAGGGAGCCGTTGGGATAGAGGCCAAGCACACTCACCCTTAGTGCACCAGAGTAGTGGGCCACTCCTGAGGGGGGATTGGGGTAGGTGCCCCCCAGGGTATAGCTCAGGTTTAAGCCGGGCGAATCATACCAAGGTGTTGCCTGCTTAACACTCACAAGCATGGGTTGCGTGGTTGGCTGCAGCGTTTGCTGGCCGCTCACCACGGGCAGCGCGAAGCTAACCGATAGTAGACTCACGATGAGCAGCAGTTTTACTGTGCGAAGTGGCACGCAACATACCTCCCAGGCCTCACCTCCCTGAGCTGGGGCTCCTCCACCCTGCACACTTCTTGGGCGATTGGGCAGCGGGGGTGGAAGCGGCAACCTGATGGTGGGGCTATGGCGTTGGGTATCTCACCCTTCGCGAGGCTCTTCACTTTGTGTAATGGGTCTGGCACAGGTATGGCTGCGACGAGCGCCTTGGTGTATGGGTGTAGGGGTTCGGCCACAACATCGTCTGTGGGGCCCACCTCAACCACCTTACCCAAGTACATCACGGCCACCATCTCAGTGAAGAACCTCACAGTGGATATGTCGTGGGTGATCATCATGAACGTCTTACCCTCAGATTTAAGCCTGGACATAACGTTTATCACTTCACCCTTAACCGAGGCGTCGAGCATGCTAACCGGCTCGTCGAGGATGACCACATCTGGGTTCATCGCTATGGCGCGCGCCACACCCACCCGCTGCCTCTGACCGCCCGAGAGGCTCGTTATGCGGCGCTTCGCATACTCCTCAGCGGGCACAAGGCGCACGGTTTCAAGCGCCCTGTAAACCGCCTGGTCGAGCTCATCTTTATTCGAGTACAACCCAAGGATTCTTACACCTTCCGCCACAGCGTCGTACACCGTGAATAATGGGTCTATGGCGTCGAAGGGATCCTGGAAGACCATCTGCACCCGCCTGCGGTACTCCTTGAACTCAGCTCTACTAAGCCTAGAAACATCCCTACCTTCAAAGAGCACGCTCCCAGCTGTGGGTTTCACTAGGCGCATAAACGCCTTGCCAAGCGTTGTCTTACCAGAGCCAGACTCACCCACCACACCCGTGGAGACGCCGCGCTCCAAGCCGAGTGTGACGCCGTCAACAGCCCTCACATTCACCTTTTTGCCGCCAACCTTGAGTCTAAAGTAAACCTGCAGACCACTCGCCTGTAAGATGGTGTTATCAGAGGACACACACAATCACCCAAAACCCAGATCCTTCCTAGAGCGTATCACATGGCACGCAGCATAGTGGTCTTTCGCGTACGCCTCAAGTGGGGGCATAAGCTTCCTACAAATATCCACAGCGTAGTTGCAGCGGGGGTGGAAGGGGCAACCCGGAGGCGGGTTCACAAGGTCCGGTGGGGAGCCGGGAATATACCCGAAGCCCCCCTCCCTCCGCCTAATGTCTGGCACACTAGACAGCAACCCCTGAGTGTAGGGGTGCAGGGGCTTCTTGAACAACCCTTCGACTGCGCCTATCTCCACAAGCCTCCCAGCATACATAACCGCCACCCTGTCAGCCACGTTGGCGATCACCGAAATATCATGTGAAATAAACACTGTTGTGAGCTTCTCGAACTGTTTAAGCTGCCTAAACATGTCGAGTATCTGAGCCTGAATAATCGTGTCCAGAGCCGTTGTGGGCTCGTCGAGTATCACAATTCTGGGGGAGAGCACGAGGGCCATGGCTATCATAATCCTCTGCTTCTGGCCTCCCGAAAGCTCCCAGGGATAGGAGCTAAGCTTTGAAGCGTCCACACCCACGTTTGCGAGCAGCTCAGAAGCCCTCTTC
Source organism: Thermoprotei archaeon (assembly GCA_038884175.1). Classification (GTDB taxonomy): domain Archaea; phylum Thermoproteota; class Thermoprotei_A; order Marsarchaeales; family Marsarchaeaceae; genus ECH-B-1. Next base: position 8,564 of record JAVZKQ010000056.1, on the reverse strand, counting down.
AAGATCTCCTTCTCACCCATATCCGTGTGCGCACGCACCGTTTCAACGAACTGGTCGCCAACCCTGTAGAGGGGGTCCAACGCGTTCTGAGACGCTTGGGGCACATATGACACAAGGGTCCACCTCACCTCCCTATTGAGCTCAGACTCACTCATGGAGCCCACATCCTTACCATAAACCTGAATCCTACCCCAACTCTTTGCGTTTGGAGGCAGGATCCTGATTATCGCTGCCGCAAGCGTTGTCTTACCAGAGCCAGACTCACCCACCACACCCAGCGACTCACCCTCATACACGTCGAAACCCACATCCTTCACAGCCCTAAGCGGGCCGCGGGGCGTGGAGTACTCGACGTTCAACCCCTCCAAACTTATCGCTTTTGTCTGGGACACCAACATCTACGTGAACCTCGAGAACTCCTCCTGTATAGCCGTTCCCACAAGATAAAAGCCCACCGAAATCAGTATGATGGACAAGCCCACAGGGATAAATATCCACCACAGGTAGCCGTTCGTGGGCGTCATATTGTTGATGAGGTTGGCCAAAATATTACCCCAAGTGGGCCTCTGACTAATACCCAAGCTAAGGAAGTCCAGGCCCGCGTCCGCTATAACCAGGCCGGGCACAATATAGGTTACAAGCGCAATTATGAGTGCGGCCGTGTGGGGTAACACGTGGCGCCTCAATATATACAGGTTGCCCCCACCCATGGCTTGGGATGCCTGAACATAACTCCTACCCTTCACCGTGAGCACCTGGGAGCGCACAATTCTACCCACACCACCCCAACCCAGCACCCCCAATATAATTATAAGTAGTAACACCCTGTTGGGTGTTATGTGAGCTATTGTAAACGTGGTGTCCAAGTCTATAAGTAGGATTAGGCCGGGTATTAGAAGCAGGAAGTCGAACACGAAGAGGAGCACGTTGTCCGCAAGACCCCCCAAGTAGCCCGCCACCAATCCGAGCAGCACACCTATAACCATCACTATCGCGGCTGAACCGAAACCTATTTCTAGGGCTATACTCGTAGATGTGGCGAACTCACTGGCCACATCTGCGCCATGAGGGTCGGTGCCCATTAGGCCGTACACGCTACCGAACAATTGGAATTTGATGTCCGATTGATACAGGCTAACGTTATACACACCCTGTGGGAAAACCGCGATGAGTTCCCCAACAGTGTACTCGCCGTGGTTGGCGAAAACCGCCTGGGGCAACGAGCGCACGGGCACACTTTGGTTGAGGTAGGCTAGCGGCATCAGTGTGGACGCTGTCGTAATACCCTGAAGCACATTCCAGCTAGAGCGTGTTAGTATAGGGATTGCTGGGTTAGCAAAGTATTGGGTGTAGAGTGGTCCGAGTTTCGGGTTTGATTCGAGGGCGGCCTGACCCCTAGCGTCTGCTAGGAGGGCGATTGGGTACACCCCCGAAGAAGACTTGATGAATAGGAATACAGCCACACCCGCACCCTGCACTCGTGCGGGGTACACAAGCGCCTGAGCGTAAAACATTTTAGGGGGGTCATATGTATAGTTAAAGTTGTGTGTGAGGTATACGTAGACGGGTGAGTTGGAGTCGCCGCTGAGCGTGATGAGTTGGCTGCCGTTCGCGGTGTTCACAAGCGTATAGCTACCACCCTGACTTGGCAGACCGCTTGGCCCAAAGTTGGGGGCGTATGAATTCGACATGGTGACAGCCACCGGACCCGCATCCGTTACTGTCCAATAGTCCACTGCTGTAGGTGTCTTGAACGCCTGGAGGGGGAGTGTGGGGGGTAGGATAATGTTTGGTGGGAGACCACTGTAACCTGGGAAGAGCTTCACCCAGGAGGGGAGGGCGTCTGGTGCGGCCACATAGTAGCTAGAAGGGTTATACGTGTTCTTATATGGTGCGAGCGCCGCGCCCACGGTGCCAACGAGCACAAAGAAGAGTATGATTGCTAAGCCTACCTGCGCATCCCTCCTCTTCAAAACGTTGAACACAAAGTTGTCCAATTACTACTCACCGAGTTTAACTCTGGGGTCGAGTAGGGCGTACACGAAGTCGAGTGCGAAGAGCACCGCAAGGATGTATACGCTGAACAGAAAGGTGCTACCTATAAGGAGGGGTATGTCGAAGCTTGTGGCCGCAAGCGTTGTGACTATGCCAAGCCCAGGAAACTGGAATATGGTCTCCACGAAGAACACGCCGTAGATCAGGAAGGCCACATCCAAACCCACCTGTGTGACCCATGGAAGTATGGCGTTCCTAAAGGCGTGCCTATAGAACACCGTGTTCTCATCGAGTCCACGCGCCCTAGCGTATGACACATACCCAGCCGAGTTATATTCCTCAATAATGTTGTTCCTGATGAGCTGCTGTCTGTGCCCGAAGCCAACAATCGTGAGCAGGATGATCGGCAACGCAGCAGCCCAGAGATAGCGAAGATAGTACTCTAAACCACTATAGTTGTGCAAACCGCCACCCCTCAGCGCGAAGAAGAGGTTAATCGGGAACCAGCCTAGCTGAGCCGCCAAAACTACATACATTATGATACCCAGCCAAAAGGCGGGTATAAAATAGGTGGCTATACTTATGAGTGAAGCCACCTTGTCACCAACCTTCCAGCGGGATTTGAGAAACGATTTCGCGGCCACCACACCAAGCACGATACTTATAACACTCGTGGTGACAAGGGACGTGGTCACCAGCACAAGCGTGTTGGGTAGATACTGAGAGATCACCGTGAGCACCGGCTCCTTATATGAGGGGCTCATCCCGAAGTGCAGGGTGAAGAGGTTGTAGAGGAACTTGGCTATCCTTATCGGGAGGGGCGCATCCAGGCCGTACGCCTGGTTTGCGGCGGCCACGGCTGCAAGCTGAGCCTGAGCGGTCTTCGGGTTGAGCTGGGTTATACCCACGAAGAAGAAGCCTAGGTTGAACCCGAGGGACTGGGGTATGAGCTCGAAAACGAGGAAAGAGAAGAGCATTATCATTAGTAGTGTAATAAGTCTGTTAATTAATCTACTAACTACAAATCTAATTGTAGCCATTAGGGTGCACACCCAAATATATGGCTGTTAAAGTTATAGAAAAAAAGGGTAAAATAAGGGTTGTGCTTCACGTTGTGGGCTTACCGCCACGGCGCATCGCTAGGCCCACACCCAAAACAACTATGGCGATCACTATTAGGGCCACAACCACTGTTAGAGCCGTGGGGAACCCGCTTGAAACAGTCGTTGATGGTGTTGTAGTGGTCGTGGTTGTAGTGGTCGTGGTCGTGGAGGTGGTTGTTGTGGTGGTTGTGGGGGTTGGGGACATCACGTTAAGTGTGCCCATATACTGTAAGAAGTACTTGTTGTTGGTTGTTTGGCCCCCTCCAAAGTACATGTAGGAGGCGCCAGTCCAGTTGACCTGCGCTACCAGAGTGTATTCGCCAACACTTAGGCTACCCGTAGGTATGCTCGCGGTGTATGTGCCGTTACCCTGAAAGCTCATTGGGTAGCTCGCCAAAACCTGAAGCGTGTTCGGGTTGAGCACATACACGGTGGCGCTAGCCCCATTCACAGGTGAGGGGGACTGGTAGTAGCCGCTCGATGTGGAAGTAAAGCCCGAAGAGCTCCATGTGGCAGCGTGAATAGTGTAGGTGGCGCTCTGACCCTGCGGGGCGCTAACAACCTGGGAGTAGGGGTTGGCCAAATAGTACGGGCTGAAGTAGCCCACCTGAGCGTAGTTGGACGACGGACTCCACGCGTTGAACATGTACGCACCGCTCCACAGCTCCATAGCCAAGTACTGCGACTGGCTCATACCAGCCCACGTGGTGGGCTGAACAGTGCCAAACAAGTGCTCTGGGAGTATCGGGTCCCCATATATACTCAGTATATTGTTTACAGAACTCGTGTTGAAGTACACCATGATCTGGTAGGGGTTGCTTGGTGGCACATAGCTATCCACGAAGCCTGGTGCGGTGCCGAACCACTCAAGGCCGGGGTTACTGCTCTCAGCAGTATAGTTCACGGTGACTCCGGGGTCAATTGTTACCGTGTCCGAGCTCGGGTTGTACGGGTTTGACGAGAAGCCACCCACATCGAGGTACCACAGTGTGAAGTTGTAGTCCACGGCGGTCATGGGCACACCGTCCTGCCAAACAGCGTTCCGCAGAAAGTTGAAGGTTATCACCGAGCCGTTAACATAGTGGCCGTTGGGGTCAACACCAGTAAACGTTGATATCGAGTAGTTATACGCCGCGTTACCTTCGAGCTTCACGGGGTTGTTGATGGCAACTTGTAGAGGAGTTGCATACATTAGCCCGAGTATGTCGAAGTCGTAGAGAGACGTTGCCTCGTAGATGTTGAGTGTGTCGGGTGCTTGGGGCATACCGAACCTATAGAGGCCGCCGAAGTTCTGGCTGACAGGGTGAACGTTCGCTGGGAAGAGCACGCCGTAAGGCGCCTCAATTATGTATCCCTTCCACGACGCTACGTTCACAGGTGTAAGGCTGACACCCCAATCAAGTATTACGTATGGCAGATCCTCCTGTAAAATTGTGGCCACCTGCACCGTATAGTTGTACAGCTCTTGGTATGTGGGGGCTTCGAGGAGTTTGGTTGAGAGGCTCCAAACAGTTTGGTTCGTATAATCCTGGTAGAAGGTGTTCAGCGGGTAGGGACCGAAGATATAGTAGAACCATGTGGGTGAAACGGGTGCACCCAAACTCCAACCCAAGTTGTACATCTCATAGTTGCCTGTGGGTAGCAGGTTGTCGATAAACGTGTTAAAGTTAACTGGCACAATGTTTATTGTTAGGTTGATCGCCGCAGCATTATTTGTAATCGACTGCAGTATCTGCTCCCTTAAGTCGAGGCCGGTGCCCGAGCTCGTATAGATCGATAGCACCACCTTGGTGCCGTTGGGGTACGCCCAGTAGCCCTGCGCCGAATTATAGACGAGTCCAGCCAGTTTCAGCTCCTGGATTGCGGCTGTGAGGTTATAGGTACCATACTGCCTGTACGCCTGCGCCTCCTGACTAGTGAAGTATTGCCCGTATACAGAGGGGTAGAGATAGTATGGTGAAGCCAAGCCGAGGATACCGTTTTGCAGCGCTGAAGCTATGGCCTGATAGTTGGTGAGGTGCTGTATCGCCCTCCTAAAGTGCACGTTACTCATCGGGTACACGTGCACGTTAAAGCCGAGGTAGCCGAAGCTATTAGCCGGCGTAATGTTGACCGCAACCATCCCCGTCTTAACATACTGCTCCACCTGATCATACTGCTGAATATTGGAGATACCCCCACCCATATACTGGATGTACCCGTTCACAAGCGCCTCAATTATAGCCTCACTACTCGTGAACCAAGTGATATAGATTGTGTTAATATAGGGACCCCAATATTGGCCGGTCGAATTGAGCACACCCACACCACTCGGCGGGGTGGGCGCCCCATAAACCGAGTAGGGTGGGACGTATGGCGCACCCTGAGCGGACACAGGAGCGCTGAAAACACCTGAGAACGCTGACAACACCAGAGCACCCAAAGCGAACAACAAAACCCATGTCCTAAACACGTAACCCATAGCTACACTAAACGCAAAACACTTATTTAACTTTTTCGCGAACACAAAGACAAAGTGCCACAAAACAGCAAACAAAATACGCCAAAACACTCTAAAAAGGGAAAAAAGGTGTGGGTTAGGGAGCCCTCAAAAGCCCAGCGCCAAACCTACGGCATCCTTCTGACGAAGACGCCGTAGATTATGACGATGAGCGCTATGAAGGCGATCACCAGTGCACCCAGACTGTACGTCTCAGCAGTCGACACATGACTATTCACAGAGTTAAACAGCGATGACAAGCTACTCCCAAGCTGCGTTAGCGCTGCGTTAACCTGCGATGACAAAGTCGTCAAAGAGTTTTCAAGGCTTGTTAGCTGGCTCTGCAGACCCGAAACCGCTGAAGAAATACTACTCAGCGCGCTGGAAAGCGACGATGTGTTACTCGGAGGTATCGTTGTTGGAGGCGACACATAGAACGACGCGGCAGCATTAGCGGTAACACCATCATACGTCACAGTGACCGTGGCAGCATAGGTACCAGGAATATTGGGCACATGGAACAAGTATTGGTACTGACCCGTGCCAACACTCAGGAAGCTCAACGGCACACTCACACCGTTAGGCTCCAAGATACTACCACTAATATCACTCAGAGGCACACTGTATGCCGTACCATTCACTGCCACAGTGAGGGTCAACAGAACAGTGCCATTTACACTAGCGGTGCTCGGAGCGCTAAGCGAGGCGGTCACAGTGGGCTTCGTTGGTGGAACCGTGGACTCAACTGTGAAGGGCGCAGTCGCATTTGTTACGCTGCTTGAGCCTTTAGCCACCACTGTAACGGGGCCGGGTGCAAACGCTGGCACACTGAACGTTGTCTTGAAGAAACCGTTGCTTGAAGCCATGGCTACACCTGGCGGCACAATTGTAAAGGTCTGCATGTATATCGAAACAGACTCACCGCTAGCCCAACCCGTACCCACAACTGTGATGGTGGTGTTAGGCGTTCCCTGATCGGGTGTAAGTGTTATCGCAGGCACAACATTGAAGGGCACAGCTTCGGCGCTAGTGGGGGTCGACGTTGAAGGCGACTGCACGATAGCAGATGGGTTATACTGATCGACAACTATAGAATAGGTGACGGACTTATAGGCATTGCTACTTTTGACATAGACATAGCTTGACTCGTTGGGTAGACTCATAGTGAACATGAAGTTGCCGTATATCGATGTGTTAACAGTGTTGAACAGCTGGTATGTCGTAGACCCACTAACCGTCGCACTTATGTAGACGTATTCTTTGGCTGAGCCTGTGAATCCAACACCCACAATTGTGAGTGGGGTGCCCACAGGATAGGCGGTTGGGAACACGCCTGCCTTACTACCAATGATGGATTCGGGTTTTATGTTCTGCGGGTTAACATACACATGTGGTGGATTCGTGCTGTATTGGCCTGGCAGTAGCACGTTGACGCTGAAGCCTGTTTTTATTGTTTTACCGAGCATACCGTTGCTACTGGCACCGTTCAGCACTATAGTGTATGGTCCGAAGCCTGATTGAGTCGAGGCTGGCACGTTTGGCACATAGAGTATTAATTCGAGGGTCCCGTTGCTGAGGGCTTTGGAACCCATGATGTTAGTGGCCTCACTGGTCAGCGTCTTAGCTGTAAAGTTCACCGTAGCCTGTGTGTTAACAGGGTAACCAGTGACTTGTAGATCGATTATGTCGCCCGCAAACAGATTCTGAGGTGTTGCGAAGGGTGCCCACTCATTGTTTGGCAGGTTCACATAGTAGGCTGCTGTAGCCTTGCTTTCAACCCAGAAGTATGTGGTGATTGATACTGGTGCGCCCGCTGTAGTGGCTCCGTTAATTGTGACGGTTGTGTTCCCACCCGGCAACTCGGGTAGCAAGACGTTGAGCGTTGCAGTGCCACCGCTGGAGGTACCTGGGAAGTCTCCGGTATCCAAACTATAGTATATTGTGAACGAATTCCCATTTGTGTCTTCTTTGAGTGTCACGGTGTATTGGTTGGACATTGATGTGAATGTGACGCTTGTAGCCTCAAAGGGCGCGGGGAAGCTGAGACCAGTAAGAGTCAAGGTATCTCCCACGAAACCCATAGACATGCCTGTTGAAGTGTCTGTCACAGTGAATTGTGGTATCAGTCTGTATGTGCCCACAAGCTTCTGTTGATTGCCGTTTGCCAGATGGTCCACCGCCACAACGTTCGCAGTCTGCTCTGGGAAGTGTGTTGTCCCAGACGAAACAGTCTGATACACAGCGCCGTTGGGGTCAGCAGTAGTGCTCTGTGATACTAGGGTTACTGCGCCGTTCACGATCGATATTGTCACGGGATCGTTGGCTCCGAAGCCGTAGCCCTGCACCAGCGTGTTGATTGAGCCGGAGCTATTAGCCGACGTGGTACACGTGTAGGGGTTGTTAACAGGACTCATACACGCTTTCAAGAGTCCGTTGGTTGGCACAGAGGCGATGAACGGCTCACTCTTCACCGTGACGCCGCCGATCACGAACACCGCGTAGTATCCCACCCCAGGTGGAAGGGCGCCCGCGATCGTGACGTTCACATCTGGAATCACGTTAGCAGCATTTTGGGTGGAACTGAATTCTCCATTAGGTGCTACGGTTGTGGGTGGAAGGAACCCCATGGAAACAACTTGGCCGGCTGAGTTATAGAAGGTTACACTCTTCACAGTGCCTAATGGTAGACCAAAGCCGAAGAATGAGAGGTTGAGTCCAGCCTGACCGGCTAGAACACTGTAGAGCGGTTTGCCCCCAGGTTTAAATGACGAGTCCCACTGGGTGAGTTCCGGCGCCAATTCGTAGACCACTTGGAATGGTGCTGAAGCACCATATGTACCACTAGTATTAGTGGCTACTGCAAGCACAGTATAGTCCCCAAAGGGTACTAAAGGAACACTGAATGTGGTACTAAACCCACCGGTAGAGTTGGATTGAACGGCTGTAGTATAGTAAAATGGTGATACTGGTCCGCTTGAACCAATGAA
>JAVZKQ010000055.1:0-14710 GCA_038884175.1 Thermoprotei archaeon | reverse complement strand
ATGGCATCAGTTAGCAGTCTAAGATCTCTTACATGGAAGGCGATGGTGGGCGTAAAGGGTAATACTGCCTATGTCGCAGCTTACCGGAATAGGTTGATTTCTTGGAGGAAACAAGATGCTATTGTTAGACTCGAAAAACCCACAAGAATAGAGAGAGCACGGAGTTTAGGGTTCAAAGAAAATAACAAATCTATAGTTGTACGTGTCAGAGTGGTAAAAGGAAATCCTTACAGACTTAGACCTAAGGCTGGAAGGAGACCAAAAAGAATGGGGGTTAAACAGTGGACTTATAAATTAAGCGACAAGAAAATAGCCGAAAATAGAGCCCAGTCAAAATACTCTAATATGCGTGTGGGTGGAAGTTACTTTGTTGGTGAAGACGGGGTTTACAAGTGGTACGAGGTTATTCTTCTAAGGGATTAACAAGTGGACGTCAGGCTGGGACGGCAGCATCATCGGAGGCAACCTCATATCGTCGCGAGGACATCATTCGTCCACTATAAACCTTTCATATAATAGTATAAAAGCCTAACCGATGGTTAGATAAATTGCTAATTGGGTTGGTAGGAAAAACAAACGTCGGGAAATCCACTTTTTTTGCAGCCGCAACTTTACTCAATGTTGAAAGAGCTAACAGACCTTTCACAACAATAAAACCCAATAGAGGGATCGCGTCTGTTCGGGTTAAGTGTGTTCACAAAGAGTTTAATGTTAAAGATGAAAAATGTGTGGAGGAGACTAGGTTCATACCGGTTGAGCTGCTAGATGTCGCAGGGCTAGTTCCAGGAGCTCACACAGGTAGAGGTTTGGGTAATAAGTTCTTAGATGATTTGCGTCAGGCGGATGTTTTTATTCATATTGTTGATGCTAGTGGTTCAACTGATAGTGAGGGGAGACCCACCGAAGCTGGTGCGAATGATCCGCTGGACGATATAAGATTTTTAGAGAACGAACTTGATGAATGGATGTACGGAATACTTTACAGAGAATGGGACAAGTTTGGTAGAACAGTAGACAAGCGCGCAGTTGACACGCTTGCAGCACTTAGTGAGAAACTATCGGGCTTAGGTTTCACAAAGGGGGTTATAGAGAAGACACTAGTCGAACTCGGTTTAGAGACAAAGAAACTAGTAAACTGGAAAAATGATGATATTAGAGAATTCGCTAAACTTGTAAGACGGAGAGGAAAACCTGAAATCATAGCAGCTAACAAAGCCGATTTGCCAGTTGCGCAGACTAACATACAACGAATTAGCGATGAAGTCAATATTCCAGTTGTTCCTGTTATCGCTGAGGCCGAATTGGCGTTGAGAAGGGCGGCCCAAAAGAATATAATCAAGTATAATCCAGGAGACTCAGATTTCACAATTCTAACACCTAACCTACCATCTGTTCAGCTTGAAGCGCTAAAAAAACTAAAAACCATTTTGCTAGGGTTTGGGGGTACAGGGGTACAACAATGTTTGGACAAAGCTGTCTTCGAGGTGTATGGTGGCATCGCCGTCTATCCAGTTGAGGACCTTGTAAAACTTAGTGACAAAAAAGGAAACGTGCTTCCAGATGTGATTATACTGAAGGCTGGCTCGACCCCACTTGACTTGGCTAGGAAAATCCACTCTGAGTTGGCCGAAAGATTTCTCTATGCTATCGATGCACGCTCAAAACAAAGGCTGAGCTCTGACTATATGCTTAAAAACTTGGATGTTATCAAGGTAGTCTCAGCTTAAAGACGTTCACACCTATAAAATTCGTTGTCCGAAACGTCACGTGTGACAACGCATCCAGGGTATATCCGTGCGCCAGCACCTATTTTGACGCCCGGGTTAATTGTCACGTTGACGCCAGTCTTTACATCCGGTCCAATGAAGCATCCCAATTTAACAAGTCCAGTACTGATAATTTTACCACCTATATTAACACGTATTGGCTCCTCGTCGAATCTTAAATTGGCAGTTATTGTTCCAGCGCCCAGATTGGTATTCTCTGCTATAACACTGTCACCGACATAGGAAAGATGTGAGATGTGGACACCTCTATATATGACTGAGTTTTTGACCTCACAGGCATTTCCCACTTTTGAGTTGTCTGCAATACTCGTAAAAGGTCGTAGGTAGGCATTGGGTCCTATTGTTACGTTGTTCCCAATCCAAACAGGACCCTCAATATAGCTTCCAGATTTAATTACAGAGCCATTACCCAAAGAAACGGCACCATCGATATGCACACAACCTTCCACTTTGCCTTCATTACAGGGTTGTAAATTCTGTGTCAACAACTTATTAATTTTTAGGATGTCCCATGGGTACGTCAAGTCATACCACTCATTGTCATTTAGCACAACTGCATTTATATCGGTTTTCATAGAAGCATTGTTTAACGCATCCGTCAACTCTAATTCTCCGCGAGGAGAAAGTGGAACGTTTTCTAAAAATTGTTCAAAGTCAGGTTCGAAGATGAACACACCAGCTAAAACTAGATTGCTAGTTGGGTTCGCCGGCTTTTCAGTTACTTTGACTAAGTTCCCATTGCTGTTAATTTCAACAACCCCATACTTTGCGGGGTCTGGAACACGTAGGAGTCCCACAGTGGCAACTTGACCCCTATGTCCTTCTAATAGTGAACGTAACGCACTGGATAAAACGAGGTTATCGCCGTACTGGATAAGAAGGGTTTTTCCTACCGTTTCAAGCACTATTCTCACAGCATCAGCTGTACCCAAAGGCTTCTCTTGGGTTAATAGGTTAAGACCGGGAAAATGCTCCCTAAATAGGTCTTTAAACATTGGGTTGACGACAATGTGTTTGGGTTCAATTCTAGCCTCCAGATGTTGGTCAATCAAATGCGCTAGAAATGGCCTGCCTACAAATTGGAGAAAAGGTTTTGGGGCTTTATGTGTTATGGGCTTTAACCGTACTGATTGTCCAGCGGCAAGAAAGGCTGAATTCATTGTTTAGTCTCTACCGCACCCTGAATGGGTTGCTCTGGATTGGGCGGTGAGATAACCTTAACTTTCCTTATCTCTAAAGCATTAACCGAAACAATTTTTCTAGCAGCAGTGAAAATCTCCGCTGAAGCCTTCCCTTGGACTATTTCCTGAACAAAACCATCGAATGAGTTGTTTGTGGCTTTGTCGGTAAGGATATGATCAGTAGTTTTTCTAACCGCGGTACGTTTCGAGCGATGTACTTTGCCTTTCGAGATAATTATTGTGAACACCCGCAGTCTTGCCCCATCCCTTGTTTCAACATCGGTTATCGCTTCAGTTTTTGTTGTTCCTCTTCTGACCATGCCTCTTACATATTCCCTTGCCAGTTCCAATTGGTCGAATCGTGTCTTAGCTATTCCTCCATTAACTTCAATGACCCTGAATTTTAGAAACACGTGTAATTGACGAATATCTCCTGTTAGATCCGATAAAGAAACTGTTATTCGTCTATTTAACACTGCCTCATTTGTTTGGGTGAGAATGCGAGGTAGGTCCACCTGGTTAAAAGACGGCGGCGCTTTCACAGATATCCACGTTTTCTGCAATTTTGAAGCGGACATATTATCTTATATTTCTAACTAGGTTTATAAGTGTTTACTGAGCAACGTCCTTAAGCCGTATCAATAGGTCGCAGTGACCTAAGACTTCATCAATTGTCGATCTAATTCTATTGTAGCTTTCGCCCTCTGCTGTTAACACTAAAGCTCTCAGCTCAACCTCTTGCTTAAATACCAAGTCCTGTGGGACATCAACCAAGTCCGGTAACAGAGCCTTATTTAGGCACTCAGCCTCAGCAACCGCGGAAAAATTTAGTTTCACTCTTAGAACAAACTTTGCCACACTAGCCACTCAACCTTACATCTATATCATCAAAAAACGACTCCACGTATGGTGTGGGTATAAATGCTATTGCGTGGTTTGAAGAACCATACCCTACACCCTTGGAACGTTCAGCGGCGATTTTAAAGATATTGCCCAAATCAATCGTGGAACTATTTTGGGGGCTTATCACACCCACCGCTTGTGACCAGTGGTTTATAGAGGAAACCAGTATTACAGGTTTGAAGTGGAACGCCTTATTTTGTGCAATAATTTTGGCCGTTCTTAAAGCCAAACCCCGTTGGGTTTGTGGAGGTGCAAACACATACAATGCATTCTGTGTTTCTCTAAAGTATTCTTGTGACTGGATAATTTGCTTAGCTAGCGATGCGATCATGGTAGAATAGTTCTGCATGATTTCAAACACTTGTCTATATTCTTCTTTTTTACCGCGGAGAAATACTCCATATATAAGTGTTAAAGCATGCAAACTAACGCACGCCTCCAAAGCTAGTGCAACACCTATTGCGTTCCTTAAAGGGGAGTCAATTGGATGACTACGATCCATATATATAGACCCTAAAAGTGTTTTTTCATCGACTTCTTTAAACCCATTTTGCAGTCTGATTTTGGACAGCTCATCAAACAGAACCCTTGCATCTATACCCGAAACCAAACCGCTTTGTTTGTTCAACCTTTTTTTCTTAACGAGGTCTTGTATCATATTCAAACTACCTTTCTGATCTCCACTGACCCCTAGAACAAATGGATCTAACATTAGGGATAAGGCGACCGATAGGTCTATACCTTCAACCATGGGTATTTTTAAACCGTTTGAAGACTCAACCGAACTGATTTGCTCTAAATCGGAAAGCACATTTTTGTTAAGGCCGCCCAGTTTCTCAGGATCAAAGTCTGCTTGGGAAGCGAGAATACCGCCTATTATTGCTGATGCTAAGTTGGGCGTGGTGTATCCCAGCTCCTTCAACAGGAGGTAAGTTAGTGCTGTGGTTGAGCCAATAAGAACACCGTTTAACCCAAATATGTGCGGGTTTAAAACGTTGCCAGATAGTGGCGGATCCGAGTAAGTTGATATCTCAAGGGATGGGTATGATTTCGGCGACTGTAGACCGGTGTAACCTAAAAATAATGTTACACCGTGTGGAGGTTTGGTTAGGTTGGTTATTGAGAGAAATGGATCAATAAATCTTACAGTAAAGGGTTTATTATGACTTATTAAATATGATGAGAGCAAAAGTGAGGCTGCAACGGGATCAGGTGAAGTCTCAACAATAATACTAATATATCCACTAAGAGATTCCATTTCTTTAAATTTTAATGAAGCCTCAGATATTGCCTTTTTCAGGTTTTCAATTTGTGCAGCCATACCAAGATAGCATAGTATAAAGACAGGTTAAAACCTTTTATCACGTAAATGAGGCTGCTCTTGGCTTATACTTCCAGTCGGAGGGTAAAATCCCTTTACGCCTGTAGTATTTTGATAACCTAAGGATTTTAGACTCGGTTATTTCGAGGCCTCTAAGCGAAAACGTGTCTTTTGGGTGCTGTTCTAGATGGGATATCGTTCTTGACGCGTGTTGCAATAAAGCTTGGAGATCGTCGGGTAATTGTTGTTGCACATTATTCTGTACTAAAACCTGTGTAATCTTTTTACCTAGGAAGGCTTTTACGAGCGGTATGCCGTATTGGTCTCTCAAGATTTGTCCTATCATGGGTTTCGTGTAGCCTTTTTTCGCCAAGTTTACAATAAGCTTCTCAACTTCTTCGGGTGTCATTTTCACCCATTCTGGTACTTCTAAATTTACGGGTCTTTTTGAATGGGATTTACCTCTGGGTGTTCCTTTACGCATCGATAAATCAGCTTTTTACCTCTATTTAAGTGTAATTTATAGAACCCGTATACCACTTCGCAAACGCAGTAAATGCCTGTGCTCGATGGGAGAATTTATTCTTTTCACGCACTGACATCTGACCAAAACTCTTAGGGAACAATTCTTTTGGCGAAAAAATAGGGTCAAAGCCAAACCCTTTTTTCCCAATGGGTTTATTCAAAATAAATCCATAAACATGACCACTAAACGTTTTGAGTTCCTTTCCATCGAAATACACAACCACTGCCTCAAAGAATGCCGACCTATTACGTTCTTTGGTTAATAAAGTGGTTAACCCTTTAACCCCAATGGTCGAGTAGGTATAAGAAGAATAAACCCCAGGGAAACCGTTTAGCGCTTCTATGAACAGACCCGCATCCTCTACTATTAGAGGCTTTTTTAGGTGTCCATAGGCTTCTATTGCAGCGTGGATTGCTACATCACGGAGGCTCGAAGCCTGTAGCTCTATTTTATTTAGTTGTATCATTACTAAGTTAATACCCCATTCACTAACTAGATTCGAGGCTTCAACAAATTTGTGTTTATTATGTGTAACAAACGCTATCTCAATACTTTTCACGTCTCTCTTCAACATACCTCCCTCTCATCCTAATCTGCTTAACTCTTTCTAGAACCTGTTCTCCTTGTTTTTGACCAATCGCCTCAAAGTATCCTTCTTTAAATTTACCTAAAATGTCATTATACACGCTTGGTTTAAGCGCTTGACATATCTTTAGAAAAAGATTTACGTCTACTGCCCGTTGTTCTATATCATAGCTGAAATTACCTAACCCAAAATCTACAAAAAACACATCGTTGTTTGAGACTATAATGTTTGCTAACGTCGGATCACCATGTATTATGCCATTCTTATGTAAAACGCCCATGCTAGAAGCAACAGTGCTTACATGTGTTAGCAACGTTTTATCATCAACGCCGAGTAAATTTACCCCGTTAATGTACTCCATTAATATAGTCGCGTTAGATCTACTAACAGCAAACAAAGCCGGTGTGTTAACTCCGGCTAAACAAGCCCTCCCAATTAACTTCGCTTCCAATAGAGTCCTCTCCGACCTTATTTTCACATCCAGTGTTGTATTCCTGTATGACTTAGGTTTCCTATATTTCAAAATGGCCTTCTGTCCAAAAAAATTTACTAAATATATGTAAGCCTCAGCGCCACTTACTATGGTTGAAATCACTTGTAATCCGAATATTTCCTCCATGGTATATCAACCTCTTCTATCCTCCAACGTGGGAGCACCCTACTTTTTTCTATTTCGAGATATTTTTTTGATTGGTAGAGTAACGAGCCTACATAGGCGATCATAGCACCATTGTCGCCAGCCAAGCTAGGTGGGACAACAGTAAGTTGACTCCCATGTTCCTTACACACATCTTCAAGCATTTCAATTAGACGCCTAGCTCTTGCCACACCCCCAGTTAACGCAATCTCACGTTTACCTGTTAATATCAACACACGTTCCGTGGCTTCGGTGAGCATTGAAAATGCTGTTTCAACCACACTATATGATAGGTTAGCTGGGTCCTCACCACGATTTAGAAGACGACGTGCAGCCGTAAGCAAACCTGAAAAACTCATATCTTGACCTTTAACCGAATATGGCAGACCAAGATATTTTGTTGCTTTTTCAGCCAGTTCCAAGACCTTAGGCGTCCCAGGGAAGCCGAAGCCTAAATTCCGTGCAAAAACATCTAAAAGATTTCCGACTGAAATATCAAGCGTTTCACCTAATACCGCATACCTCTGTGAAGTGTAATCAACGACTGCTGTATTCCCACCAGAAACAAATAATGTTATTGGGTCTTTTGATAGAGAGTATTTTCTCGCGATCTCTATATGCGCTATTGAATGATTGACCCCAATTAGGGGGATCTCAAATCTAAGGGAAATGGATCTTGCGGCTACTGCCCCTATACGAAGACAGGGACCTAGACCTGGACCTTGTGAAAAAGCGACGCCTACAAGTTTATGTTTGTTCTTTTCAATATAATCCAAGGCCTTTTGGATAAGTAGGGGTGCATATTTTTGGTGGTGTTGGGCAGCCTCGCGGGGGTGAATGCCACCTTCTCTTGTTGTAAACGTGTGCGATGAGTTAAGCAGCACGTCACCGTCGAGGGAGCATAGACCGACCCCAAACGTGTGGGCGGTGCTCTCTAAACCCAAAACAACACTACTCATTTGGCTTCTGTTTTTGTGAACTCTGTATAACCACACTTACCGCAGCTCCAGCGCGACCCACCCACTGCGTGATAAGCCATATTAGAGCCACATCTAGGGCATTTTTTTCTAAGGCTTTTGATTGACATGTTTTTATAATCATATTCATAAAGTTTATTTATCTTGGACATGGGCTCTACACCTCAGCCTATTATTTACGTTTTTTGTTCCTGTTGATTCGTTTGAGAACCAGTTTCACTTTTCTGCTTTTTTACGCCTTGATCCCTGTTTAGTAAATATTGTCTTTCAAACATTGAGATCCTGTCAGATGTATCATATATGTCTAGGTCGACAGTTATAATATTCGTGCCATACTCAGGCTCAACTTTAATGATCACAACCAATTCCGGGGGGATTCCTAGGGCAGCGGCTATTTGTTGTTTTAATTGTTTCCTTGATGGGGTGGGTTGACCGGAAGGATTGCTGATTTGTATTCTAACTTCTCTGCGCTTCACTAGCGTATTTCTCTTATCATATACGACAACGCTTGGCTCAACCATAATTTTTAACCTCCATCTTGTTAAATATGTTTAACGCCTCCAGTCTTTTAGCTTTATTGACATTCACGCAAACAACACCCCTATCCGGCTGCCCATAAAAAACTGAATAACCGTTGGGGGACAGCATCACTGCTACAAGGGTTAATAGATCTTCTTCACCATTAACTAATATCACAGATCGCTTCTTTTTACTCAAGGCTGATACAAACACAACAAACGCATCGAGGGTTATCATCCCAGCAGGGTTCCATACACTAATCGGGTTAAGGACTTTCCAGTTATAGGTGAACTCTTTCCGCTTAGTTTTTTGGTCAACAGCCATTATCCTCGGTCTATAACCCCCTGATAGGGCAACACTACTCACCACGTCGCCTACCGTTATCACTTTAAACATATTTCTTTTTGCTAGCTGTGATAGGTATTCTTCATTATTGTAAATCTTGCCCAGAGGTTTTGATAAAAGAGTCCTTAGTTTAGGGGAGACAACCCACCCAATTCTAGTATAGTTCCAAGGCATATTTTCCGCGCTTTGTAATACTAAGTGTTTTAGCTATTTGGGAATTTTCAACATCGTATATTATTATAAGTCCGCTCCACGCTTCAGAGAACTTTGGAGAGCCACAATTTTCACATGATGTTGCTTTTGTTGGATTTAAGAATTTGCAGACCTTGCATGCTTTTAATGTGGAGGATGGCTTAGATGGCAACCACTTCGCCCCTATTGTGGTGGCTTTAAGTCCTGACGCCTAATCCATTCAACCTTTCCAAGCCCAGGTTGCCTGCAAGTCAGCATAAGTCTGCTCTCTTTCGTCTCATTTCTTGTGCTTATGCTCGTAATTCTAACGCGAATAATGTCATTTATTTGTAAAACTTTCTGAGTATTTTTTCCAATAAGCGCCCCTCGTTTAGAGTCATAAACCGCATAATCACCATCGAATACTTGTGATATGTGAAGCACCCCCGTCATGGGACCTACTCTTATTTTTGCACCCGTTTCGGTTATTTCTTCCACCAAACCCTCGCTAATATCTCCTGGGTAGGGTATATATGATATTATTTCGGCAACCACTCGAACCCTTACACCTCCATCACCCGGTATTAAGAAACCTTCTTCATCTATCTCGGGAGCATCGAAAACGGTAACTATGTATCCAAGTTCTTTATCATAAAGGCCTACGTATTTTTCTCTTAGAGTCTCTAAAATTGCCTGTTTAAGCGGAACATTAAATTTGAATGGGTCTATTCTGACATACTCCTCAAGCTTCACAAGGTAAAACATAAACTAATTTTCCACTCACCATATTTAAGAGTTTTTGGTCGCAACGTTTAACACAAAAAAGGACAAATTCGTACCAAAAACACCTACGACCCAAAAATTAACCTATTATCATGGGTGATAATAAGTGTAGGAACGCCGTGCTTGGCAAGGCGACGCCGTAATCCAGAGTCACACGTAAAGACTACACCACCATACGTCAAAGCTGCTTCAACTAGGGAATCATCTCCAACTTTGGCTTCTGTGTCTAGGATCATATATTTTTCACATAGTTGAAGAGATAGTGAGGCAAGTAATCTAATTTTTCCGGTGTTCATAGTTGATAGTTTTTTAAGTTCTTCTAAGATTGGTTTGGTTAAACAGATGTTATATGAGTAACCAAACAGAAAATTAAACCAAGTAACGATATCTATTTTCCTTGAAAAAGCGTGAATTAATCCACTCGAATCAAGGAGTATCAAAGGGACTTTACTGTTCCGTATCCTGTAAGCCTCCATTTTTCTTGAACCCTCCTAGCCAAAGCTATACGCGCTCCAATCTCCGCAACAACAGGTCTTGAAAGCTTTATTTCTGCACGATCTTTCCTAATTTGCTTTATTACTCCAGTTACAATAGCAGGGCCAATTGCGACCACGACCTGTTCACCCACCTTTAGGGGCTCCAACACCCTCATTTCTTTGGTTCCAATAACCCGTTGGAACACACGGATTTCGGCTTCTATTTCATGGGTTGGATTAAGGATCGAACCCACCCTCCCCACAACATTTCCAACAAGGTTATCCGCTTTAGTTAAACTTGGATCTAGATCAGTTTGAACACCGATGAGGCCGCCTGGATCAGCAGAACTCAACTCTATGTCTCCGCTCTTTAGCCCTGTCACCTGTGCTATGAGGGGCTCGACAGACCCATCAAGCTTAGCCCCCGGTAGTACCTGTATCTCGTCTCCCACCCTTATTGAACCACTCACAATAGATCCTCCAATAACTCCGCCTTTAAACTCTCTTGGCAGTGTTCCAGGCCTGTTAATATCAAAGGACCTGATAACGTACATCTTTAACGACGCCGAAGGATCTCGCGCAGGGACGGGAATATATTCTATTAACGCCCTTATTAGCTCTGATAGGTTTGCATTTCTCAGCGCGGAGACAGGTATAATTGGTGCTTTCTCTGCCCAAGTCCCTGATACCATTTGCTTAATTTGTTTGTAGTTTTGTTTAGCGGTCTCCGGATCCACCACATCAACTTTATTTTGCGCTATAACGAGGTTATGGACACCAATGATTTCCAGAGCCGCAAAGTGTTCTCTTGTCTGAGGTTGGGGGCATGGCTCGTTTGCGGCAATAACGAGAATAGCGCCATCCATTATAGCTGCACCGCTGAGCATTCTTGCCATTAGTACTTCGTGGCCAGGCGAGTCTACGAACGACACGGCCCTTACAAATTGTGTTGTGCTACCGCAGTAGGGGCATTTATCGGAAGAGCTGTATTTTCCACAAACCGGGCATCGATAAAACGCCGCGTTTGCGAAACCTAGTTTTATAGTCATACCACGTTTTATCTCTTCGCTATGTTTGGCTGTCCATACACCTGTAAGAGCCTTAACAAGAGTTGATTTACCGTGATCTACATGACCCACAACCCCTATATTTAACGCTGGTTTAAGATTCTCCATTTATGAACTCAGCTCTTTTTAATCGCAACCACATTTATCTGAACAGTTGATTCTGTTATGGTTGACCCACGTCTCAAGACTCTTTTACGAATACCGTTTTTATCTTTTAGCAAAACTTTAACAAGGCCACCGCCTTGAATGTTCCTCTGTAGGGGGAAACCTGCAAAATCGCTTCCACCGGTTATAATTATGTCATATTCAGATTTCCCAATGAGTGATCCGTCAACTTTATCGCCTATTTTTAGGCCGATAAAATTTGCGGCACTCTGACCACTCACGTTCACCGTTTCCGCATTACCATCTTTATATGAGATGACAACTTTGAATTCAGCCATGATATAAAATTCGGCGCTACTCCCTTTAAATTTTACTAATAGATTACCGTATCCATTCGTGTATAAGTTTTACTAGTATTTTTAGTCAGACAGAATAATTATAAGCCGTTTCATTATGTATAATGTTTACTTATTGAACATCATCAAAATAATAAAATTGTGGCCAAAGCAATCAGGGTCCAATTATTCTTGCGTATTCGTCAAGTGTTTCCCTCTCATCGTCTGAAAGAGTATCGTGGTACTTTGTTTTAAGCAACACGATATGGTCGTAAGGTATGGCAACGTATAGTATATCGTCCTCTTTTAATTGTCTCCCAAATGTGACGTCACTTTTTATAGATATTGCAACACTCTGTCCCCTTGCTGCTTGGCTGACTGGTTGACCATTATATTGAATTTGCATTATTTCGCCTACTTTTACGCCTTTATCCGAGATAAGGGGATAACCTGCTTTTATTGACCCAGACAATATTTCTACTCCAATTATAATAGGGTTACTTCTTCTAAACACATAACTAGGAATAACCTTTATTTTTGCTGGTCTAACAACAGAAGCCAACTCGAGTCTAAGTAGGCGATTCTTTTCCTCCTCAAGCCACTTGAGATAGCCGTCTATTAGCTCGTATATAATTTGACTTTTAAACACAGGGACGCCCAAAGTTTTTGTTTCCTCTTCTATACCTGGAAGGAATCTCACATTGAATGCTAAAATAACCCCATATAGAGGGTCTTCTTTTCTACTAATTGAGGCTTCTAATAGATCGCGCTTTGACACGTTTCCAATATCAGCTAGGCGTATTGGAATATTATTCTTTTTAAGCGAGTCCACAAGCGCTTCAAGAGTTCCTAGCGTGTCCGCCTTAACTATTACGCCCTTACTATCAGTCTTGATCTTTATCGATTCAACCTCCTGGATTAATTTTGCTTTCAATTCGTTTATTCGCATCGGATCGCCGGCAACATAAATCGGTGATCCAGCTATCACCCCTTCGAGGTTCGTGGCAACAATTTTAACACCGATTGCAGCATGGGCCTCACTGATTTCTCTAAACCTCTCGGTACCACTCGTAAATGCTTGTTGACGTGGTAATAAAAGCGCCTTCACCTTCGTAACAATAGGTTCGTCGACCCCCATAATAATAATATTATCATTCTTTTTCAGAACCCCATCGTATATTATAGCATCAAGTGTATAACCCAATCCTTGCTCTTCTTTTACTTCTAATACAACACCTTTTGTCTCGTTAGGATTAACTTGCAAACGCTTCCGCAGAAACACCTGACACAGTCCTGCTGTAACGAGCAACAACTCTGGAATACCTTCGCCGGTGACAGCACTCACAGGTACTATGCTTAAAACACTTCGAAAATCTCTAACCCTATCGAATCTTTCAGCGGTAAAGCCAAGTTGATTGAGATCATTCACTAGCCTATAAAACAGAGTTTCTACCGCAGCTTTAACCTTGGCGTGCTGTCTGTCAATACTATTGATCACATCTAATTCGGGATGTGGTACCCATCCTGGAATCCTGTCAATTTTATTCATGGCAACCAAAAAAGGAGTCTTCTTCTCTTTCAAGATCTTAATACTCTCAATCGTTTGATTCTCAAGCCCTTTTTCGGCATCAACAACCACTATTGCAATGTCGGCTATACTTCCACCTCTTATTCGGAGGTTAACAAACGCTTCATGTCCAGGTGTGTCGACAAACAGAAGACCCGGAACTTCCAGCTTGACACCGTATTTTTTCATTAACTGACCAGAGATTTTTTGTATAGCTTCCGAATGGATGAAGCTTGCTCCGATGTGCTGCGTTTGGCATCAGAGATCATGCCCGCAACCTCTCGGAGCTGGACGGTTGTACCTCTAATCTTATCTAGAAGAGAAGTTTTACCCGCGTCCACATGACCCAGCACGGTAATTATTGGTTGGCGCAGACTAATAAGTAAACACCTCCGATTTTATTGGTCTATAAGGAGATTTAGGTGTTTCCTGTTTGGGTTAACTAGAACTAAAAAGAAGGTCTATTTCGTATTTGGCTGTTTCCACAGAATCTGAAGCGTGGACCACGTTCTCCTGGATAGAATTCGCAAAATCTCCACGTATAGTACCTGGTGGCGCCTCGCTTGCGTTGGTTGGACCTATAAGCCTTCGAACAACACTAATTGCGGATTCGCCTTCCACCACTAAGGCGACAACATCACCTGAAGTTATAAAATTAACAAGATCTTGGAAGAATCCCTTAGATTTATGTGCAACATAAAATTTTTCAGCTAAGTCCCTGCTAAACTTAAACTTCTTTATAGCCGATATGTATAAACCTTTCATTTCTATTCTCTTAATTATATCACCTGTAAGACGAGCCCTAACACCGTCAGGCTTAACCATTAAAAGTGTTCTTTCATAAGGCAACTTTTGACACCCTAACCCTTGGTTTTGATGTATTTAGCTGTCCATTTGAGCTTCTGAGGGCGTCTTCTAAGATAAAGCATGTTATGTTTACATTTCCTACTACAAAACCTAAGGATTGTGCCGTCCGTTCTTATGTATAACAATAGGGAGCCTGGTTTTATTTTGTTGCCGCAAAAGCTGCATTCCACTATTCGAACCATGTTCATCGCCTCGTCGATATCTTTCTTGCTTCCCTCTCTGTCTCTCTCAACATAAGAATGTCACCTAAGCGTATGGGACCTAATACGTTTCTGGTTATAGTCCTGCCTTTCATCGGTCCAGAAAGAACCCTTACTCTCACTTGGGTGACTTCGCCAGCCACACCTGTTCTCCCCACTATGGATACAACCTAAGAGGGAAAAGCATCCTCTGTAGACTGGCTACTCACTTAGCTTTACACCCTAATTACTTCTTTTGCTGCTTTAGCGAGGAAATCGTGTTTACGACTTCCGCTAATAATTCCTTTTCTTGGGTTTCTACAACACAGGCTGCGGCTGCACTAACTTCAAGTCCGGCCGATTCACCGATTTTTTGCT
>JAVZKQ010000054.1:0-15125 GCA_038884175.1 Thermoprotei archaeon | reverse complement strand
GACCAACACCACACAACAGCTACAGCAGCTCACCTACGTGTATAACTTCACTTACTGGTATGCGCCCTACGCTTGGCTACCAAACCCAGCAACATACTACTTTGTACAACCATACCTCAAAGGTTTCGTCTACAACACATTCTCGGGCTATTGGTACAACACCATGTACTACACTAGCTGAAAAACACCCAACCCCCCACTTTTTTATAACCCTTTTGATAAAAAGTTTTAATTCTTAGCTGCGCATTAGGTGTACCAAACATGCAGACCAGCACACTCGTCTACCTTGTGAGGAGGATTATAAACGCAGTAGTCACACTTCTACTACTAATATTCATCATATTTGTGCTCGTCCACACCATTGCGCCCACACCCGTGGCGCTCGCCAGAATATATTGTGGTAGCCCGCACTGCCCACCAGCCGAACTACAGGTGATAATACAGCAGTATGGGCTTAACCTACCCCTACCCGTCCAGTTCGCGCACTATGTGGTCAACATATTCCACGGTGACTTCGGAATAGACACACTTTACAAGGTGCCCGAGCTACAGGTGATAGGTCAACTACTACCAATAACATTGGAACTCGTTATCACTGGTCTAATAATAGCTGTAATAATAGGCCTGTTTACGGGTAGTGTGGCCGCGGCGAACAGGAATAATCCAGCTGACTATACGGTTAAAGCGGTGTACTTGTTAACATGGTCCGCTCCCGTCTTCCTGGTGGGCTTCATCCTACAACTATTCTTGGCATATGAGCTAAAGCTTCTACCCCCAAGCGGTCTCGCAAATCCCACGCTGGGCAGACCCCAACCCATAACTGGCTACCCATACCTATCAGTTGTACCCCAACCCCTCCAAGGGTGGCTTTCAGGCCTACTCAGGGCTATAACGAGTCCACCCCTTATAGCTGCAGCCGTGGATGGGGACTGGAGCTTCTTTGTGAGCGCCGTCCACCACCTAGTGCTCCCCGCGCTCGCAATAGCCATAACGAGTTTCGGTGTGGTTACCAGGCTTACACGTGCGAGTATGATCGACGCGCTCGACAAGGACTATGTGAAACTCTCCTATATGAAGGGTTTGAGTAAGAACAGGGTTGTTTACGGTACGGCTTTCAGGAATGCGGTGATACCCATTATAACACTCATAGCGCTACTATTTGGCTTCTCAACCGCTGGTGCGGTTGTGATCGAGGATATATTCCAGTATCATGGTATGGGTTACTTTACCGTCCAAGCCATATACAACCTCGACTATATAGCCATACTCGCCATCACCATTATAGTGGGAATAAGCGTGATAAGCGCAAATCTTGTGGCCGACCTACTCTATGGGTGGGCTGACCCACGCGTTAGGCTTGAGTGAGTGGATATGGGCGTCAAAGAATTTTTTAAGAGGCTTCTGGGTTACAGGGGAAGCATACCCACAGCTACGGTTACCACTGAGAGGGAGGAGAAAAGCCTTAGCGGCGCTAGGTTCTACTTCTACTATTTGACGAGAGATAAGGTGGCCGCCGTCTCCCTCACTATAATTACGCTTTTCACCGCCTGGTCAATTGTTGAAGGACTGCTACAATACATTGGTTTTGCAACGAGGCACAGGGCTCTAGGCTGGGTGCTTCTACCCTCAAATCCCATCGCGCTCAACTTCGCCGATTCGTTGCATCCCCCAAGCCTGAACCACTTCCCAGTGTACATATTTGGCGCCAACTTCTCAGGTCAAAGTATACTCTCAAGGCTACTCTACGCGGCTCCCAAAGACGCGCTAGCCGCATACCTTGTGGTTTTCTCAGCCATAATCGTGGGGATGCTTGTGGGCACATTCGCTGGCTACTTCGGCGGCTGGGCTGATGAGGTTCTCATGAGGATTACGGACGCCTTTCTCGCCCTCCCAGGCTTAGTGCTCGCCATAGCAATAAGCGTTCTTCTAGGCTCAGGCTACAACTCCGTGTTGATCTCACTAATACTAATTTGGTGGCCCACATATGCAAGGTTCTTCAGGGCTCAGGCGCTATCACTCAAATCTAGGGGGTTCGTGGAAGCCTCAAAACTCAGCGGTCAAAACTCCGTAGTGATCATCCTAAGACACATATTCCCCAACTCGGTGGACCCCATCATAGCCTATGCGGCGCTCGACTTTGGAAATGTTATACTCACATACTCAACGCTCGCATTCTTAGGGATAGGCGTGCAACCACCTTATCCAGAGTGGGGCTCCATGAGTTCGAATGGGTTGCCCTACTTCCCACAGAACTGGTGGTGGTCCATTATCCCAGGCTTGGTAATTATGACGGTCGTGGTGTGCTTTACGCTTGTGGGCGACAGGCTGCAGGATCTAATCGGCGGGAGGATCACATATTGAGCTTGCTAAAAGTCAGGGATCTAACAGTCGAGTACTCCACGGTGTACGGCACTCTCAGAGCCATAAATCGACTGAGCCTGGATGTTGGCGAGGGTGATAGCTTAGGTGTGGTGGGCGAGTCCGGCTCGGGTAAATCCACCCTTGGGCTCTCAATCGTGAGGCTACTACCACCGAACGCGCGCTATGCGGCTGGAAGCATCCAGCTGGACGGCCAAGAGGTCACACGTATGAGTAACGCAGAGGCGAGGAGGATACGCGGTACAACGGCATTCATGATATTTCAAGACCCACTCAACAGCCTCAACCCCGTTAAGAAGGTTGCCACACAACTTCTAGAAGCGGTTGAGATGAGGTGTAAAAAGCTTGGTGAAACTTACGACGTAGAGCAAGCCCACAGGGAAGTCGTTGAAAGGATACGCGATGTAAGGATACCCGACCCGGAGCTCATAATGGAGAGGTACCCCCACCAACTCTCAGGAGGCCAAATACAGCGTGTGATAATAGCCATGGCTCTACTCATGCGCCCCAAACTCCTCATAGCCGACGAGCCGACCTCTGCACTCGACGTTACAATACAGGCGCAGGTGTTAAAGCTCATGAACGACCTCAAAAAAGAGTACGGGATGAGTATAATCTTCATCACCCACGACATAAGCGTGGCCTACAACATCTCGGATAGAATAATGGTGATGTATGCCGGCGAACTCGTCGAACTGGGCTCCACTGAGGGTGTTATCAGAAGCCCCATGCACCCGTACGCAAAGGCGCTAATATCCAGTATACCACGTGGAATGATGCGCAGCAACCCGCTTGAGGCAATCAGCGGCTCCCCCCCAAACATGATCCACCCACCTAGTGGTTGTCGGTTTCATCCGCGTTGCCCCTATGTCATGGATATATGTAGAAGGGAGGAGCCAAGAGAGGTGCAGCAGGATGGTCACGTCGCAAGGTGTTTCCTCTATGGATGAGCCAATAATCCGTGCAGCTAAACTCAGAAAATACTTTTTGGCCACCAAGCACGGAATTCTTGAAACACTCTTCAGACGCAAACCACTCTATGTGCACGCCGTGGACGACGTCGATCTTGAAATCAAGCGTGGTGAGATAGTTGCGCTAGTAGGCGAGTCTGGCTCTGGTAAGACCACCATAGGTAGGCTTCTTGCTACGCTTGAGAGACCCACTGCTGGCGAAATCTACTTTGAGGGTGAACGCGTGGAGTCTTCAAACTTAAGGAAAGTGAGGAGGAAGGTGCAGATGGTGTTCCAGAACCCCATGGAGAGTCTGGATCCAAGAATGAGCGTCCACCAAGTGGTTGAGGAGCCACTACGCACGCTAAGCCTGAGCCGAGAGGAGAGGAATAGGAGGGTTGAAGACGCCCTCACAGCAGTGGGCCTCGAGCCTTCGATATTCAACTATAGGAGGCCGCGCGACCTATCAGGGGGCCAGAGGCAGCGTGTGGCCGTAGCACGCGCCATAGTCTCCAACCCAAGCTTTATTGTGCTCGACGAGCCGACCTCTGCGCTCGACGCCTCGGTACAAGCACAGGTGCTCAACCTGCTTGTAGAGTTGCACAAAGCACACAACTTCACGTACCTTTTTATAACCCACAACATTTCGGTGGCACGCTATATAGCGGATAGGGTGGCCGTGATGTACGCGGGTAAAATCGTGGAGACAGGCGACGTCAAAAGCGTTATGGCGCAGCCAAAACACCCCTACAGCCAGGCTCTTCTCAAAAGTGTGCCCACAATCGAGAAGAGAGGGCTCGAACCACCTACAGGTGAAGTGCCAAGCCTAATTGCTCTACCTAGTGGTTGTCGGTTTCATCCGCGTTGCCCCTATGTCATGGATATATGTAGAAGGGAGGAGCCTGCGCTGCTAGCGGCTGACGGTGTGAGTGTGGCGTGCTGGCTCTACGGTGAGAAAAAGTTTGAGTCAAACGCTTAGACCCCTCTTCAAAAAAACCTTTGTGAAGGGCGTCATAGCTCTTGCGCTCTTCTCGTTGCTACTAGAGGTGAACACCTCAAACATACTAAACTACCTAATATTTGTCGGCGTCTCCCTCGCACTAATAGCCCTCTATGCAGGTTACAAGCACGCAACAGTGTACACCATTGATGACGAAGGGGTGGTACTATACTCACCACTCAGGCGCACCCCAAAGAGAATAGTGTTTTCCGACGTTGTTGACATAAGCGTTTCCCAAGGCGTACTCGCAAAACGCTTTGACTGCGGCTCAGTATTCCTAATTCTAAGGAAAAGTAAGGGTAGCTATGCGCTTATGGGTGGAGGCTACGCTGAGGCGCTGCGTGACGTGCCTCACCCGCACGCCGTGTACGAATTAATCTCGAGTATGCTCACACCAAATGTGTGACAATCAAAAAATGTTCGAGCCGGATTATTTCCCGCAAAATATTAAGGATTTTTTGGTGTGGTGTTTCGCCATAACCCGTGCTCAAATATCCTTTGTTAGAATATCATCCTCCAATTAAATGTGACGCCTGCAAAACAAACACTACTTCAACTAAATATTGTATAATGTAGGATTCCGGCCGGATATTGTGTACCTGCTCCGTATTAAGACAATGGATTGGTGTGCTCGATAAACCAATGTAGAAGGCCAAGTGCGTCTCTATGTGTTGAGCAAATGCGTTAATAACCCCGCAACACATCTAGCAACCCTTTGCGTCAATGCTACCCGAAGTTGGGCAACTTATTCCGCTTAAATTAGCGGATGTAGCTGTATTGCGCTTTCCGTTTTCTCGAGTTATCATGCAAAAATCTAATATGGCTTGTCCCACTAAAGTAGCTTCTAGCGGGAAATTTGGATGACCGCATCAGCGAGGAATATATTAAGAAACTGAATTAATGTGATTTCTATTAAGATACATACATAAAGCGTAATGCTTCCCTCCAAGCAAGGTATGAACATGATGAGAAAAGTCGCATTTGTCGAAGTTTTCGCCATACTCTGGGTTGTGCTCACGCCCCTCGCCATACACTTGGATTACCCTCTTGCCGACTCGCTTGGGACTGATGTGAAGACATACTATATTGGTCTATACGTGCTTAGTAACCTTGTTCTCCTATTGGTTGTCCTTGCAAACATTGATCGGAGAATCCAAGAAGGCAGAGGTGGAAAGCCAAAAGTGGTGTCTGAAGATTAGGGCACACTGGTATGGGGAAGACTTGTGGCCTCTGACTGATATGCTCACACGTGTTTTCCCACCATAGGAGGTCGACTCCTAAGGGCTTCGAATGGATGCGAACCAGCCACACATATTAATAAATCGCTGGGAAAGTCGCTTGTTTGGCTTGATGACGATTGAACCCAAGCGTTCATGTGGCGTGAACTTAAGGGCGTTCGAGGTTTGGGTCTAATACATCCAATGTGTCTCGTAAACTGTGGTTATACATTATCCGACGATGCGGTGTCCACCAAGTTCGCAGTCCACTGGTGGCTGTGTTAAGAGTCGCTGAGCACCTCAAGATGCGGTAGCCGTGATGTGTCTAAACAAACAGTTTTAACAAGACACGACCGCTAACAATGTGGATGTATATTGTTAGCATCTTTAAGTGTTGGGAGTATTTACAAGGTAGGGAAGAAATCAATATGGCGATTAATATGAATCATTTAGCCATAAACGAAGTAAACTCTATTTGCGTCCATCTGAATCAATTGGGGAAACATTTAAATGAAAATGGGAGACCATACCCTCAGAAAAACACTGGGCAAAAAGCAGGCTTCAATCCTCAGGAGTTTAATGCTATTCGCATTACTCCTTTTTGTATTGAGCCTACTATCCGCTATTACGTTGGCCTATAATCACACAGCCTCGAGACACACCGCGGACATTCAGCCCTCAAACCTCCAAGCAGCCGTACCCGAAAATGGTACACCCATGGGTATAGTCGACTACGGGGACACTCGCCCTTTTAACACCACTGGTGTAATGGGTAACAGTGTAGTGTATTCTTTGGGTATCGCAAGCCAGGGCGCAAATAAGAGCGTGTTTATTCAGCTTGTTGGCGTGTTAAGAGTTGGGTCTCAGCAGTACTATCAAGTCCAAGAGTCACTTATGTTGAACCAAGAATACAACAATACCTATAGCTACTTGTTCCTTGACAGCTTAATAAACCTCTCAAGCAATCCTTCGAAAATCTCTCCTACATATATAAATGGTGGCGGTCAACCTAGAGCCACCCCCAACTACACCGTGTACTCACATATGTCCAGTGTGCGCGGTGTAGTAGCCACCCCCTTCGAGTTTACACCTTCAATCACGGTTAGCAGTAAGGATAACACTGTTCAGATCGAGTTCTACGCCGCTCTAAAAGAGCTTTCTCCGCCTAGAAACATTTTTAGCACCCAGCTTGACTCGGTCACCCTTAGCGAGTCAAGTCCTGTAAATTCTGCTTTTATAGTTGGGGGAACAAACCCTCTGAACCACAACCTGCTCGAATTGGTGCTAAACAGTGTATCCAGCCAACCGGTGAGGTTGAACAACGTGGATGGATATTTCCAACTCTTCTACAAGCTGTCAGATGTGTTCACACCGGTGTTGGAGGCATCATCGGTGGGCGGCAACCTAGTGGGAGGCGTCTTGGGAGTCAAAGTGTACCCAATCTATAATGAGACACGTCCGCTCGCGCTCATCTCCTCTACCACAACAATAAACTTCGCTACGCTCTGGCCGCTAAACGACACGACCATAAGCCTTATACTCGAAAAACAAGCCACGTTGGGGGTGAACGGCACGCGGGTTAACCTGAGCCGCGGATTATACCAGCTACCACAATATGGATCGCATGTATTTATCGATAATATAATCCAGCTTACCTCCATAAACGGCACCAAACAGTCAGTCACTCTGAGCGCTCCATTCATCATACAGCCCCAAAGCGACTGCAGGGGCGTTTTCCTTGGATGGAACAAAAGCATTGTAACCCACACACTCAAACTAAACATAACTGGTGGGACTTCTGTGAGCGTCTTATATCAACCACAATACCTAATCTGGGCTAAATATATGGGTGAAGGGAATTCTACCCAGATTGGAGAAAGCTATGAGTGGGCTAACGCGTCATCCCACATTACTGTGAATATTCCAACAGAAATATACGAGGGGGCCCACGTTAGGTTTGTGCTCGACTATGTGATGATGGGCGCGCAAAGGTTGAACACGACCAGCCTTACAGTGACCGCCCCCATAACACTCAACGCATACTATACAAAACAATTCCTCGTATCATTCATAGGCCAATACCAAAAATACTACTCAACCCAAAATGTATGGGTGAATTCATCAAGCACTGTTAATATAACGCTTCCACAATTCGTTGTGGACGGCGTATACTCAAGGCTGGCGTATCAAAGTTACACGCTAAACAACCACACCAATACTGGAAGGACCATAGTTCTCCAGGTGACTTCCCCCATTAATATAACGCTCAACTATACCCAACAGTACCAAGTCAATTTCACGGGTTCATATTCACAATACTTTTACAACCTTAGCAATTGGTACAATCAGGGCCAAAATTATAATGTAGACATACCTAGGATAATTCAGGTTAACACGACGTTCAGACTTTTGTATAACGGTGCTATAATAGGTCAAAACGCAACCAAAAGCAACCTTTTAACAGGAGTTGTCGACACGCCTGTAATAATTCAACTTAAGCTGACCCCACAATTCTATGTGAACATCAGGGCGCCGAACGTGGACATTCAAGGATTCTATAATGGGAGTTCTGTGATATCGGTGCAGGCACCATATTACTCGGGTAACCTTCTACGTCTGGACGTCTTTCAAAGCTGGGTTGGAACTGTTAACGCCTCAAACACCCAGCTCACAGTTGTGGTCAGCCGCCCCATCAGTGAAGTGGCCCTCTATCATGGTACATACATTAGGCTGGTTTTAATACTAACCATGCTTGTAATGGTGACAGTGGGGGTAATAACACTCCGCATCAAATCCAAAGTTTACAGGTCTAGCTAAACTGTCCACATGAAAACACTGTTGACTCCGCCAGCACCCTAAAACAGATGTATAGATAGATTTAAAATGTGTTGGATTCGCCGTTTGCGCATTGGGAGCACGGCTACCTATAGTGGTTAGTGATGAAACTTGGTTGTGGGTGCCCAAGGTGGAGCCAAGGCTTGGCGTGGTGGCTTCACCCTGAGAGGTGGTGGTGTGGGGGTAGGCCTACCACCCCAGTGGTCTTGCGCCTGTGGAACCCAAAAGCTATGCCTATTAAAGACCATATAGCTCAGAACCCCATCCACCACAGTTAAAGAGCGTAACAGGCTCTTGGAGCCAATTCCTCGGCCACAGTATATACCTTGAATTAAGGCTGTGATCGTCCTCATCGCTTCGAAAATGCCCAACCCTCTCCCCCTCAGCCAGTGTAACACTCCGTTCTAGGCTTGTAGAAATGGTAAATGGTAATACACCCATTTGCACGTCGGAAAGCGCTTCTCCGACAGAGTATCCTGGTTCCAGTTTGAACACAATCGCACTTTGAAATTCGCAATTGAGCCACGGCGCAGGTTAATGGTTTTCTTGCACTTTATCCTGTGAATCAAAGACAATCTTAATCAGTTTTCTCTTAGCCCAGCTGAAAATATATATTTGCGGGTAAAACACGTATTTACCCTTATAATACTTCCATATCTCGTCTGTTAGGTCTTTGTCGTCCAATATCTGAGCCTTACCCTTTATGGCCCTACCGCTAAGGTTTACCACCACGGTCGGGTTCTTCAATATGTTCTTTGTCCACCACGCCTCTAATCCGTGGCGTGCGAGAACGTAGAATTCACCGTTAACATACGCAAACCATATTTGTACAAGCCTTGGTTTGCCGGTTTTTCTACCGTAGGTTGTAAGCCAAATGCTATAATCCTTATAGTGTTGAGCCAAAAATGCTTGTAGCTCGTTGTCTTGGGACACTAGAACCACCAGTTTCCACCTAAGTACGAATCTAAGCTCCTAGTTCTTGGAGCTTTCTTCGTCTTCTACCTCAGAGTAAATCGGTTTAGAAAAGTTTTTGTGGAAAAGGCTTATGAAGCCAGCAAAAATCAACATGTCAACACCGAGCGTTACCCCAGCGATTCTTTGACCAGTAATTGTTGTCGGGCTAACAGAGGACACAATAAAGAGAACCACAGCTTGAAGAGCGAAAAGTAATATAAGTAAGACCATCGCCACAACTTTGTTCATAGCACTCGCATACAACCCTTCCTTTCAAGGATATAAAAGCTTTGGTTATCTATAATTTTTCACTACGCAGTTTTATCACAGCGTTAATGAACCCTAGGAGGTTGAGCTTTGCTTTAACACGTGCGTATTCGTCGTTCAGTGGTGGGGTGCTACGGAGCCCCTTGAGCAGTGTGTCGGCTACCTCTTCGGCCAATAAACCTTCTTTTAGGAGCGACTCAACCTGGTAGCGTAGCCACCTCAAGGATGACAGAGCCCTAGTTATTATATCTGTGGGGTTATCGCACGCACCATAGTGTGAAATCAATAACCGGTCCAAGTTGAGCGCAAGCGCCGCGTCTAAGTCCTCTGTGTATTTAGTGTAGTTAAAGCTCTGGGGAGTACTGGTGGGTAAAAACTGGTCGTTTATTCTTAGTTGGGTGCTTAGAATATCGGCTCCGAAAAGTGTGCCGTCAACTTCTAGGCAGATTTGGTGGTGGGCGTGGCCCACAAACTGGATTATTCGACCTTTCTTATCCCCTAATGGAAGCTCTGTGAGTGTGGATACAACTCGTGGTATTGCGTCATGTGGTAGTGGTTGGTAGTCTCCAATGAGTGAGGCAAACTTACCAAAGGAGCTCGCATATGACTGATACATTTTTGATGGGTCCGTTAGGTGCCTCACACTTGCCGGTGAAACAATTAGCTTTGCGTTGCTAGCCCAAGCAGCAATCTTTGAAAGACCTCCCGAATGCTCAACATGAACGTGGGAGACGATCACGTAGTCGATCTTATCACCAGTATACCCTAGTCTCTCAATCGCTTGGATCACCCTTTCGACAGTAGCCGAAGGTCCAACGTCAAATAAAACCCTTTTTGGTTGGGTTATAAAATATAATGAAATATAGCCCTCCGAATCGAATAGGTAGGGGTCGACTAGGTAAACTCCGTTAAATATCTCCTCAATCTTCGCGTCCAAACCAACCACTCATCTCTATGGTTGTATACTACCATCCAAGTGGATTTGTCAAAACATCTTTAAAAATTTTACCTCAACCCTACTCCGTTGCATGAATCCACGATTGATTATGACCATGGCTGGGCCAGTTTCTCCCCTTACACCGTCGCAGCGAACCACTTGTATATGGATGCCTCTACCGCCACCTCCTTCGCCATGTTCACAAGCGTACTGTGGCGACATATTCTTCGAGGACGCGTTTGACGCGTGGGAAGGCTTGTTCAACCGTGCATCTATAGTCGAACATGTCTATCCCCGACCACGCATTGGGTTTAAACATCTTCTGCCCTATCACAGATCGACAGGCACCCTTTGCTCTTGACGGCGGAGTTGCTTCTCACCATATTACAGATTTGGTTATCAGATAGAAAGATGAGATTCTCTTTGGAAGCGTATGTCCCGTCAGCAAGAACACTCTTCACACTCACATTACTTCTTCGCTTTCTTGACCAGCCCCTTCAACCTCTTACAGTCATCGACCCTCTCAGAGGATAAATCGACAGATGATACAACCTGCTCGGTCTTGATGTTTACGGCAAAGCGTATCTCCAAGTAGCCCTCCTTAACTTTCCAGACCTGCCTGATCCCTTCTCCCGTGTTGTGGACCTTGACCCCTAAAGCATCCAAAGCTATGGTGGCTGGATTGACAGGTTCAGCCAAAGAGTCACCCATAACTACCCTGAGATTGCTTACACCTCCATCCATCTATGGCGTAGTGGTCGAATGCACCCAGCCCTTCAACGTACCTAGAAAAGAACTCGACGAACCCTTCTGTCTACCTGTAGGGCAGGTGAAGAAGAAGGAAGGAGAGGAGACCGATGTCTTGATTATGGGATCAAATCGTGCAACACGCAACTCAACACAGCTATACAATTTAACCCATAAAAATTAATAAAGAGAATTTCGATTGGGATTGTAGCTTAAAGAATGATTGCCGTGCCGCCAACAAAGATAGAAGCTTTGCTCAACGAGGCTATGCTGGGTCCGAAGCTTTTATATTTAGTGTTTATGGAAACATAGTTGATTTGTTATGCCCGTGTATGAGGCTAAACCCAACATGTCTGTGCTAGTCTCCCTTATTGTTGTCGGCGTGGTGTTGGTGGTTGGTGTGGGTATAATACTCGCCACTGGTGGAACACTTAGCCCAAGCCCACCTTCAAGCCAGAGTTCCACTTCAACGCTTCCAGCCAACAGTGTTGAGGTAACCATGCAGGGTGATGGCAACGGTCAGAACTATCACCCCGCACTCATCGTGGTGGTGATAGGTGTGAACAACACCGTTGTCTGGGTTAACAACGACAATGTTGCTCACACCGTAACGGCTAGATCTGTGCCAAGCGGTGCCACAATGTTTAATTCAGGCAACTTGAATCCTGGTCAAACATTTGAGTACACGTTCACTGTTCCAGGAAACTACACCTACTATTGTCAATACCACCCATGGATGGTGGGCAAAGTGGTTGTATTGGCGGGCGCTTCAAGCCAACAAACCAGTAGCTCCTCCGGCTCATCTACAAGCTAGGTGTCATCCAATTGTTGGATGGAAAAAAGCGACTCGGTTTGTGGGTTAAAGCAGATGTGTCCAAACGCGTGATCCGCGTTCTCAAGACCACACTACTAGTGGTAACCCTGATAGCCATGATTTTCCTGAGCGCCCAGGTGTATGCACCATCAGCAGTGGGTGGAGTGACCCCTGTACACGTCAGCATAGTTCCTGGTGCAGGGTATAACAGGTCATTGTTGGGCTATTCACCGGATGTTATACACGTGGTGATAGGGGTGAATAACACTGTTGTTTGGACGAATAACGATAACGTCACACACACGGTCACATCTACCACCGGGGTTTTTAACTCGGGGCTTTTGCCTCCGGGTCAGTCTTGGAACTATACCTTCACATACCCTGGCACGTTCAATTATTATTGCACCATCCACCCCTGGATGAAGGGGACTGTGCTCGTTGAGGCTCCAGCGGGCACGAGTGCGCCAACAAACTATACTTCAATAAACATATATACGGGGAGTTTACCCTCACCTAAAAACCCGCCTGGCACGTTGATAGCCGCAGGGGTTTTCGTGCTAATAATCGTGGGCTTAGTGCTCGGTGAGATAAGTAGCAGGAAGACGAGATAAAAAAGGTTTAAAATTTTTATTGCGGTTTCTGCTGAGTCACTCCCTCCACTAGTAGTAGCTCTTTGAGGTCTTCTGTATAGTAGCCACTGAAGTAGGCGGCCGCGTAAAAAACGCCCGAAACAACCACCATTATGATGTTGTCCAGTGGGAAGCCGATTGGTGTGGATCCGTTCACTGGTAGTGGGCCGAACACACCCAAAAACGACACAAGTAGCATTGCTAGCGAGAATAGTATCAGCCACCAGCCACTCGCTACCTGCTTCCTCTTTTCGGGTTGTGGCAGAAGGTTGTATATTAGTGTGTATACTACTGTGAGGGTGGCAAGAGCCGGGTAATATACTAGGAAGGCGTGGAAAATGTTTGCGCCCTGCGACGCTGTGATTGTGCCGCTGGGGGTGACTACAGACGCGTAGTAGTATACTATGTTGTGGTAGCCATAGTAGCTCAGGTAGCCTAGGATCGCCCAGAATACTAGGCCTAGGGCAGCACTGAGCCCACGTGGAACGCCGAGCCGTGCGGGCGCGTAGAATATATAGTATAGGGGTAGACCTGCGAGGATGGCTGTGAATACAAAGAATAGGACTGTGAAACCTGACCAGTACACGATCATTGCGGCGGCTATGAAGGCGATTGGCGCCAATATTTTTGCCCCAGATAGTCTGAACGGCCTTGCAAGCTGTGACGCCGTTTTCCTGAACACCAGTATACCCGCCCCACCCATCATATATGTGAACACCGTGGCTGAGCTTATGAAGCCCACAAGTAGGTACCACGATGGGAAGGGTAGGAGGAAGAATATGCCCACTATAAATGTGGCTATGAGTGATATCCATGGAACACCCCTCTTGTTGACCCTCATAAAGGCCTGTGGGAAGTAGCCGTCAGTAGCCAAACCGTAGAAGCTCCTGGTCCCCGTTCCAATATATATCCAGCCGGTCCCCGATGGAGACACGTATGCGTCGAAGAGTAGAACATAGGAGAAAGCCGCGAGAGCCGCAAGCCCGCTCTTCGCAAGAGCGGTGTACAGCGGGCCAGAGCTGTAGGGCACACTTTTTGATGTTAAATCAGCCCAGTCACCCGGGCTAACACCCGCGACACCCCATTTTACCGCACCCAGATATGCGATCTGTAAAATCGTGTATATAGCCATGGCTATTAGTATTGATAGGACTGTGGCCTTTGGCACATCTCTCTGGGGGTTCTTGGCTTCCCCGCCGAATTCTAGCGCCTGCCTGAAGCCTAAGTAGGCGAACACTATACCAGCCGTGGGTAACGCGAGAAACATGCTTGATACGCCATAGGGGAAGAAGCCGCCGGGGAGGCTCGTTATATTGGTCTTGTCGAAGATAGCGAAGAGGAATAGGAATGTGAGCACCGGTATAACTATTTTCCACACTGTGACAGCTGTGTTTGTTTTTCCAAGAACCTTTATGCCAGCGTAGTTTAGGAAGAAGAATATTACTATTAGTGCGAAGGCGAAGGCTATGCCCGGAGGTGAAAGCACACTGACCGGTCCGAAAACCGTGCTCACACTCGTGGTAAGAGAGGGTATGTAGGAAGCTGCATAGCCAACAACGGCTTCAGCTTCAATTGTGGGCACAGTTACAGCTGAAAGAAGGTATGCCCAACCCATTATGTAACCCGTGTAGCTCCCGTGGGTGTAGTGGGGGTAGCGCACTATAGCGCCAGATCGGGGAAGCATCCCCGATATCTCTGCGTACACCAGCGCCACGAAAAGTATTAGTATACCACCTATAATCCATGAGAGAATAACTGAGGGGCCTGCGACCGCTGCGGCGGCGTTGACGGCGAACAACCAACCCGAACCGATGATGGCACCCATGGAAAGCCCTAGGAGGTCGAACGCGCTTAACTCACGTTTGAGTTTCCTATCCGCCTCTACGACCGCGCTTACAGTTTTTGTTGTCTCAGCTCCCTTTGTTGTCTGAGCTCCCACGTCTGCAGCCTGACGTGTTTCTGTGTCAGACATGAAATTATAATATGTTTATCAAACTTAAAGTTTTCGGTTTAGATTTTTCTTTACTTTGACCGAACATACTGTATATCACTATTCGAATAGTCAAATTCATTTTATTCTAAGTTGAGTATTAGAAAGTGAATTAAGCTTAAGGGCTACCTAGGTGATGTGTTTAGGTATGGGTGAATCCAATACTAGGAATGTTATTGTTAGGTGGTCGTCGAATTTTCAGTTTGTTGGGTTCGACGATAAAGGTCACTCTGTGGTGATAGATGCGGATAGACCTAACGGTGAGAGTAGTGGTATGAGGCCTATGATGTTGTTGCTCGCCGCGCTCGGTGGGTGCACGGGTATGGATATTGTTCAGGGAATGAAGAAGTTTGGTCAGAGACTGAAGGGTCTAGAGGTTAGGCTGAGCGGTGAGGTCAACGACAGG
>JAVZKQ010000053.1:0-15200 GCA_038884175.1 Thermoprotei archaeon | reverse complement strand
AGTGCAAACAAAACGATGAACTCCACTCATAGATTACAACTAGGTAGCAACACTGGAAATGGGCTCACACAACGTTAAGCGCAAAGCGAAGCGCTAATAAGCTTTAAAAAACGGGGGCAACCCAAACACGTCTTAGGCCACATACTAAAGCACAGATACAGCCACATGAACCACAACGAACTGGATGCCACACATCCGATCTTTTGCATCGTAGAGATAGGAAAATCGGTTGTTCTCCTCACAATCAACGCCTGTAACGAGGGGATTTCTGCAATTGGTCTACAAGTCGTTATCAAGGGTTTCCAAGCTGGATCATTCACAGGGTTGCTAAAACTCCTATATATAGCAAGAAGGAAAAATCACCTCAATAAACTACTCTCCATTAAAGCGGTAATAAACTCATGCACGTAGCGCACACCATGTTTTTATGTGCGCCCCCAACCTTAGGAGTGGTGATAAGGATTATACCACCCGCAGTATTTCCATTATTTTGGTGGTCTATTTGTCGAGTACAAATAGTGGTGGTTCTGAAAACGTGGAGTTGCGTCCACCACGCTTCTCTTTGGAGCACGTGGACCGAGAAGTCGACCCTGCCTTAGACTTTTATTCTTACGCGGTGGGCCGCTGGCTCAAGTCCGCGCGTATACCCGACGATAAGAGTGTATGGGGTGCTTTCGGTGAGCTCTCAGAATATAATTTAGCCCTTCTGGGTAGGATTCTCGAGGAGTCTGCCCGGGATTCTGCCGCCCCAGCTGGAAGTCCTAAGAGGCTTGTGGGCGACTTCTACACTTCAGGGATGGATATAGAAAGGATTGAGCGGCTCGGACTAACACCCATCATGGACCTGCTTTCAATGGTTGCGCGGATGCGATCAACACTGGATTTCACTCGTGTGCTCGCATACCTACACTTGCTGGGTGTGCCGGCGGCCTTCTCGAGTTATTCGCGTGCTGACAGGAAGAATAGCG
This sequence comes from Thermoprotei archaeon, assembly GCA_038884175.1. GTDB lineage: Archaea > Thermoproteota > Thermoprotei_A > Marsarchaeales > Marsarchaeaceae > ECH-B-1. Next base: position 14,232 of record JAVZKQ010000053.1, on the reverse strand, counting down.
GGATATACTCTTTCTACCTATATCAGGGTGGGTTATCCCTCCCAGACAGGGAGTACTATTTGTCCGAGCGATTCCAAGCCGTGCTCGCCAAGTTTAGGGAGCATGTGGCCAGCATGTTTGCCCTCGCAGGCTACAGCCGGGTTGAGGCTGAGCGTAGGGCTGGTGTGGTGCTCGACGTGGAGGGCGCCCTAGCTAAGAGTAGTCGTCCCCGCGCTGAGCTACGCGATCCAGAGCGCAACTATAACAGGGTGGAGTGGTTGGCTCTCGCAAAAGAGTACTCCAATTTACACCTCGACTTATATCTCGCGTTGAGCGGCGTGCCACGGGTGCCCTTTGTGGTGGTGGGTCAGCCAGAATATCTTGCAGCGTTGGATGGAGATATTGCCGCGAGGCCCATTGATGAGTGGCGGGTGTACTTAGAGTGGCATGTGCTACACGCTTTCGCACCCTATCTAAACACGCCTTTCGCCGATGAGGACTTTAACTTCTATCACAGGGTGCTGCTAGGCCAACAGAAACCTGAGCCAAGATGGAAGAGAATAGTTAGGCTTACCGACGGGCTTTTGGGCGAAGCTTTAGGGCAACTATATGTTGAGCGGTACTTTCCACCCCAGGCGAGGGAGATGGTGGCCCAACTTGTGGAGGACATCAAAATGGTATTAAGGGAGAGAATTGCCTCATCAAGCTGGATGAGTGAACAAACCAAGACAAGGGCTCTTAGGAAACTTGAAAAACTAAAATACAGGATAGGACACCCCGCAAGATTCCGGGACTACTCAAGCGTAGAGGTGAGCCGGGAAGACTTTGTGGGTAACATACAGAGGCTCACATCGTTTGAGAGGCGTCGACAGTATAGCAGGGTTGGTTACCCGGTTGATAGGGATGAGTGGAACATGTCTCCTCCAACGGTGAACGCCTACTATTCTCCCCCGAACAACGAGATTGTGCTACCCGCAGGTATACTTCAGCCCCCATTCTTCGACGTTGAAATGGATGATGCGGTGAATTATGGTGGGATAGGCTCAGTGATCGGCCACGAACTCACACACGGCTTCGACGACCAAGGACGAAAATACGATGAGGAAGGCAACCTAATAGACTGGTGGACCAAAGAAGACGAAGAGAGGTTTGTAGAGCGAGCGCGGAAAGTAGTGGAGCTTTACAGCTCACAGGAAGCGCTCCCAGGCTTCCACATAAACGGAGAGCTCACACTAGGTGAAAATATAGCGGATCTAGGAGGCGTAAGAATAGCCTACCTAGCACTGCAGAGAAGGCTCACAGCCGAACCATATAAGAGGAGGATAATAGATGGGCTCACACCCGAACAAAGATTCTTTATATCCTACGCCCAAATATGGCGCTCAATAATCCGTGACGAAGAATTGAAAAGAAGGCTCACAGTGGACCCACACAGCCCAGGCAAATTCAGGGGGAGCATCCCAGTGATAACACACCCAGAATTCCAAAAAGCGTTCTCCACCACCAAAAAATACGACGACGTTTCAGTATGGTAACACGAGAATACCTAACACAACCCAAAACATACCACATATGGGTATGACTCTAGTAGCCGACAATTCAATGGTGTTTAGCGACCACTATGAAGAGCACACCACAACAGGCGCTTAAAAATAACGACTGAGTCTGTTCTAACACTGCGGATTTAGGACACAGTGTGGACTACGAGGGGTGAGAGCTCCTCCTTCCATGTTAGAACCCACACCCCCCTCCTCTTTGCTTCCTGAATGGCATCACCTAAGGGAACTATTGTGTAAACAACCTTAATTAATTTTGGCCTGACTAAGTCTGGTCTAAGACGCCTAATAAGATCCACCTTCTCATCCACTTCCAAAATCAATCTTACGCCCAACCTAGTAGTCGCCTCACCCACAACCCACACATCATCGGTGGAAGCGTATAGGTCGACTTCCTTAGAGTCAACAAACACACGTGATAGCACAAGCTCTAAACCGAGTTTCTCACGCAATCTATACGACACAACCTCCGAAGCCTCCTCTTCCTCGCTTAAAGTCAACCTTTGAAGAGTAGAGGATATATCACGCATAGACTCAGACATCTTCACCTGTTCCCTCCACAGTTTTTCTTGGCCTTCTCTTAGTGATTTGACTTCAAGCCATAGTTTTTCTTGGCCTTCTCTTAGTGATTTGACTTCAAGCCATAGTTTGTTCACGTTGTCCCACAGTTTTTCTTGGCCTTCTCTTAGTGATTTGACTTCAAGCCATAGTTTGTTCACGTTGTCCCACAGTTTTTCTTGGCCTTCTCTTAGTGATTTGACTTCTTCCGTGAGCCTTTGAAGAGTGGATAGAACAGCATTAAGCGTTTCAAGGATGCTTGAAAGCCCGAGTTTTGCGGCAACCATAACTCTGAATTCTTCATCTTTTTCTAGTAACTCTAGAAATCTCTTCTTCAGCGCCGAACTCATTCCTCTTCAAATATTGTAAGCAACTAGATACATATATACGTTTTTTCAGCCATCCCACCACACAAACACTCGGCTCCACATAAAATCTCAACCATGTTAGCGTAGCAAAAATCCCCGCTATCCACCCCGCTAACAAAACATAACTTTTTTTTTTTAAAAAAAAGATATGTTCTTGATATTATGTTGCGTCCCACTGTTATGAGGTATGGTACGCAAACTGAATCATCCTATAAACATATATAGGTCAACCACAAACCCCCTAACTTATTATCATGTAACTGGGATGGGCACTCGAAAATAGCCTTGCTTAAGGTTCTAAGGTACCTTGTATGGGTCTTTACACAGATAAAATCTCCACAGGGTTTGTTATAGCCACGATTCCTATCTGTGCCCACAAAGTGTTGACTCACAGCGTCATAAATTCGAAAAGAATAGCCTAGTGTGGTGGCGTGTAACCTCTGGGTTTTTCCCGTAACCTCACATACGTGGAGAACCCACCCATAATTTAGATTTCACCCGTCTGCAGTGACAATGATTGTCTTTCCCATCGATGATTACACCATCCTTGAAAAGGCTTCCAATAAACCCAGGGGATAAAGACGCTATCTTGATCGGAGTCAATCTATAAAGAGGGCGCAAAAAAGCTCCAAGCTTTGTCTGAGGCCAGCTAAGCCTTTTAATCAGGGTGTTTAGCCCCCAAGAATGGGATCCCCAACTTGATGTCTGTGCCAAAAATTGTGTTAATACACCTAGGAGTTATTTACCCGAATACGCGTCGCACAAGGGTTGGGAAGGTTTATGTGCAAGGCTTGATTTCAATGGTGGAGGTGTGTGATTTGTGATTTGGGTTTTAGGCGAACACATGGCTAAGGGATCCCTTAACGGAGCATCGTCTTCTTCATGTTTTGGGATAAAATGATCTTTTTATCCTGGAAATAAAGATAAAAATATGCTACTCTTCATTTTCGGGTGTTGCAATGAAAACAAATATATACATTAGAGAAAAGTAATTTTGTCCACCTGCGTTTATATTTAAACATAATTGCAGTGACCCTTTGGGAGTGGGGTTTTCGACTAAATAACCCCTAGGTGTAAACATCCTAAACCCTCTATTGGTAATTGTTGTGTGTTGCTGGTGTGAATAATGTGTGTGAGTTGGGCTCCCTCTTTACTATGCCGTGGGTCTTAGCGGGCTTATTGTGATGGGTTCACCCTGCAAGGGGTTTGTTGGGGATGTGGGTTAGGTGGTCTTTATTAGGTGTGTTGTGGTTTTGATGTGTTGGTTTAGATAAAGTAGTGTGGTATATAGAGCACCGTGGTTTCTCCGAGCCTTTTTATGTCGGTTTCCCCTTGGGTGAGCACTAATGCGCTTTTTGGGTTGTATTTTTTGATGAAGCCTGCGAAGCCTCTTTCTTCTTTGCCGCGTGTTTTAACCTCGACTGGTATGGCTTGTCCATCTGCTTCAAGTACGAAGTCCACTTCGGCTTTGGTTGTGGTGCGCCAATATTTTGGGTTGAACCCCATTTCTCTTAGCTCGTTGAGCACATAGTTTTCGAGGAGTATCCCTGTGTCGGTCCTATTGGATAGGGGTAGAAGGTTTCCAAGCAAAATGTTCCTTAGACCTGTATCATAGAAGTAGAGTTTTCTGGCCTTTTTCAGCTCGGTGAGCGGGTTTGTATGGTAAGGGGATACAAGTTGTGTTATATATGTGTTTGAAAGCACTGAAAGATAGTTTTCAAGCGTCCTATAGTCCATGTGGAGGTCGCTTGCAGTTGTGGAGAGCTCTAGGATATGTCCCATGCTTGCGGCGAGGTATGATAGTAGTGTTCTGAACTTGTCCATTTCTCTCACGTTGAAAAAGAAGAACACGTCTTTTTCTAGGTATGTTCTGATTAGGTTTGACAGTAGCTCTTTTTTGATGTCTTCCCGTTCTTCTTTCACTATGGCTGGGTAGCCCCCGTATACCACGAACTCTTCGAGTAGGTGTTGGAACTCTTTTTGGAAGGCTGGGCTAAACTTTGGGGTTTCATGTTTGAGTATAAACTCTTTGACCTGCCTTTTCCACTCTACGTGTAGCGTGTAGAGGTCTTTCGCCTTCCAAGCTAGGAACTCTTCGAATACAAGGGGTAGGAGCTCAAGGTACACCGCTCTGCCCACGAGGCTTCCGCCCACATTAACCTTCACATCGAATGAACCTGAACCCGTTGCCACAATTTTGAGTGAATCAGAGTATAGGTCGTATAGCAGTTTGAGGTTCCCCCCAGCGCGCTTACTGTACTGCACCTCATCCAAATATAGGGTCTGCCTGCCACCTGAGACGACATATCTCTTCGCAAACTCTTTGGGGGCATCGTTGAATGTTTTCAAAGCGTCCTCATCTTCAAGTGTAACGTAGACACCCCCCTTCTCCTCTCTAAGATGCAGTAGAAGCGTGGTCTTACCGCTCTGCCTAGGCCCCCTAATTAGGATAACCTCCCTTCTCCCAAACCACTTATCCAATTCTTCTTCAATTTTTCTTGGATAATACTCCACAAAAAATAATAGTAAAACTGTATCTAATAAGCGCTACACTACAAACAGCCGCAATAACCCTTGAAGCCCAACCCCTTCGAGACAAAGCACCAAAAAAGCTCGACTACACTATTAACAACACGTAATATTGCCACAAGTTGCACGGGAAAACACAGAGTGTTCAATCTGAAGCGAGTCTCCAACAAACCGGCATCCACAAATCTACACCAACCAAGCAAGCCTCCAACGCCACCACCAAAATGCTTCTAGGGTATGTAAAACGGTGGCATTCGAAAAGGCATCAAGGGGCGCAACCGGCCACCTAAGCGTGGTGAAACACTCTTTACACCCCCAATAAAAAGTGGTCTTATGGGGCCCACATAGTGGAACACCACAAAGCTTTCGTCACTCTACTTTAATGTGAGTTCATAAAAAAGATCTAATATACCGTTTAATGTGGTCTGACACACCGAAAACCCATAGCGCTCCCATTGGAGTCGCCACAAGTTTTTAACGCCAAAGCGCGCGGGGTAGCCAGAGTTAGCTGTGGCCATGCTTGAAAACGGTTGGATAATGGTGCTTCCAGCTCTCACAATGCTTTCAGCTTATTGGATTAGGGCGTTGCGCCCACCCGATGAGTTGGATGCAGTGTGGGGCGTCCCATCCGGGTTGGCTCAAACACGAATATATGGGTCTCGGGCACCCTTCCCCTCCTCCCACGTGTGTTGTGGTGCACATGTGCCCTCGTCTAACAGCCACCCTTTTAGGCTATTCAGAAATATTCAGCTGGGCGTTATACTCGTGTCAAATAAGAGGCGTCAAGCCTGTGGATGTGTGTTGCCATGAATGCTGCTTACCGCACCAACAGTGGTGTCTACCCGCACGGGTATACGCTACCCCAAACCACAGCCACACACAGTATCAGCCACAGCGGTAGGGAGAAAACAATTTCACCAACTGGCTTGAATTCAGTCGGCTGCCAAAATAACCCCAGCAAAGCCGTGAGTTTGAGCGTGTACACACCGTGGTTAGCACTTTGCTGCAGATGTACATTGGCCGCGAAGTCCACGGGTCAACGCTGGGAGGCATTGGGTCTGGGCGAATAGTGCACGCGGCACCTGCGACTAAACCTAGCGGTAAAGCGTGTCGCTTGGTTTAACATCTACCCCATCGGCGTTGTAACCGAGCCCAATCAGCGGGAGACACACCGCCACCGGGGCGTTGTAGAGTTTGGCCTCAACGTCGTGTGCGCGCCGCACTCACACCTCAACGTTGGGTTCCTTGGCCCTTAGGTATTCACGCTCCACCACACTTACCCGATAATGTTTTGATACACTTCCACTGTAATAGTGTTCACACTTGGGTTTCAGGCAGTTAGGAAAGGTTACTATGATGATGGGATAATCGTCTACTCATTACAGAGACTTAAAGCCGCTTGGAACACCAACCCTTTAGCCTTCTTCACCCTAATGTACGGCTAATCACTCTAACCCCGCAGGTAACGTACTACAAACATTGATGTAGACCGGGATAGCTAGCAAGGATTCCACATCCGACAAAAACCCTTCTTTAAAATTGGGGGGTGGATTCAAGTGGTAATAATCTTTTTGATGCACTCTAGAGTATATGGGTGCCCCGCGGGCTCTTAAAATAATTAGGCTTGGTTTGAATGAATACTATTATGATCCGAGGCTACACCAGCTGAGAAACGTGAACAACCCACATGACTTTATAAACTTGGATGAGCCGCTTGGATTGCTCATTTTCAAACAAGAAACTAACTGCGGCGGCAGATTTAAATATGCAAAGAGGGAGAAGACTAAAAGGAATGGACGAATATACAACCATTCAAGAACTGAAGCTTCTTGTTAGAAAATTTTCCGATGAGAGGGACTGGGATCAATATCACAATCCGAAGGACCTTGCAATAGGAATAGCGACCGAAGCTGGCGAACTCTTGCAGCTCTTCAGGTTTAAGTCTGCTGACGATATAGAAAAGATGATTTCGTCTCCTGAGCTATTGGAGAAAGTGCGAGAAGAAGTGGCCGATGTGCTCATCTTTCTACTGAGATTCTGCGACAAAAACGCGATAGATGTCACGTCGGCGCTTAAAGAGAAACTGGTGAAGAATGCACAGAAATATCCTGTGGAAAAGTTTAAGGGATCCAATAAAAAGTATAATGGACCGTAAGTGAAGCTTTACGTAGGGTCCGTTCAAGAATTCGTCTATGATGCCGAACATAACCGATTGGCGGACAAAATGGTTTGCGCTTACAAGCAATACACGGATCGGATGCCCAATCCCCGAGAGGTAAACGCTTGGAACAATTCAACACAGTTTCTGAAGAACGCGATTAGACACGCCAACCTCACCGACAACATGTTGATCCTGGAATACGGGCTACCCTACTCGAGCCAGCGAATAGACTGTTTACTCTTCGGTAAAGGCTTGGGCGGATCAGACAACGCGGTCGTCATGGAGCTCAAACAGTGGAGCATGGTTAAACCCTGCGATGTAGAGAACAATGTTATAACATACATCGCGGGAGCGGAAAGGATGGAGGCTCACCCCAGCTACCAGGTGGCCGGCTACCATTACTACCTAGAGGATTTCCTTACTGTGTTTCAGGACACCCCCGGGCTTAAGCTCTCATCTTGCTGTTATTGCCACAATTATTCAAAGTCCGACGACGTGCTTTTTGACAGAAAGTTTCGGGATATACTCAATCAGTTTCCTATTTTCGCAAAAGAGGATTTTGATCAGCTAGCGGATTATTTGTCCGCTAAACTCGCCAAAGGAGGAGGCCTCGAACTCTTTAACAGGTTTACAAATAGCCCTGTAAAGCCATCGAAGAAGCTCATAGAGCACGCTAGGGAGATGTTGAACCGTCAACGTGTATTCAACCTGCTTGAGACCCAAATAACTGCGTATAACACTATCCTCGACCGAGCTGTTAAATGTGCGGGATCAGATAGGAAATCCACCATCATTGTGCGTGGTGGTCCTGGGACAGGTAAGTCTCTTATAGCTTTGAATGTGCTTGCCGAACTCCTAGCGAGAGGGTTCACAGTGTTCCACGCCACAGGGTCTGTGGCTTTTACGACCACACTTAGAAAAATAGCTGGTGCTCGCGCCTCTAAGCTATTCAAATACTTTAATAGTTTCAGCAAAACAAAAAATAATGAAATAGATGTGCTTGTGTGCGACGAAGCACACAGGATTCGTAGAACCAGCAGCTCGAGGTATACTAGGCGGGAGGATAGAACCGATACACCTCAGGTTGAAGAACTAATTAGATCTGCCAAGCTATCGGTGTTCTTTATCGACGACATGCAGGTTGTAAGACCCTTTGAGGTGGGTACCGCCCAGCTTATACGGGAAACCGCTTCCAGACTGGGTTGCGAACTGTTTGACTTTGAGCTGGAAACCCAGTTCAGATGCAATGGCTCGGACAGCTACCTCGAGTGGATAGATGATGTCCTAGAGATTAGGAATACGGGTAAAACATATTTAACCAATGAAGACGGCTTCGACTTTAAAATCTTCGACGACCCTAGTGAACTTAGGGATGAAATTTCACGCAGAAACGAGATCAAACCGAATTCTGCGAGGATGGTTGCCGGGTTCTGTTGGCCTTGGAGTGACCCGAACCCTGACGGCACACTGAAAGAAGACGTTGTCATAGGCGACTTCAAAATGCCGTGGGAGGCAAAAAAAGAAGCGCGGAAGCTTGCTCCAGGGATCCCAAGAGCGCCGCTCTGGGCTTATGATCCAAACGGAGTCAACCAGATGGGTAGCATTTACACCATTCAGGGATTCGAGTTCGATTATGTGGGCGTAATCTTTGGGAATGATCTTGTGTATGATCGCGAGCGTGGATGGATCGGTAAACCTGAGAATTCTGCTGACCGCGTTGTTAAACAGTCAAAGGCGGAGTTTACAAGGTATGTAAAAAACGCTTACCGTGTACTCCTCACGAGGGGTATGATGGGCTGCTATGTTTACTTTATAGACGGGGAAACAAGGCGGTATTTCGAGTCCAGATTGAAAATATAGATTCGACTGATATGTGGAAACTTGATTTCTGATTGAAGGCTATCCTATTGTGCAGAGTTCTAAGGGGCTACAGTCCCCCCAAGGGGTTTAAGGCCGACTGCGCGTCTTTCTACCAATTAATACTGCGCTGTATTTCCCAAATCTTGGTCCACTCGAGACTGGCGGATTATATAGTTTCCCACGTTAAAGCGCAGCCCGTGGTGGGAACCCTGAGGCAAATGGTGGGGTGACGTTGGGAAACACTTTCGCTAGACTTCCAGATAACTATTAAATATAGTTTCATGTAAATGTGGCGTCGACCTCACACTTCCTCAACCCCTCAAATACCGTGTTCACCTTGCACCCGAGACCTCTTGGTTTAACCCCCAGTGTTTAAGGCTTTTTCTCAACTTTTCCGCAGGTTTACAAGCGCAAACACTGTTCGAAGCTGGCATCCAAAGTGTAGTGGCAGCACATGCCTCCACGCTCGCGTGGCCGAACACGTATAAAAGACATGTCTGATACTCTGCGCTTATGTATCCGGAAATCGCTTCCACATGATTCTAGTGACACCTGCTTCTACGCCTACCTTGGGATAACTCCTCATTCTTTTGCAACCCTATACGTGCCGACTTGTGCGGAACTTGTTCAGGGTTTTGGGCAGACTCTCGTTTCGATATATATGCTGGCTACAAGCATTCGTCGAACTGTCCCATCTTCCTGCATTCCTAATTGGGGGTTTAGGTGGTAGCTATTGGGCTGTGCCTCTGAGCTCTGTACGCCGAAAAGAAAAGCGCCGCGATTGCTATAACCGGTGCTTCGAGTAGTAGGAACCCTTCCCTTAGGCCTAATAGCTGCTCTGCCGCACCGATAAGTGGAACGGCCACTATTGTGGTCACCCCGAATATGAATGATGAAACAAAGTTTGCCACTGCGAGTCTGTGGTTGGGAACAGAGTCTGCGATGTAGCTGGCTGAAACAGGATAGGTGGCGCCGTGGGGGTATCCTAGTAGGGCGAAAGCGGCCAACAGAAGCTGGTAGCTGGGAGAATAGTAGAGGAGGGCGAGGCCGCTTATTGTTGCGGCAATCGAAGTTTCCATCAGTGTTATCCTGGATCCGCCAAGCCTACCCATCGTGATGCGGGTTAGAAATGATACAATAAAGAAGACGGCGAACAACAGCTCCACCCGAGTGTATGTGGCATTGAATAGGGTCTTCGCGTATATGCCTCCGAAAGTTACTAAAGCCACGAATGGGAACGAGTAGGTTCCATTAGCGGCCAAACCCATCAAATAACCTTTGTCCTTCAAGAAGGATAAGTCAAGCCGACTGTCAGAGTTGACTTTTTCGTTTACCGGTACACGTGTGAATAGTGTGAGCGCTAGGGCTATAAGTGGTGCAAAGGCAAGGATGGATACTAACAGGTCGCCCTTGCTGGCCTGCAACATAGCCGCCTGATATAGTGGGCCAGCTATCAGGCTTAGGCTCAACGCGGAGGTGTATAGTGAGATTGTTTTGAATCGGTTGGCTTCGGTGCTTATGAGGACGGAGGTTGTTAGTAGAAGGGGTTGAATTGGTCCGGAGCCGAAGTTTATTAATGTGGCGACAGCAGTGAGCGAATACACGTCGGAGGCCCACAATAGAAGTAGGGTTCCGACTAGCATTAAGGAGAACCCGAGTAGAACTATTCTTTTTATGACTTTGATAACGAGGGATGTGAGAACAATCGACGCAAAGGATACAATCATGGCGATCGTTGTTATATATGAAACGGTGATTTCGGAGACTCCAAGTATGTATCTGGCGTCGAGGGGGATGCTTGTCTGGTACATGTTGGTTGTGGCCCTATAAAGAAACGTAACCGCGAGGAGTACGGTGAGCGTCTTAGTCAGCGACCCAATAGAGGTGCGCACAGAGTGTTTAACCAACCTAGGCAGCCTAGTATAAGAGTTTATATAAGGATGAGCCCCCCACGAGCTGAAAGACAACGGTTGTATACTCAGATAAACCCTAACTTAGGGGTGGAAGGAATTTAGCTGTGTGGCTAGTGGTCTGCGAATGTGGTGCATATCAATTGGAGGCCATCTGAACGCGTGAATGTGGCTTTGAACAACCATATTTGGTGGGGATAACTCAGGGAGTATATAACGACGCTGTAACTAAAGTCGGCTTATGAGTGTCTCGTGATCTAATTATCCGCCTAGACACACTGCCACAGAAACAGTGGGTGGGGCGGTTAGCCAAATTGGGCGACTCATAATGCAGTATATTGGGATAGGGGAGTGGGTGTGTACAAGTAGGCTTGGTGTTCTAGGACACTAAAGCCACAATACTGGGTTTTAGGTAACCGGAGACCCATAACCCTAAGCGGGTCTACAGCTTACAATATTGCACCACCCATACCGCTATTTGCCGCATCCCTCACAGTAGGCGCAAAACGAGTCGACCAAGTGTTTCTTGGCTCTCACCGCAAGGCGGCACCCATGAAAGCTATTTCATTGCCTTGGGTGTATCCCTACAAATCCACTTTCAACTTTTCTCCTACCTCTTGTGTGTTGTGAACCCATGTTTTTGCGTTCATAATTGCGGCCACTAAATTTCGACCACAGATTCACCGTGCCATCCGGGGTTTTTGGGTTGCAAAGGCGGATACCAGTGTTTGTTAGCGGTAGGCTTTCACCCTCCTTCTGGTGAGTAGGCTTATCACAGCTAGTGTTAGGCCGATGGTTATTGGTACTAGGAGTAGTATGGTGTTGGGTGGCTGGTTATTGGACGCTAGCCGTGTCACTCCAGGTGTTGTGGTGAGGGTGGCGGTATACCCGTAGTGGATTGGGTATTGTAGTGGTATGGGGTATGTCCAGTTTTCCGGTGTGAGTATGAGGGGTTGTCTTGGGGGTGCTGTAAAGTTGAAGGCGGCTAGTAGGCCTTGGATGTTGCTGTTTGCAACTAGAGCCGTGAGGTATGGTAGGTGCCAATTATACTCTACGAAGCCTATCAGGCTGTAGCCGCTCAACGTATAGTTGTCAACCCACCCCTCCTTGGCTAGTGGGGAGATTATGAGCAGGGGGATTCTTTGGCCTAAACCGAATGAGCCGATTGTGGGTGGCACAACCTGGTCATAGTAGCCTCCGCCTTCATCGAATGTAAAGAAGATGACTGTTGAATCCGCGTAAACACTATTCATCACCGCGTTCACGACCTGCGTGAAGGCGTAGGCCCCAGTTGACACGTTGTATGGTGGGTGCATATCATACTCACTCGTATTACCTCCAAGAAACATAACCCAGCTAACAGAGGGCAGGCCACCACGAAGCTGCGCGTAGAAATCCGAGAGAGGGTGGATATGGGATGTGTATCCCCCCACCCCGCTGAAGGCTGTGAGAGGCCATGGGACCCCACTGCTAAAACCATAAACATAGTAGCCCCAACTCACATTGCTCTCTGAAAGCTGGTACATCAATGTGTCGTGAAAAGGCACAACGCTGAGCGCACTATCGCTACGGAAGGCTGGGGGGTAGCCCACAAGGTAGGCCACCCTATTGGGCTCCGTGAGCCCTAGGACGGGCGCATAATAGTTGTCGGCCAACACATACTCCTCAGCGTAATCCCACAGGGGGGCTAGCTGCTCGTATGAGAAGTAGGCCATGGATTGTGGGCCCGAATACGCCACGAAGCCCTCGGTGGTATTATCCAAGTAGTCGTCGTGGTAGACACCCCAACCCTCAGCCGGATCCTCTGTACTAGTCGCCCCAGCATAGTAGGGGTGAGCATAACCCTCAGATAGGTCTAGTGGGTTTCTAGGGACTGACACCGAGCTAATTGTGCCATTATTGCTGGATTCTAGCTGAGAATAGTTGGTGTACAATCCTTGTGGGCGCATCACTGATGTTGTGATGTTGTTCACGATGGGCGGCCAACCGAAGGGGTAAACCCCGAAGAGGTTATCGAAGCTGTGGTTCTCATCGATCACTATCACAACGTGTTTTATCGGTGTAGCCGTGGCGTTTGATGGCACAGTTGAAGCGAATAGGAAGAATGCGACCAATATGACTATAAGGAGTGTGCGAACCATAAACGAATTAGCCTAGTGGTGGATTTAACCTTTCACTAGAGCTATGAATACATGGGTCCTATTGGTGGCTCCACACATTCGTCCAACCACGCCGTCACACCTGTCACCTCAGGTCGGGTCGATAACACCCACAGATGGGTGTGCACACAATTAGTCGAGGTTGGCTGCGGTGGGGCGCCCACCCATAGCGCACCATGTTAGAGGTTACCCATGAACAACAATGCTTATACGCCCGTTCGGTTTTTCGCTCACATGTCCTTTAAGATCGCGGACGTAGTGCTCGCCGATGGCTCCACGGTGAGGGTTAGGGCGGCATCAAAGGATGACGCACCACTAATCTCAGGATTTATAAACTCGCTTTCAAAGGAGTCGCTCTACAGGAGGTTCCACGGTTTTTCAGGGGTGAACCCCGAGGCGCTAATACCAGAGGGTGATGGGCGTGCACTCATCGCCCTACACTCTGGTAAAGTGATAGGCCACGCGATGTATCGGGTGGCTGACGGGAACGCCGAGCTAGCCGTTGCTGTATTGGATAGTGAGCAGGGTAAAGGTCTTGGCACAATCCTTGTCGGAATGATCACGGAGCTAGCCTACAATGATGGTGTGGAGGAGATGGAGGCGGTTGTTCTACCAGAAAACGTGGCTATGCTCAACGTGCTCAGAAACCTTGGGTTCCCCTATACTGTGGATGTGAAACCCGGTGTTATAACTGTGCGCTACCCAACAAGCAAGCTCCCTGAGGCGCTTGAGGCGTTCGACAAAAGGGAGGCCATAGCGGTGAGGAACGCCCTCAAAAAGTTCCTTGAACCCGCCTCCGTCGCGGTGGTGGGCGCCTCCCGCTATCGTGGAACAGTTGGAGGCGAATTGTTCTACAACATAATACAGGGTGGCTACACTGGTGTGTGCTATCCGGTGAATAGGAGCGCCAAGGCGGTCCAATCTGTTCCAGCCTACCCCACGGTCAAGGATCTGCCAGAAACCGTGGACCTTGCGGTGATCGCGGTCCCCGCGCAGAGCGTCATCCAAGTGGCAAAAGACTGTTTGGAGAAGGGGGTGAAGTCGCTCGTCGTAATCTCATCAGGCTTCGCCGAAGTGGGGGAGGCGGGTAGAAAACTACAGGAAGAGCTTCTCACATTGTGCCGGGAGGCTGGGGTGCGCCTAATAGGTCCA
>JAVZKQ010000052.1:0-15258 GCA_038884175.1 Thermoprotei archaeon | reverse complement strand
AGACCCATGTACACCGCGCACTTGACACAGTAGTTTTTAACCACAGTGGTCTTAAGGATCGCTGTACCCTTCTTCGCGAGCTCCCGTTCTAGCTGTGGGTCGACGGGACTCACGGTGCGCGTCACCCTTATAGCCTTATCTCTGGGAACCCAGCCACCGCAGCTATCACACTGCACAAGCTCGGCGTGACCCTTTGCACCCTTAGCCCTACCACGATTTCGCCTTTTCTTAGTCAATGAGTAACCCTTTATAATTCATCCAACCCATTTAATAAGGCTAATGCACTGGAGAGAGGGAAATTGGGTTTAGGGTATGTGTGCTCGTTCACGGTTGATAGGGTTATACACACGCGTGGAGAGTGGCTTCAGCCAGGGGGGCCAGCTTTGTATTCTGCCCTCGCAGCAAGAGCTATGGGTGGTGACCCAGTTGTTTACTCGGCTGTTGGCTTCGACTTTCTTGGGGTGTGGCTGGATAAGTTGATGGCTCTTGGGGTCGATGTGCGTCGTGTTGCGCGGTTTAGGGATGCGCTCACCACGATGTTCACGATAAGCCTCAGGTCGTCTAGCCGCAGGCTGTACGCTTTCAACGCGCTCAGATTGGATGGCTACTTTAGGCGTGTGGGGATTAATGCTGACCATGTTTACGTGTCTTTCACAAACGGTGAGGTGGTGTCGGGCACGCTAAGCAGAATAGTGCGTGGTAAGGTGGTTTTCCTAGACCTGCAAGGGTTCATGAGGCGTATGGATGCGAGGGGACTTGTGCGGGTTGGCGAGCCGAAGGTTTCCCTCGAAGGTGTGAGGTTTCTTAAGTTTTCACATGACGAGGTAACAAATATCGGTGGCCTTGTTAAGCGCGGGTTCAAACAGGGGGTCTCTGAGATCCTTGTCACGCGTGGGGGAGGGGGAGCGGAGGTGTACACGCGAATGGAGAAGTATTATTGCCCAGCGCTAGCCAAGCCTCTGAGCGCAAAAAACACGTTGGGGGCGGGTGACGTGTTTGGCTCCGTGTATTTTGTGTCGAGGATAAGGGGGCTTAGTGCTAGGGAGGCGCTCGCCGCAGCTTCACTCGCCGCAGCCAGCTTTGTGAAGAGGGTGGGGGGGCTACCATTCTTTGAGCTGACGGTTGAACGGGATAAAATAGGGGTAGTTGCCAGCGAGCTTGTGCGTGAGGAGGAGTATGTTTTAGAGGACGCTTAGTAGGCTCTTGCAAAGTACGCCAACTTGGTAGCTTTTCTATCGCAGCGGAAACACTTGTCGGTTTTGGGTTTCTGGTTTAGGGGTATCACTCTAACGGTGGCACCTGTTTCATTCTTTACAGCGGTTTCGCACTCTATCTCACCGCACCACGACGCACGTAGGAAGCCTCCCTTCTCCTCGAGCACCCGTTTGAATTGCTCGTAATTCTCAACGTCCCACTGGTTTTGGGTGAGGAATTCCTCTGCCCTTCTCAGAAGGTTTTCGTGGATTTGGTTAAGAAGAGAGCGCACACGCGCCTCGAGCTCGTCGAGTTTGACCTGGATTTTTTCACGTGTGTCTCTTCTGGCGAGCACAGCCTGACCATTAGCCACATCTCTCGGCCCCACCTCAACCCTGAGGGGCACGCCTTTGAGCTCCCACTCGTTGAATTTCCATCCAGGCGTCTTGTCAGACCTATCATCCACTTTGACGCGGACGCCGATGGCTCCAAGCCTCTGAGCAATGTTCTTCGCGTAGCCTATAACACTCTGGAGGTCTTGCTCATTATAGTAGATTGGTACGATGACCACCTGCACTGGCGCAATGCGTGGGGGTAATATTGCGCCTTTGTCGTCGCCGTGTACCATTAGGAGTGAGCCTATGAGGCGTGTGCTCACCCCCCATGATGTTTGCCACACGTACTCCTTTGTCTGCTGCTCTGTGATGTAGCGTATGTCGAACACTTTGGCGAAGTTTTGGCCGAGATGGTGGGATGTTCCCGCCTGCACCGCTTTACCGTCGGGCATAAGTACTTCGAGTGTGGCCGTGAACACTGCGCCAGGAAACTTTTCACCCTCGCTTTTTAGTCCCACAATGGGTGGGAGTGCAAGTACTTCACGGAAGAGTTTCTCGTATACTCCAAGAATCGTGAACACTTCTTTCTCGGCTTCCTCCCTTGTCGCATGTGCGGTGTGGCCCTCTTGCCATAGGAACTCTCTTGTGCGGAGGAAGAGTCTGGTGGATTTTGTGTCCCACCTAACAACATTGTTCCACTGGTTGATCAGGAGTGGTAGGTCTCGGTGGCTCTTTATCCACTTGGCGTACATGTAATACATTATGGTCTCACTTGTGGGTCTGATGGCGAGCCGCTCCTGCAGCTTTTCGTCGCCCCCCTGTTCAACCCATGCTACTTCGGGCATAAATCCCGCGAAGTGGTCGCTTTCGAGTTTTAGGAGGCTTTCGGGTATGAAGAGGGGGAAGTAGGCGTTCTGATGGTCGAGTTTTTTAAGCTCCGAGTCAAGGTATTCCTTTATGTGCTCCCAGATAGCATACCCCCATGGCATGTAGACCATGCAGCCACCCACCGGTGAGTAGTCAGCGAACCCGCCTTTAAGAACAACCTGCTGGTACCACTCTGACAGGTTCTCTGACTTCTTAACTGTTAGTCCAAGCGTGGTTTGCTCAGTTTGTTTGGCATCGGGTTTACTCATAGCACACTCATAGTGTTAACCGAGAATTAATCCTTTTGGCTTTAACCTATTTAGTCCGCCTCTGCGGTGAACCTTTCTTGCCCTATCACCAGTCTGCCGTAGACGCCGTCGTAGCCTGGCTCAACCTTTAGGTTGTTGTTTCTCATGTCACCGATTAGTCGGGCTAGCCGCGGGTTGAGGGATTGTAGCCCGCTTATTGGGGCGTCGAGGAGAACTGTGTATTCGTTGTCATACTTGGCGATGAGAGCCTGGTAGATTTCTCGCACCGTTTTTGAAGTGTAGGTGTTCGAGGATGTGGTGGCCATTATGAGTTCGTGTAGTGGGAGAATCCTGATGAAGGGGGGTTTGCCATTTGGTCTAACACCACGCTTCCTGTCGGCTAACTCGTACACCCTCTGCTCGACGCCTATAGTCATTTTCCTTCCACACACAGGGCACATGTTGCCTCGTTTGAGTGCTTCTTCAGGGGGCATGGAGACACCGCACGTCCTGTGACCCGTCCAGTGGTACTTGCCGAATTCTGGGGGCACTTCGAGTGTGAGCTTCAGTCCTTCACCCCTCACAAGAACTCTAAGCAGGTGTTTGTAGTCGGCTTCCCCAAGTGCGAACACGTTCGCCTCCCTACCCAGCCTCCACGGGTGGTGGGAGTGGGCGTCGCTATTGGATAACAGGTTAAATCTGTCTAGGCGGCTTATCATCCAGTTCATCTCGGGGTCGCTTGAAAGCCCAGTCTCAAGAGAGTGTATCCTATCTGAGCGCTCCGCGTAGCATTCCTCGACCGTGTTGAACCCGCTGTTAGAGCCGAACAGTGAGAACCAAGGTGTCCAAACGTGCGCTGGGATAACCTCAATATCTGAGTCCACGCTCTGCGCATCATCTACTAGGGTTTGGGCGTCCACGTTTAGTGTGGGTCTACCATCAGAGGAAAGGTCGCCGTACCTGCCAAGCTTCTCAGCCAGTGCCTCAGCTGTGGAAATCGTGGGGAAGACGAGTAAGTGGTGGATCTTATGGGTCAACCCACCCTCATCCGCAAAAACCGTGCTCACTTCGGCTGTGGGTACAATGAGTATTCCCTCATATTCGTAGAGCTCTCCCCCAGCGGGTTTTAGGGAGTCTTTGAGCTCCCTGAGCCACGTAGGGTGGAAGGCATCGCCGCTTCCGATAAGCCTGAGACCCTTCAGCTTGGAGTTGCGTGTTATACCTTGCAGGTTCATGAACCCGCTCGTGGCCCTACTATAGCGCGAGTGGATGTGTAGGTCCACTATATAATCGTCTCGCCCTATGATGCCTCCTCTCGCCACAGTGTCGCTCTCTATTGAGCTTTGGGGACTCAAATTTTGGGCATCAATATATTCATCAAGCGATTTTTGCTTGCTCAAAAGCTCACACCGCTAGGCGCCGGGGACGGGATTCGAACCCGCGAGTCCCGTAGGACGGTGGCTTACTGGGTGTACTCTCAAGGCCACTCCCTTAACCACTCGGGCACCCCGGCGTACAAATCCACACTTTGAATTGAGATTTAAATCCTTTTAGTGTCCGTGCGGTATGGTGTGAGGGGTCTTCCTAGGCGTTTTTCTAGCTCCCTCCAGTCGGAGGTGAATCTGGTGAGGCCAACGTCTGTGAGTGGGTGGTTGAACATCTTATCGAGGACGTCCGGTGGGAGTGTTGCTATGTGTGCACCGAGTTTTGCAGCATTAAGAACGTGTATTGGGTGTCTTACGCTGGATACGATTATCTGTGTGGTTATAGAGTAGTTCTTGTAAATTTCTACGAGGGCTCTTACCACGCGCATGCCGTTAAAGCCAACGTCGTCTAGCCTGCCTATGAAGGGACTCACATATGTGGCTCCAGCCTTCGCGGCTAGTAGGCCTTGGTTGGGTGAAAACACGAGTGTAACGTTCGTCTTTATGTTTTCTCTGCTAAGGGTTCTAACAGCGCGTAGCCCGTCTTGGGTCATGGGCGCCTTAACAACCACGTTCTCACCCATCTCCGCTATTCGCCTTGCCTCTCCGACTATCCCCTCATAATCCGTTGACAGCACCTCTACACTCACGGGGCCAGGTACTAGTTTGAGTATTTTCTCAACTTGCTCGGCTGGGTCGACGCCCTCCTTGGCGAGGAGGGTTGGATTTGTTGTCACTCCATCTAGGACGCCTATTTCTAGGAACTTCTTTATCTGCTGTATGTTGGCGGAATCTATAAAGAGTTTCATTTTTGTTTCACCACCTTCATAGCGGCTTCAAATATATTTTTTTCCGTAAGGCCGTACTTCTGCATGAGCTCTTCTGTTTCACCAGATTCACCGAACACGTCGTTAACCCCAACCATCTCCATCTTAACGGGGTAAGTTTTGATTAGTAACTCGGCCACAGCCGAACCTAGGCCTCCGAATACGTTGTGCTCCTCTGCTGTGACCACCGCCCCAGTTTTTTTCGCCGCCAAGACGATTGTGTCAGCGTCGAGGGGTTTCACTGTGTGGGAGTCCACAACCATAGCAGAAACACCAACATCCCTAAGTGTCTTAGCCGCCTTTAGCGCCTTGTCAACCATTAAACCAGCGGCCACGATTGCAACATCCGAACCATCTGTTATAACCTCGGCTTTACCCACAAGTAGCTCTGTGTCCTCAGCGTAAACCGTGGGTGAGTTGGGTCTTGCAAGCCTTATGTAGTATGGGCCTTTGTTTTTACACGCCTGTGTGAATAGTTTTTTTGTGGATGAACCGTCAGCCGGGACGATAACGCGCATGTTTGGGATACTCCTCATGATGGCTATATCCTCGATGGCTTGATGCGATCCGCCGTCGGGACCAACTGAAACTCCGCCATGACTTCCCACCAACTTTACATCTAGATTACAATAGGCTATTGTATTCCTGATTTGGTCAACAGCCCTACCTGGCATGAATACGGCGTAGGAACCGCACACCACTTTTTTCCCCGATAGTGCGAAGCCCGCCGCCACGCCGATCATGTTCTGCTCGGCTATGCCCACATTGAAGAATCTGTGAGGAAACTTTGAGCCGAACACCGAAAGCTTAAGTGAAGCTGAGGTATCAGCACCCACAACAACTAGCTCTGGTATTTCCTCACCAAGCTTCGCCAAGGCTTCACCCAGCGCGTCGCGCATTGACGAATAAGACTGTTTAGAGCTCAAGCCGTGTACACCCCACAGGCAAATCTCAGTCTTTGCGTGGCCTGCTTAATATCTTCCGATGAAAATATGGACGAGCCTGCGACAAGTATATCCACACCGTTCTCAACGAGTTCAGGTGCGTTCTCGTGGTTTACACCCCCATCAGCCTCAAGCTCAAAGGGATAGGCGTTCTGTTCTCTGAGGGTGGAGAGTTTTTTGAACCTTGGGATTATGGAGCGGATGAATTTTTGACCGGGAAAACCCGGCTCTACGGACATGGGGAGGATAAAGTGCGCCTTATCTAAGACTGCTTCGAGCCAGGGGGGCTCGGGTGTAGAGGGCTTGATCGCGAAACCACATTTGAATCCGATTTCTCGTGAAAGGTTGATGAGGAGTCTAGCAGAGGAGGCGTCAAGCGACTCGACGTGTACAGATATATACTCTGCGCCAGCCTTTGCGAATCCTTCAACATATTTGAGCGGGTTGACCACCATTAGGTGGGCGTCTATCGGTGTGTTTGTTTCGGAGGCGAGCGCTTTAACGAAGTCTAGTGAGTAGCCGAAGTTGGGTGCGAAAACTCCGTCTATGACATCCACGTGTATTAGGTCGACACCCACCTCCTCGAGTAGTCTTAGGTTCTCGAGTACGTGTAGTGGGTTGGCTGCAAGTATTGAAGGCGCGATCTTTACCACGCAGCTCACCTCTTTTGTAAATCTTCAATTGCCCTCTGAACAGTCTGCTTATCAGGAACCTTACCGTGGTATTCGGACTGCCACTCCATGAATTCTACACCCTTACCCTTAGTGGTGTAGGCGACAATCACCGTCGGCCTATTCTTAACAGACTTGGCCTTGTCGATCGCGCTGAGTATCTGTTCGAAATCGTAGCCATCAATCTCAATAACGTTCCAGTTGAAAGCCCTCCACTTATTGGCTACAGGCTCGATCGGCATTATCTGTTCAGTTAAACCATCTTGTTGAACACCGTTCCTATCCACTATGGCTGTTAGGTTATCGAGGTTGTATTTGGCCGCGGACATAGCCGCCTCCCAGACTTCGCCTTCATTGAGCTCACCATCACCCATGAGCACATACACCCTATAGCTTCTACGGTCAAGTTTGGCGGCAAGGGCCATACCAACACCCTCTGAGAGACCTATACCTTCAGGCCCACCTGGGATTTCCACACCTGGTAGTTTCGTCGGGTCAGGGTGGCCCTGTAGCCTACTTCCCAGTTTTCTGAGGGTTTTGAGCTCCGACTTGGGGAAGTAGCCACACTCTGCGAGCACAGCGTAGAGGAGTGGGGCGGCGTGGCCCTTTGAGAGTAGGAAGCGGTCGCGGTCAACCCATTTTGGGTCGAGTGGGTTGTGAACCATTTTAGCGAAGTAGAGGGTTACAACTATCTCCACGGCGCTCAGCGAGCCGCCGGGGTGGCCAGAACCAGCCTCTGAAAGCATCTCCAATATGTCTTTGCGTATCTGTTTTGAAATAGAGCTAAGTTTTTCTATTGAGACCTTCCTGTTGGGCTCGGCGAATTGTATGGCTTCCATTCGGCTCACCTTACCTTTACTGTCCTGTAGGAGTAGCCATCCCCGAAAAACCTCGATATACTCTCTTCTAGATGTGCTACGCCTATCTGTGTCCTTGCACCGTTTGTGGCCTCAACGTAAAGGCTCTCGGCTGCTCTGCTTATAAGTGAGGCGTATAGACCACTCTTAGAAGCAGCGTACGCCAACCCGTAAGCCGCAGTAATAATATCCCTGACGCCTATGGCTTCCTGGTAGGTGGGTTTGACTAGTGAAGGAACATAGGTAACCGAGTTGGGTTCGAAAAGATAGGACATGTGTTGGTCGTGTAGGTACACGCTACCGCTCTCCATGCGTGTAAGCATGTTGAATCCCAGGTTGCGTAGGCTTGAATCGTTAAGAATTCTCACACCCACAGCTTCACTCGCTTCTCTAACTGTGGCCACCACGCTGTCCACGTGGGCATAGTCGAATAAGTGCTCCACTTTGGGTCGACTCACAACACACTTTCCAGCCTCCCTGGCCAACTCGACCGCGCGATAGATCAGTGGAGGTGTGAGTGTACCCTTATCGTGATCTGAGATTAAGGCTAGGTCGGCTCCCTGCAAACCCTTGGAAAACATTGTCAGGAGTTGGTCTGCGCTGGAGCCTTCTAGTGGTGTGCGGTCTTCGCTATCAATTCTGAGGTATTGTCTTCTTCCCACGTATATCCTCCTCTTTACACACGTTCTCCTGTTTGTGGTTATAACACCGGATATGTCTACGCCGTTAGCCTTCAATTCAACAAGTAGCTTATCCGCATCGTCATCCAACCCAACCGCGCCCACTAGGAACGCACGGGCGCCCATTCGTGTAAGTATAGACGCAAGGTTACCCGCCCCCCCAGGCCTATACGACTCCGAAGAATAGTCTGCGACAATTACAGGAGCCTCTCTAGAAAGCTTTCTTGGTTCTGTGTACACGTAGTGGTCGAGCATGAGGTCCCCCAAAACCACAACACTCTTACCGTTAAACTCTTTGACCAGGGACCTGAGTTTATCGGCTTCTACCTCCACCTATACCCCCACCGAGAACTCATACCCCATACATAGATTTAAGGGAATTGTTAAAAAACAGTCAACAGAAAACTTTATATAGAATGATTTTACATGGCTTATATCCCAGGCTGCCCAGCGTGGTAGCAATACACCCTCAAATATCTGAACAGTATGAAGCGCGGTAGTGCTTAGATGTAAAAATTCCGCTAGATCTTTGGAGGTTGAACCCCAAAATACGTTTAGTCATCATCTAGACACACTGCACAATACGCCTGTTCAGCACGCTACTTGGTACACTCTTTTCGAGGTGGAGACCGATAAACCCAGAATCTGATTCTTGACTCTTAAGAATGGTCCGGCCGGGATTTGAACCCGGGTTTCGGCCTTACTGCACCAAGCAGTTTGCTAAGGCTCGAAAGGGCCGAATACTTGACCTGGCT
The DNA here is from genome assembly GCA_038884175.1 of Thermoprotei archaeon. Lineage (GTDB taxonomy): Archaea > Thermoproteota > Thermoprotei_A > Marsarchaeales > Marsarchaeaceae > ECH-B-1. The sequence goes on along the minus strand of JAVZKQ010000052.1, from coordinate 6,456 downwards.
ATACTACCGGACCTGTGGCTACTATGTGTTCTTCGAAATTTAAGGTTGATGACGCAAAATGGTTTTCCAACGTTAGTGTTTGGGCGGGGTCAAATGAGGGATATAGTTTAATTAGCGGTATAGGTGAGATTTCATTATGAGGCCAGTTGTATTCTTAAACTTTAAGTCCTACCCACAAGCAGCCGGTAAGAAAGGTCTGAAACTTGCCCAGATAGCTTTAGAAGTAGCAAAAGAATATGACGTAGAGATCTATATAGCGCCCCAACTGGTCGACACAAGCATGCTGAGTTACTCTGGTGTTCCAGTTTTTGCGCAGCACTGTGACCCTATGGTCGGTAACGGTGGGACAGGTAAGATTGGTGTTGACACTCTTGAGATGATAGGTGCCAAGGGTTTGCTTATTAACCACTCTGAGTACCCTCAGACAGTAGGTGAGATACTCTTCCTTGTGGGTGAAGCTAAAAGGCGCGGGTTAAAGAGCCTCGTGTGCATACCAGACGAGCACCTCCTCTATGACTTGAAGGATTCGACGCCGGATTTTCTAGCCGTTGAGCCACCCGAACTCATAGGTGGTAACATCTCTGTGTCAGCTGCCAAACCAGAACTCCTCACCTCGGTTTTCGAGTTTGTTGCATCAAGTATGCGCTCAACGCGTAGGGTTTGTGGCGCGGGTATAAAAAGTGGTGAGGATGTGCGCAAAGCCAGGGTGCTTGGTGCTGAGGGTGTACTCGTATCCTCTGGCTTCGTGTTAGCAGATGATCCCAAAAGTGCATTAGAGGATCTAGCTACTGGTTTCGGCTGATGGCTCCTCTATACTCGACTCGTAGAAGTATTCACCGATACTCTTCTGTTGGCGATCCAAAAAGCTGTCTTCCTTGTTTGCACGCGGCCTACCAGTTTCAGCGTCCCGTCTAAAGGTCATGTTAACTCGGTGTAGAAACTGATTTAACCCGTCTTTTAGTGAGGTGGGTGGGTTAACATTACCCCTCACACCCGGTGTGCCCTCCACTACGATGAGGTAGTCTGAAACATAGTCGATCATGGCTAGGTCGTGGTCTATGACGAAGGCCACCTTACCACGGTTTTCAACCGTTCTCCTTATGGCCTTGGATACTGCAAGCCTCTCCTCCACGTCAAGGTAGGCGCTTGGCTCGTCGAGTAGGTGTATGTCCGCTGGTATGGCTAGGTTGAAGGCGACGGCCACGCGCTGAAGTTCTCCGCCGCTTAGCTCCTTGACGCTTTTCTGCGAAAGCTTCTTGATTCTAAGGGGCTCGTATACATCTGTAATGTACACCTCGTCATCTAACACCTCCTTCCTTAGCTCGAACAGCTGTTCAACCGTCCCTTCAAAGTTGGGTCTAAGGGTCTGGGGTTTGTAGCTTACCGCTAACTTGCGACCCTTATAGTATTCTGAACTCAGAACTGAGTGGATCTGTTTTATGAACGTGGTTTTACCCAACCCATTTTCGCCGAGTATACCGACCACCTTACCTTTATATGCTGTGCCGGGTTGGATGGTTAGCTTGAAACCGTTTTCATAGGATACGGACATAGCCTTCCACGAAAACGCCTCCTCTGTTTTGATGAACTCTTTGGCGGCGTGTTTGTAGAATACTATCTGATTCGATCGCAGCCTCATATTTATGTCGGGGAGGTAGCCTAAGAGCATATAGTTTATCCCATTCCTTACACCGTAATAATTAGAAACATAGCCATATGCACCTGGTTCGCCATAGACAATGGTTATATAATCAGCCAAATAGTCGAGGACAACCAAGTCGTGCTCTACCACCACCACATATTTCCCGAGTGATGCAAGCCGCCTTATAGCTTTGCTCATAATCAGTCTATCCTTTACGTCCAAGAAGCTCGCAGGCTCATCGAAGAAGTAGGCTTCAGCTTCTGTTTGCATGGTTTTCACAATCGCTACCTTCTGCAGTTCTCCTCCGCTGAGTTCGTTGAGTCTGCGTGAGAGCACCCCTTCAAGCGAAAACGCGTCTAGCAGGGTTTTGTCGGATTTTTCACCCAAATATTCTTTAACAGTCTGATCAGTTCTCAACTGGTCTAAGTATTGGGGTTTAACTGCCACCCTAAGCCTACCCAAGTAGAGCTCAGAGAAATACCTTTGAAGCTCTTTACCCCTGAAGAACTCCACTACACTCCGTTCGGTTTTGTTATCTGAGCCAAGGTTGGGAATCAGTTCCCCTGAAAGAATCCTGAGGGCCGTGGTCTTACCCGCCCCATTTTTACCTATCACACCAAGTACACTACCACTTTTGGGCGTGGGCAGCCAAAAGAGCACGAAACCGCTTGTCGGATATTTGTGCACAACCGAGGCGGACCACCCGTCTGGTAGATTTAGTACCGATATAGCGGAGAAAGGACATTTGTTCACGCAGATACCACAACCAATGCACAAATCTTCATCTATCTTGGCTTTACCCGTCGTCTTATCAATCACGATTGTTTCGGGTTTTGTTCTCTCGACAGGACACACGCGAATACAGAGATTATCGCATTTCTCCGGCCTGCACTGTTCAATCTCAACCGCGGCTATTCTCATGGTGGTCGCCTACTAAAAATTAGCCGTTTTAATCTTCCTGCTCCTCTTCTTCTTCCTCCCCTGTAGGCTCAAAGGATTCGAGGAACACCTCTTTTATCTCCTTCTCCTTCTCGGGGTTGACGGGTTCTGTTTCGATGGCTACTTCTACAAATTTCTTGGGTGGGACAAGTTTCTCTTGCGTTGGTTTGGCCTTAAATGGTTTGGTGTATCCACACTTAGCGCAGAAGAGAACCCGCTTGTTCTTTACCTTTTTGGGGATCATTACCCCACCACACTTAGGGCAATATTCCAAATAAATGCACGCTCTTTTTATTATATTTTGCTTTTATTAAATAAAAATCCTACTCAAAATTTTCTTCTGTTTCTTCTTCTGAGAGTTCTTCGTATTCACCCTCCTGGGATTCCTCAAAGTCTTCATCTAAGAACTCTTCGTCGAACTCGTCTTCGAAGTCTTCTTCATCAAAATCTTCATCAAAATCTTCGTCCAGCTCCTCATCGGTCTCCTTTTTACTTTTCATGCTTATCATCCACATTTTTGGGTATCGTATCAAACCTCTATATAAATCCTTCCAAACACAATATAACACTTGGAGGATTGAAACCGACACATACTTATTACACCCCTATTAATTCTTTCATAGCAAAATGAGCGAACACACACTACTTCTTTTCTCGATGACGCACAAAGAGGCGAATGCCTATTATGAGTTTCTCGATGCAACACGATCCCTCCAGTTGGAAGCGCAAACCATCAAGACACATTCACCGGGCATACTCGTGCTAAGAGTGGTATTCGAAGGCAATATAACAACAGCACTCAAAGAGGCTTTCCGAGAACACATTTGGCTTTTTAGGTCGCTGTTAAAGATTACCAAGGTAGATAAAGTAGTTGATATTAACGATGAAAAAAGCATAAGCGAGTTGTCAGGATGGGTTAACGAATGGGTGAAAGGAGCTAAGTACAGGGTGACGGTACACAGGGTTAAAAGACTGGAAGAAAAAATGCGTATCATCCGCACTATCACAGCACAAGTGACTGCACCCGTTGACCTCGACGCATATGAGCGCGAGGTTATCGTCTATCTTGTGGACTCAAAACTTTACTTAACGCTTGGTTCGGATAATGAAATCTCAATTCAGAAGCTGGAAAGTCATGGCTTTGATAACAACTTTAGCTGAATTTCCGCAAGCTTTATGCGCTCGGCCCTAGTGGGCGGCCCCCGCAAAGGCTGAGTGGTTTCCTGGGATAGGTGCTCAGCGCAGGCTTGTGATTTTGTGTCTTCACATAACCTTAACTCGAAAAGATAGTGTTTGAATGGTGGGGTGTGGTTTTCTGGTGTGCAGAGAGTGGATTGAAGCAGTTGACTAAGTTGGGTTTCGCCTGTCAAGCACACTAAGAACTCGTACGCAAACTTTTTGGATATATTCTCTCCTGTGTGCCATCTTAGGCATGCCTGATAAAATGCTGATTGGATAATCAGGGCGCCTATTTCAGCTCGACTATGGTACAACACCTTTTCAATGATTATACCGCTAGGTATGGGTTGAGAAGCTAACTGGGGGAGAAGCTCGCTGGATCCTTCTAGTATATGAAGGCTAAATCTTTTTGAGCCTATTTTTATCTCCGTAGAGCTCACCTAGGAAAGGCCTAACTATCACATGTAGATGTGGGTCCAACCCAATTTCTTGAACCGCCTCATCGTAGCTTGACACCCCTTGATTTAACCGTACACCCACAGTTTCGACGACCTCCCAAGGGAACACGACCCACTCAGTTACCTCTTTATAATAGTAGTCTGGTCGATAATTAGCCCAAGGCTTAACATATATTGTTGCTGTCTTGCACACAACACCTCTGTCTGCCAACTCGTTCTTAATTTTTATTAGGCTTGAGCCAGTGTCAGCCACATCATCCACGATCAGCACTCTTCTTTCAGAGGCAGCGGGTTGATACACATCCCAACTCTTGACCTCGTTTTTTGTTAGGTCTTTGTATGAGGATACTTGCATGGAGATGAGCCTCTTAACCCCTAAGAAGTCGCTGAGTATTCGTGCGGGTATCCAACCGCCACGGGCTATTCCCACTATCGCGTCGAACTCTTCACCCCCATTCTTAAGTTTTAAGGCTACATTTGTTAAACCGTCATAAATCAGGTTCCAATTTGGTGCTAGAAAGCGCAAAAGTCACCCACCATGTACCACGGGGATAAGTGTCAGGCCGTCGCCATCTTTGAGGGGCGCGTTAAGCCCGCCGAGTAAGTTTGCGTCCACGCCGTTAATCAAAATTATAACTTCATTGGTGATTCTATTATTTTTCACGATTCTGTCCAGCACACTTTGATTGAACAAAATTCGTAGTGCATCTATTAGGGATGCCTGTTCCCCTAGCTCTACAATTGGCTCGTGGATACTGCTCTGTAGTAGCCATCCTAGGATCTTCGTTTTTATCTTCAATGTGTACACCTGGCGGGTCAGCTTGGCGCATGCTCGTCACAAACATCAGTGCAGGTCAGCATAACATCACACCCGCCCGTTCTATGCTTCAATGGGGGATTCCTTTTCTGTCTCTTTTCTTCTGACAAGACGTGTAACATATCCTGCTACTTTATTCAGCGTTTTATCAGAGTCTGTGTGAATTAGTTGGCTCACGACCTTCTTATTAGCCGCAAAGTCCTTTGAGAAGAGCTCGGGGTAGCTTTCCACAAGCTGAAGCGCGGTTCTTTTAATCATTCTGGTTTTTATATTACCCATATCTTAACATTTCAGAAATACTCTTCCTAGTATTTATATTCAACTTTGCATGGCCAGAAACCTTTATCGCTTGTTGTCCTCCGGTAAACCTATATTACGGTTTATATGGTTTGAGGTAGGCAACCGCGTTTCTGGTTTATTTTAAGGTTCGGCGTTTTTTAACTTCTCTTCATAGACGTAAACTTAAAAAGTCTTGTTTCACTAGTCAATTATGGTGTTGAATATGTCTGCCGTGCCCACCTTAGGTGGCACTCCGGTTTTAGTACTTAAAGAGGGTTCTCAGCGTTCTAAGGGACGTGAGGCTTTACATTCCAACATAGCCGCCGCGGTAGCGGTTTCCGAGGTTATTAAAACAACTCTCGGCCCCAAGGGTTTAGATAAGATGTTGGTAGATTCATTGGGTGAAGTTACAGTCACAAACGATGGGGCCACAATATTGAAAAACATGGATGTGCAGCACCCCGCTGCTAAGCTTTTGGTCCAGATATCCAAGACTCAGGATGACGAGGTGGGTGACGGGACGAAAACCACCGTAGTGCTTGCCGGCGAGTTGCTTAGAAGGGCAGAGGAGCTCATCGACAAAAAGATCCATCCCACAGTGATAGTGTCGGGTTACAGGAAGGCAGAGGAGACAGCATTGAGTGTGATAAACCAATTAGCGAAGCCTATCAGCCTCGATGACAGGGAAACCTTGAAGAAGATAGCCATCACATCGATGAATAGTAAATCTGTCTCTGACGCGAAGGACCACCTTGCCAATATAGCTGTGGACGCTGTCCTCCATATAGTTGAGAAGAGAGGGGAAAGGAACTATGCGGACGTAGACCTCATCCAAATTATTAAGAAGCAGGGTGGGGGAGCCAAGGACACACAATTAGTCATGGGGGTTGTTGTCGATAAGGAGGTTGTGCACGCCGGTATGCCCAAGCGCGTAGAAAAAGCCAAGATAGCGCTATTAGACTCACCGCTAGAAATCGAGAAAACAGAGATCGATGCCGAAATAAGAATAACTAACCCCGATCAGATGAAGGCGTTTATTGACCAGGAGACGAATATTTTGAGGGATATGGTTGAGAAGTTGGCTTCTGTTGGCGCCAACGTTGTGATCTGCCAGAAGGGCATCGACGATGTTGCTCAACACT
>JAVZKQ010000051.1:0-15316 GCA_038884175.1 Thermoprotei archaeon | reverse complement strand
GGTGGACACTGTGGGGGTGTGTAGGTGAGGCCTGTGGTGGGGGGTGAATTAGAAGGTGGTGGGTGAGGTGGTTTCTGGGTTACTGTTAAGCGCTCTTTGGAGTAAACCCCTGAGGTAAGGTGCTTAGAAAACTCGGTGGGGCCATGGTTGCCTGCGCACCAGTCAACGTTGTGGTTTTCTGGTGCACTGTTACTGTTGGTGGGTTGGTGGGTGGGTTAAGGTCTAAAGTTACCCTTTAAGTGGCGCACACACTGTTTTTTCTTGGCTTCTCCACACTTGGGTTGAATGTGTTGGTGGTTTTCCCCGTTTTCTTGGGGGCCGCAGGTTTGTGTGTTGTCCCTTTTGCCTGTGTATTCTGTTGTTTTTATTATCGCTATTATCCCTCAACCCACTTATCCTTGGGGTAATATGGGGAAAGGGGTTGAAGTTGGGTGGGATGCCCCTTATTATGTGGGTGGGGGTGAATTGGTGGTGGATAGTGGTGTTTGTGTTGTTTTGCTGTTTGTTGGTTTTTGGCTTACCCCGCTTGGGCTTCACTCTGGGTTGGGTGGTGGTCGCTCGACCTATGTGTGGTTGTGTGTGGCTTCCAGCTGGGGTTTTTTAGGGTTGGGGTTTGTTGTTGTTTGGTGTGTATTTTAGGGGGCTTCTGTCGCCGAAGAATAGGTAGAAGAGTGCTATGGAGGTGGTGTAGAGTGTTCCTGTGAAGTAGAATGGGTAGGAGAGGCGTCCTATGCTTAGGAGGTAGCCTCCGATGAATGGTCCCAGTGCGCGGGGGAGGGAGTGCATGAGGTTGACTACGCCCATGGCTGATGCCCTCCCGTGTTCGCCCACGTAGTCCATCATCATTGCTGTGGTTATTGGGCCGCTCATATTCATGAGGGTGTTTCTGAGGATTATGAGTGTGGATGAGAGTGGGAAGCTTGGTGATAGTGGTATTATGAAGAGGAGGGCTGTTGCGGCGCTCTCGCAGGCTACGACGGCCCACACTCTGCCGATTTTTGCGGCAACCCTGTAGGAGAGGAGTTGTCCGATGGCTAGTGTGAGTTGGGATGCTGCGAAGACTGGTGCGAGCTGTGCGGAGTTGACGCCGAATCTGAGGTTGAACCATAGGGGTAGTAGTGGTAGTAGGAGGCCTGCGCCGAGTCCTATGAGTGAGTCCACGCCGAATCTGAGTGCTAACTTGAGTGAGGCGGTGCTCACACGTCTTCTGCTTGCGCTGTTTTCGTGGACTGGGGTTATGAGTGCTATTGAGAGTAGTGCTGCGCTGGCTTCCGCTATAAATAGGGTGCGGTAGCCCCATATTGTGTAGTTGAAGAGTGATGGGATGGCTGCGCCGAGTGATCCCGTGAAGGCGAAGAGTGTGTTTATTGAGGATGAGAGGCTGAATGCTCGTTGGATTTCGTTTTTGGCGCTCTCTGCGAGTAGCACGCTTCTGAGGGTGCCGGAGGTCCACCCGGTTGAACCTATAAGGTATCCCGCTACCAGATAGTTTGGTTTACCCGTAGAGTATAGTAGGAGTGCGGTTAGGGTTGTGGCGGTGTTGAGGTACACGAATTTTTTTCTGCCGTGGAGGTCTGCGAGAAGTGATATTGCGAGTGAGAGGGTGGAGCCTAAGAGCACTGAGGATGAGATTAGGATGCCAATGGTGAAGCTCCCAAGCCCGAGAGCCCTCATGTAGAGGGGTAGCACCACTGTGTTGGCGCCCCAAACAAACCCTGTGACCCCACCTGAAAAAACGAGAAGCCAAGACTCCCTATTCAACCCAAAACGGAGAGAGGAAGCGTTAATTTAAGAGCATCACACGTAGTCGCTTGTTTCCCGTCTTCTTTCTACGTGTAATACCCCTTTCTTGGTGTGGTTGGATGGAAGCCTTAGCGGTTGGGGGTTTAAAAACGCCGGCCGCATGGGGTGTGAGCCACAATCAATATTTTAATGGTTCCACATAGGGATCTTTCTTACTTTTTTGGTTTTTGTGTGGTGGGTGTGCTATTGGTGGGTGTTGTGGGCATGGTGGTTTTGTGTTGTGGGTGCGCTGCGCCTATTAATCTCTGGATTCATGGATGTGCCTCTTATTGTTTGGCTGGCTCGATGGCGCATTTGGATCGGTGTTGGGCCGCATGGTTTTGCGCTCGGCGTGTTAGCCGCACTGCGCCATACGTAGTGTTGGGTGTGATGTGGGTGAACGGTGTGTTTGGAGTACACATCCAGCGTTTTTGTGCTATATATTTTATGTGTATCTCTATAGCTTCTATTTATTATGTCGGAAAGGCTTTTTATGGTGTTTTACATAATTAAAAAATGACATCAAATGGGAAGTGTAGCACCATTCAAGGAGTTGGACGAGCTAAAGTTGTCCTTCAACCACATCAAGATATGGTACACCGCAGGTATGGGTTTCTTCACGGATGCCTACGACCTATTCATCATTGGAGCAGTGCTCGACGTGTTCAACAAGGTGAGTATCCCAGGGTTTGACCCAGCAACCAAGATCTTGGGTTTGCCCGCTGCGGGATTCATTGCTTCATCGGCGATCTTCGCCGCTATTGTGGGCCAACTTTTATTCGGTTTCATCGCTGACAGGATTGGGAGGAAGGCCGTATACGGCGTTGAGGCGTCCATCCTCACGGTTGGCGCATTCCTCTCAGCTTTCTCACCAAACCTCTACTGGCTCATAGCCTTCCGCTTAGTGCTGGGTTTGGGTATAGGTGGCGACTACCCTATATCAGCCACAATTATGAGTGAATACTCTAATAGGAAGGATAGGGGTAAGCTGGTCGCACTGGTGTTCGCAAACCAGGGTCTCGGTTCGGTTGCCGCCGTGTTCGTTGGGCTTGTGAGTGTGGTGGCGCTCCCACCAGATCTCGCTTGGCGGGTCATGCTGGGGTTGGGCGCGATACCCGCAGCCACAGTGATCTATTTGAGGAGGAAGATTCCTGAGACGCCGCGCTACTCTCTTCTTGGGAAGAACAATAGGGAGGAGGCGGCTAGGGCTAGTGGGGTGCTCGGTGTTAACGCGCAGCTAAAGAGTGTGTCATCGAGGAGGTATGGGTTCGCCGAGTTCCTGAGGAAGCACGGTTCAACCCTCATAATAACCTCGCTTTCGTGGCTACTCTTGGATATGGCCTTTTATGGTACGGGTGTTTTCAGCGGGCCCATTGTGAGCACGTTTCTACCTGTTAAGTCAACCCTCCCAATAACCGACCAGTTGGCGGGACTCATACTCGACGCCGGCCTACCATTCTTCGTGGGCTTAGTAGGCTACTTTACAGCTGTGGCGCTCATGGATAGGGTTGGTAGGCGTTTGATCCAGATCCAGGGCTTCGTGGGTATGGCTGCGCTCTACACCGCTATTGCACTCGTGATGGTGACGTCTGGCACCAAGGTAACCGGCTTCCTGATCCCGACTGAGGCGGCGCTCATCCTCTATGTGTTAACATACCTGTTCATCGACTTTGGACCCAACACAACCACATTTGTTATTCCAAGCGAAGTGTTCCCAACAAACTATAGGACCACTGGGCACGGTATATCGGCTGCGTCTGGTAAGCTTGGGGCGGCCATAACGACATTCCTGTTCCCAACACTGCTTGTGACGATGGGTGTAAAGAACATCCTACTCATGTTGGCGGTTTTATCTGTGATTGGCGCCCTAATAACCATACCCCTACGTGAACCCAAAAACACTGTGCTCGAGGAGGCGTCGAAGGAGGAGCTTGTGGCCGAGGAAGCGAACCATTGAAACAGGGTTTTTGAAGCGTGACCTCAACCCAATTTTTTAAGTGATTGCACCTCCACTGTGTTGTTACAATTCTGTGTAGCGGAGCGCCGAGAGTGGTTTAACGCCTCGTTTGGCGCTGTTGGATCCACTGTTGCTTTTTTGGCTATCAATAGTGTTTTGTGTGGGGTATTCGGGTTCTGAACTAAGTATGGATATGTGTGGGGTCCACACTTAATCCTTGAGTCTCACAGCCGTCGGCCCACTCAGGGTTCATCGGAGGCCTCACAGCGCTTGGCTCCCATCGGGGGCAACCCACCACATCTTAAGGGCTTCGCCCCATATTGACGCATCTACCTGTCTATCGACAAGCCCACAGTTTGGACATTCAAAAGTGCTTGCTCCCCTTAGGTCCCTATCAATAATACCCGCATCTAGGGCAGAGCATCAACATTCATGTATATTTACCAATATTCAGACTTACATTAAAACTATTGACTAGGCGTAAAACACTGTTGGTTGCTAGTGTGGACCGCGGTGGTTTAGGGTTAACACGTCGTTGGGATCGCTCGTCAGGCTAAACCTATTTCGCTTAGGAACTTTGTGCGTGTCAGGTCTCTGAAGAACCTCATGAAGCGTTGATCAACTCTTGGCGCTGTGCATTCGGGTAGGGGTTTGCCTTCGAGTTTGGGTCTAAAGTCACAGAGGGGTATGAGTGAGTGCGCTGCAGCCTCAACTGGGCAGCTGGCTTCTGGTGTTAGCCTTGGCTGCAAGCCTAAGAGCCGCGACGCCACACTGTCAGCCCCATATAGTGCGAGGAAGCCAGCCATAGGTAGGCCAAGGGTGGGGGCGACAACATCCCCCACCATATAAACGTCGTCGTATCTTGTGGACCTCAGATCTGTGTTAACCCTCCCCCAACCGTTTGGCGCCGCTAAATCAGAGTTTGGGAGCGGCTGGGGTGGCGTGTGTTTTGGGACCAAATGCAACAAGTCGAACTCCACCTTATCACCGGACTCAGAGTACAACACGCGATTATCCCAGTCGACCTCACGAAGCTGAAACCCTCCGATAACGTTTACACCCACCCTGCTCATAGATTCCATAAGCGCCTCGTGCACTTGGAGTCCGATTCCAGCGAGGGGTTGCTTTTCGGGGTGGATCACGGTTACCGACTCGGGTTTACGTCCCAACTTCTCCAAGTGGTAAGAGAGCCGGTAGGCCACATCGAAGGGTGCTGGAGGACACCTGTACGGTGTTCCTTCAACACACACAACCACCCTGCGGCCAGCGCTCTTAGAGAACTCTTTTCTAAAGAGCTTGAGGCCTTCAAGCGACCAGAGGTGTGGTTTGGCTTCAACCTTTGCGCCCAACGCCACGATTAGCTCATCGTATTCAATCGGGCGTCCACCTCCAGATAGCCCGATAACCCTGTTAGCAGCATCAATTTTTGTGACGCTCGCACGCACAAGTTTAACACCCATCTTTTCGAGGTGGTCTAGTGGTAGCACAGCACTAGATTCGTCAAGGTCTTCGAGGAAGAGTTTGGGTATGTCGGCATAATACACTGGGTTTGATTCGTATACTAGCGTCACGTTGCGTCGTCCGGCAAGCCTCGCTGCCACTGCCAATCCCCCCAATCCCCCACCAAGCACAACCACCCTATTACCCGTCAAATCTAATCGAGCAAATCAGGAGTCATATGTTATAAGGTTTATTCCAAAAAATTTTGGTTTCTAAACTACCGCATAAGTGTGGACTTACTTTGTTGTGCTAGACAAATGCCTCCGTAAGGATTATAATACCAAGTGTTTGAGTATTATATTGTATGGAGCTTGAAGAAGACTTTTCGCAACTTTCGTTAGAAGAGCTCAGGAAGAGAATTAAGACTGTTGAGAGGCATGTTGAGGTGGCAGAACAAGACTTCTACGAAAAACGCAACGCATACAAGAAGCGGCAAAACGACACGAACCTAGCATTCCTTATCACCACCGCTGAAACAGTGGTGGATAGATACGCTAGGTTGGTTGAGGCCTACCGTGAACTTGTGTCAAGGCTTGAGGCCAAGGCTAGCTGACAACCCGCTTAGAGTTATGAAACCAAATGGTTGAAGCGGACACCGCTATGTTTGCCACGGTAAGAGGGTCGCTACCCACAATATATATGTTGGGTTCAACGCCCACAGAACCCGAGTCCACTATGAACCCCACAGGCGGCTCCAAGCTGACTTGAGCGAGTTTTCCAAAAAACTCTTGAAGCCCCACGTAGCTGCCTAGTGTTTCGACTTTGGCTGGATAAACTCTCTGAAGAGCCTCCAGTAGGGTGGAGTCATACTTCGTGTTGATGGCAGCTCTAACCCAAGGATTCCTCTTCCTCAAGTGAAGGACAACTTTGGCCATATGTGTGGATGCACCAAACTCGGGATCCATCGTCGCCTTAGCTCTACCCTTCACCCTAAGTATCCTCCCAGGTATACCCGCTACGTCGCCCTCGTCTTTTGGGTTCTCAACCGAGTAGACCAGGTTGGAGTACACTTCGGGTATTAGACCGCTGAATGTGGGTGACGCTTCGAGCAAAGCCGTGGCTTCCCTGAGCGCCTTTAACACATTAAATCTCTCTCTCCCACCATCCACGGCTGACATCAGCCTGAGACACATATCACACTCTTTGAGACCGCCCACCAGTTTTCTATGCGCCGAACATAGAGCGCCCGAAGAGAGGAGTAGCCTCCAGTGGTTGTATAACACCTCGGTGGCATAGCTGTCACTTTTCTGCACAGCGGTGGTAAGCTCGGAGATCATAGAGTCCACTTGCTCTTCGCTGACACCCATCTGGATGAGTTTTGACGTGTAGCTTTTGGTGTTTGTAGACAAATAGTAGCTCACGGCCGCTTGGGTTACGCCTAGTAGACTGGCTATCTTGTCCTGGTCTAATCCTAAGGATTTGAGTCTGTGTGCTAGTAGTCCCCTAGTGGCGGGTAGGAAGGTTTTAACCATGAGTTCACACGGCGGCTTCATCTCTTCGGCCCACCCTGCTCCAAGATCCTAATAGCCTCGTTGGCAACCATTATTGCATCGATTTCCCCAACTTCTCCAAATTCGTCTGTAACGCGGTTAGCGAACACCGAGCACACAACGCCCCCCCTTAGACCGTATAGGTTGGTCAGTGTGAGAAGTGTTGCACCCTCCATCTCGACGTTAACAACGTTGAGCGAACGCATGTCTTCAACCCAGCTTCTCAGAGTGCGTGGTAGATAACCCTTGAAGCCCGGTCTACCTTGAGCCACATAGAACGCGTCAAATGTGGCTGTGAGCCCAGTGTGGTACCTAACACCAAGCGACCCCGCAGCCTCAACCAATGCAAGATACACTTCGGGGTCTGCGGCGGCTGGAAAACCTGGTGGAGCGTAGGCGTTACTTGCACCGTCGAATCTGAGCGCGGCCTTTGTTATCACAATGTCCCCAATCTTCACATCCTCCCTTACACTACCACAGCTACCAACCCTAATCATCGTGTCAACCCCAAGCCACGCAAGCTCCTCCACAACTATGGACACAGCGGGGCCGCCTATACCCGTACTCAAAGCAGATATATCCACACCCTTATAGCTACCCCTAATGCTAACATACTGCCTCCTTTTGGCTAGTTGAACACTTGAACTCCATGTTGAAGCTATTTTGCTAAGCCGCTCTGGGTCGCCCGGTAATAACACGTAGCGTGGGAGATCACCACGCTTTAAACCAATATGGTAAGCCCCACCCAAATGTGTTGGCTGAGTGGCGGAAACACGCTCCCCATCCATGCTTCAACAAGCGCGCTACATTATTTTAAACTTGATTATTAAAGAACCATCCCATGTGGGTACACTAAAACAGCCATACAACCATAGGTAGCCATAATATAGGAATATGCAACCTGACCTTCTATTAGTGGATGCGTAAAGTCGGGTTCAAAAAGCTTAATTCGTATCTAAAATAGGCGTATGTTATGGAAATCAAGAAGATTGCGGTTTTGGGCGCGGGGCTAATGGGTCACGGCATCGCCCAAGTGGCCTCACAGGTTGGGGGCTACGAAGTTTACCTCAGAGATGTCGAGCAGAAATTTTTAGACCGCGGACTAGAAATGATACGGGACAGCTTGGCTAGATTCGTAAAAAAGGGGGTGCTTAAAGAGTCGGATGTGTCAAGTGTCCTATCGAGGATACATCCAACACTCGACCTTGGGGAAGCCGTCGGTGGCGCTGACCTAGTGATTGAAGCTGCACCCGAAAACCTGAGCATCAAGCGCCAGCTTTTCGAAGAGGTTGACAGGTTGGCGCCACAACACACCATTCTCGCGTCGAACACATCCTCTATAAGTATAACAACGCTTGGCTCGTGCACCAAGAGACCTGACAGGGTGGTTGGGATGCACTTCTTTAATCCACCCCAGCTCATGAGGCTTGTTGAGATAGTAAGGGGCGAGCTCACTTCTGATGAGAGTGTACACACAATTAAACAAGTGGCTGAGAAGCTTGGTAAAGAAACGGTTATAGTAAAGAAGGACTCGCCTGGCTTCATAGTGAACAGGATCCTTATACCCGCACTCAACGAGGCTGTCCAACTATTAGAGGAAGGAGTGGCCTCCCCGGAAGATATAGATAAGGCTATAAAGCTTGGCCTCAACTGGCCGATGGGTCCGCTCACCCTAACAGACTATGTTGGTAACGACACCACGCTGGCCGTGGCCGAAGTGCTCTACACCGAGTTCGGAGACTCTAAATATCGTCCTGCTTACCTCCTCAAACGCATGGTGAGAGCGGGTTTAAACGGTAGAAAGAGCGGCAGAGGATTCTATGAGTGGAGTGAGAAAGGGGAGCCCAAGCAACAGTAAACCCGCATCACTTTTTTTGCGCTTCATAAGCTTGTATTGCTTGGTTTGCTAGTGTTGAGTGGGCTGGCTCAACAACTAGGAAGTATATTTTATCTGGCCTCGAGAATGCCTCCACTTTAGTGAATTGTTTAGTGGTTATATCGAATTCGATTATACCATTTGGCAGGGTGTTCTTAGAGATAAAGACTAGAAAGACGAATTCGTTCTGGTTTTCGCCTAGGGCACTCATGTGTAGAAGATACCCTCTGTACTGGTCAACGGGCACATAAGGCCTTAATCCAGGAGCTGAGAAATATGCGTGTACACCCATCAAAAAATCGGTTGCCGAAGAAAACTCAACAAATTCAAACCTCAATACTCCCACCAAAAGTTCAATGCGCACGCACTCTTAAACCTTCTTAGTAAACACTATTCCATAAGTCTTCGAATCGAACCACCTTACAAAAAGTTTTTACGGTAATAGGGTTGGTATAGAATTCCAATGGCTAGAAAATTGTGGAAAAATTTGTTTAGATGGCTATATGGGGTGCAACATTCTAAGGTATTATAGCACCTCTCTCTACCACGTTTATTAGTGCTTGTAGGATTTCGGGGTGGTATGCAAATGTGGCAGATACAATGAATATTAGGAGTATTCTTATTGCGTTATAGAGCCTCCTAGTGTCGTACACAAAGTGCTTAAGAGGGTTCTTCCTCGGGTCAGCGATATCCCAGTGAATTTTAAAGTGATCAGAGTATTCTCTAATGTGTATGCCTTTACCGTTAGTTAGCGCTAGCCTCCAAGTTCTCATTGCACCCTTCCTCCAACCAATACTGCTTTTTCTAAAACCGTAGAGCCAAGGTTCTTTTACTTGGGATTTTTTTATTAGCAGATCAACGTGTGGCGGGAGCTCTTGGACGTGTTTGATAAGGTCATTCCAGGAAGCGAGTATTTTGTCCCACTTGGTCCGCGCACTGTTCATGACCAATCTTGTGCGTGGCCTAAATATAATCCTTTTGTGGGCGTCCTATTTCTGTGGATTGAGAACACCAACACCTATTGTTTATTAATACAACGTATGGGTGGATTCACTTTCTAGTTGGGGCTAATATCTGTTTGTAAATCAATGTAAAGTTGTGTCTTAGGGTCATACTTAAGGTAAGAGAGGAGTCGGGATGTGTAAAAAAGGATTCGAGATTTCATAATAATTTTTGTTAACGCCTACTTTGCACCGATTCTGTACAGTGCTGTTCCGCACACGGGGCAGACGCCCTTTATTGCTGGTTTGCCGTTTTTCATGGTTACTTTCTGTGGGTTCTTGATTTCCCTTTTTGCTCTGCACTTTACGCAGTACGCCTCAACCATTTTTCCTCAAGCGTGAATGTCTCATCCCCAATATAAGCGTTTCATATGTAGCATAAAAAATGCGGTTTTAGGATGTTTCCCATTTGTGCTTCATTTGCAGCTTTAGACTAATGGGTGGGAATTGTGTTGAAACCCTACTATGGCACCTATTGGTAACAAAAGGGTTATGTGTACTACTAAATGATTCAGTACGAAGTGAGAGCGCTTGGCTATTCTTTCGCTGGGTCGAGAGTCTCTTAAAGACCAGCTCACAGAGGCGTTGACATCCCTAAAAGCATTCAACACTAAAGTAGATATGGCCATAAACAAGATGCAGGACAGAGCAAAAAACCTGCTTGAACAGGCTGCAGCCTGCTATGCTAAGGGGGACAAGACTAAGGCTGCAATGCTTGCAAGTGAGATAGCCCTCATAAGAAACCTATCACAGAAGCTAACTAAGAGTTCGCTTGCACTTGAAGTAGTGCAGATAAGGATTGAGACCGTGATTACAAGCGGGGACATTGTGACAACCCTTCAACCCGCAATAGAGGCAATAAGGAGCATTAAGGATGACATAGGCACACTTATACCGGGGGCTGATGAACAGCTTGGAAAACTCAATGATGCTTTGGGTGACGTATTGGCCAACAGTTTCCATATGGATGTTAAATCCGTCGACTCGCTCCTCAAGACGTCGAGTGCGGATGAAGTACTTGCGGAGGTTATGAATATGGTTGCAGGTGAGCAGGCAACGCAGCTACCCCCACCACCCGCAAACACTGCTGAGCACATAATGCAGGAGTCTACGTAGACAAAAGCTTTGAGTGGATTAAACATAAGCTTTGGTCACTCATTGGCGGCCTTTAACCATGTGTCTTATGGGTACAGCGGATAGCGACGCATAAGGCATAGGTGCCAGATGCGTTTACACATTTCGGTGCCCTAACATGGATTGGAATGTCGGATCGTGCCGTCACAGCTTAGGGGTGCGGGGTTGGGGGTTTTAACGAAAAGGGTCTTCCGTAGATTTGGGGTGTATGTGTAGAAGCGGGGTGTTTAAAGAGTTGTGGATAACTTTACGCTGCGCGCTCATGAATGTGAAAAGCTTTAGACATTCTTGCGCAGAATGAGAGGGAGTTTTGAACCCGTAAGCCTCTATTAGCGCCGCTAAGATGATCAAAGTAGAGGAAGTGTTGACCGCTACGCCTACACCCAATAGGGTGGCTAGACCGATTAGCATACACAGTTAAGCGGACGCAACAATTCTGCTTGTAAGATTACAGCCTACTTAGACCTCAAAAATATGTGCAGTCGAACCAATGGCCCTCCCCGTGTAATGTGCACATCACAACCAGATTGAGCTCTACTCCGCGCACCAATAGGTCTACTTAGATGAGTCGGCTCCTAAAAGAACCGTGAGGCGCATGTGTTTCTGATTACTATTGAAGTGTACTAGACTTGGCAGTCGAGTAGTGGGATTATTGGCGAATCTCACTCGGTAATCCTATCCTTTGCTTTGGCCGAATCAACACTAGTCCACGTCTCCTTCGAGAGTGCTATACCGGTAACAATTATGAGTGAGAAGATGATAATGAGTGTGAGCCAGGATGCGAATAGTCCAGTAGCCGGGCTTAGGGCGAATATTATCGATATGGCGAATCCTCCAACTATGGCGCCCGCGTTATACGTAAATCCCACACCCGTTGTCCTGAACTTCTTACTGAAAAGCTCGGCGAGGAAGGCTGGTAGCGTTGAGAAGATCATGGCTTCAACGAATGCCTGCATGGAGAACACGGTGACTGCGACCGTGTAGCCGCCGTAGTAGCCAACTCTTAGTATCGGGTAGACGCTCAACAGGAATATTATCGCGTAAATGAGCATGGGTCTTCTTCTCCCATTTATTGTGTTTCCAAGAGCTCCACCCAACCACACACCGAATAGTGAGACTAGGTTTATTATCGCCACCCCCTCCCCTATTCTTACACCACTAAAGCCTTTAATCGTCATCAACGATGGGTAGAAGCTGAATGTGGCGGTGTTCACAAAGAGCAGCCCTGTTGTAACTAGTATGGCGAGAAGCATTGGTTTGGGCGCCTGCTTAAAAAGTTCCTTGACAGGAACCCTCTCAACTTCGCCTCTCGCTTTCATCTCTTCGAAAACAGGAGTCTCCTTGGAGACGGCTCTCAGCAAAACCGTTATCACACCTGGCACGAGGGCTGTGGCGAAAAGCACCCTCCAACCCACCGCCGCAAAGGAATCTCCGAAATAGGCTCTGAGGCCAGCATAAACGAATGCCACGATAAAGTAGCCACAGCCGAACCCACTCTGTACGAATGCTCCAATAAAGCTCCTCTTTTCTGCTGGCACACTCTCCATTGCGAGGGTAGTGCCCCCACCATACTCAGCCCCACCAAAAAAACCCTCCAAAAAGAGTAAAGCGTAGAGTAGGATGGGTGAAATAATCCCAACTTGGTTGTAACCTGGTAGCAAGGCTTTGAGCGCTGAGAAAACAGAGAAAAAGAGCACGGTGAGCACGAGCATAGATTTTCTACCGACCTTGTCACCCAAGAAGTTTCCAAGGGTTAGCGAGCCGACGCTTCTCGCAAGTGCTCCGACGGCGAAACCCGCGAATGTTGCAACAATTCCCCCCAGCTGTAGTGACGCAGGAAAAAATATTGGTGCTATCGCCAACCCTACAAGAGCGTAGGCGATGGAGGTGTATCCGTCCATAAGCCAGCCACCCCATGCTGCGAATATTTGCGACCACTGTGCGCGGCTCAGTCCGTATACAGTCATATCTATCCTCTCAAGTTGTGTGTGGAGTGCGACTAATAAATATTTTCTACATAGTGGTCAACACATCCCGTAGGAGTTTTGAGTTAACACATCAATACATGTAGGGAAATGCTTTCAGGGTGGGGTGTTGGGTTTGCCTGTCAACCGTTATTTAACATTATATGATGGGTTTTGATTTTTGTGTATGTTAAGCCTTATTTGATTGGTGCGCTTTTCTAAACTGTGTGGGTGAATCTTGAGTGCGCCTTTTGAACTATGCTTCAGATAGCGGTGTACGTGTTGGTTTGATGAATGACGGCAAAGTGTACGATCTTGTTGAAGCGGGACGAAAAGCTGGGCTAGACCGTTTGACGTCAGTTACCACTATAGATGATGTGCTTGAGCGTGGTCTTCTCCCAGAAGTTCTTCGCCTAACACGTGTCCCCCCAAACATTAGGTCCGTGGATAAACTCCGTGTGTTGACACCCATCCTCAAGCCTCAGAAGATCCTTATGGTTGCAGTCAATTACCCCTCACATGGCAGAGAGTCTGGTGTCAAACCACCTGCAGAACCATACTTTTTCACAAAGTTCACCTCGTGTTTGGTCGCCGATGGCGAGCCCATACTTGTGCCAAGAATTTCTAAAAAGGTGGACTGGGAAGTAGAGTTGGCCGTAATCATAGGTAAAAGGGGTAAGTATATAGGCGCTGAACGCGCATTCGAATACGTTGCTGGATACACTGTGGCTAACGATGTTAGCTTCAGAGACCACCAGTTCCCTCAGCCCGGCAGAGAGACTCCGCTTGGCTATAACTGGGTTAAGGGTAAGTCGCTGGACTCTTCACTACCGCTTGGTCCCTGGCTGGTTACCACGGACGAAGTCAAAGACCCATACTCCCTAAGGTTGACGCTCTACGTGAATGGGGAGAAACGGCAGGATGCACTTGCGGGCGACATGTTCTTCAGGATTGAGCGGCTCATCGAGTACGTGTCTTCAGGGATCACGCTGCAGCCTGGAGACGTGATATGCACTGGTACCCCCGCTGGTGTAGCCGCCTTCAGTGGGGCGCCCTACCTTAAGGGCGGCGATATTGTGGAGGCAAGGATTGATGGTGTGGGCTCGCTCAGGAATCCCGTTGTCGAGGAGGGTTAAAGTGGATTGGATGTTTTGGGGGCTGGTGCGGTATGCGTGTTGAGCAACTGCTTGTAGGCCATATGCTCAACTTTTCTTATATGCTATGGTCGGAAGAACGTGTAGCGTTTGTTATCGATGTGAGTTTCGGCGCTAAAGAATTGCACTCCAAACTCAGGGAGCTCAACCTGAAATTAAAATATATTTTTAGCACACACCACCACTTCGACCACAATATGGGTAACGACGAGTTGGCTTCGCTTACAGGTGCGCTTATAGTAGCCCATGAAGCTTCACCCATAAAGAAGGATATAGCAGTAGTGGATGGGCAAACACTTGATGCGCCGGGTTTAAAGCTTGGGGTCATCCACACGCCGGGGCACACTCAAGACAGTGTTTGCTACGTATCAGAAGGGCGTGTGTTTACCGGGGACACACTCTTTGTTGGCGAGTGTGGGAGGGTGGATCTACCCGGTGGAAGCGCTGAGCAAATGTACCATACGCTGTTTGATAAGCTGAGCCGCCTACCCGATGACACGATTGTTTACCCCGGGCACAACTATGGTGCGACACCCTACACAACGATCGGCTACGAGAAGAAGAACAACTATGTGCTCAAACCCCGCAGCCTCCAAGAGTTCCTGGAGTTCATGGCAACACCATGATTGTTGACTATCTGTTAAAGTGCGGCAGGCTCATCACCCCCCAAGCCCCGTGTGAGCTGGGAGCTGGGGCCACTCTTCTTAGAGCGGAAGACTGGGGGCTCGCTGTTGTTGGAGGTAGAATCGTCGATGTGGGGGAGTGGTCTAGGCTCAGCGGTGTTCACGAGCCGCGTGCCGTGATAAACTTCTCCGACTACACGGTTTTACCAGGGCTGGTCGACCCCCACACACATCTCTTGTACTATGGGAACCGCTCTGATGAGCTAGCTTTGAAGCTTGAAGGGTTGAGTTACTCTGAGATAGCCGCGAGGGGTGGGGGTATCATGAAGACTGTGAAGTGGACGCGGAGCGCCGCTGATGAGGAATTACTCGCCGCCTCCGCAAAAAGGGTTAGAGGACTATTAAATAGTGGTGTGACAACTTTAGAAGTTAAGAGTGGATACGGCTTGAGCTACGAATCCGAGGTGCGCCTCCTCAGCTTGATAAACACGCTTAAGGAGAGAGTTGAAGCTCGCGTCCTATCTACCCTGCTATCCGCCCACGCACCACCCGAGGAGTACGATGGGCGTGTGGCCGAGTATGTAGAGCAGGTGGTCTTCAAAACCGTGGACTACGCTTCTACAACCGGCCTTGCCGACTTCGTGGATGTGTTCTGTGAGCCGGGCTACTTCAGTGTGTACGAGTCGAGGCGCATCTTGGAGTACGCAAAGACCAAAGGTATGAAGGTTAGACTGCACGCAGACGAGTTCCAGGATAGTGGGGGAGCCTCCCTTGCTGCCGACGTCGGCGCCCTGTCGGCCGACCACCTCGCGCAGGCTAACCCTCAAGGCCTAGC
>JAVZKQ010000050.1:0-15755 GCA_038884175.1 Thermoprotei archaeon | reverse complement strand
CCGCCTGTCAGTGTCGAGGAATGTGAGTGTTACTTGGTCGTGGTATGATGAAGCGCAGGGCATCGTACAGTGGACTTTCACAAACAGTGGAACCACAACGGAGAGCGTCATATTGATTAGGGGTGCAACTGGCTCACCACCATACATCTTCGGTGACGCGTTCGGCCCGGTTTATCTTGCTAACTCGCCGCCGATGTGTCCGACGTGTACTGGCCAGAATGGTTTCGGTACGAGTTGGATATATGCGCAGCCACAGCAGGGTGGAGGCTTCTCGCTTAACGCTGACGGCGAAATACCGCCGCTCGTGGATAATGGTGTTGCGAATAATAGTATGCCTATGGCGCCCGTCCTGTTCCCGAGCGGCGAGTGGTGTCCCTTCGCCTTCATATTTACGCTTGCGGGGGGTCAAAAGTGGAGTTGCTTGGAGGGTGGATTCTCAAGTGTCTACCAGCCAACAGTACAGGGTGTATACACCGTTAAACTCGGCTATGTTGGCAACGTTTGCATAAAATATGACCCGCAGAGGGTGAGTGATTGGGACAGCCAGACAAACACCAACCTGCAGGGCTATTCGCCTAACCCCGACACGTTTAATATTGCAACGCTTACGGCTGACAGCGATGTGCCATACGATATACTTCCGTTTAACGATAGTGTTGTGGAGGGTGCCTGTAGCCAGCCTCAGCCTCAGCCTCAGCCCCAACCTCAGCCCAACCCGACACAGTGTATTGAGGATATACTCCAGGCTATCGTGCTGTATCAAACCGATCCGACGCAGGCTACTAGCTTGCTTGTGGGTGGTATAGAGTGTATTCTTGGGACGCTGGGTGTTTCTGTGTCTGAGTTTGTCGCTATGCTGGCTCAGAGTGGCTCTATAAGTGGTGAGGAGCTGATGATTCTGGCTCTCAAACACGACTATGATCGTGTGCGTAGGTTGATGCGTGGCTGGAGGTGGTAGTAGTGTGTGGTGGGTGTGCTACCGGTTTTAAGTGGCCTAAAGTGTGTATGTGTTCATGCCAAGATTTGGATGCTGTGTTTGACCACCTTGTGTGCCGTAAATGTAAGCATAGGCTCCACGATAGGCCTAGTTGGGGTGCCAACAACATATAGTGGCGGTGGTGGTGTGTGGTGGTTTGGCAACCGGATAGTTGGCTTCTCGCGCAGGATTGCCATTTTGGGTATGGGTTAGCCATCACATTCGGTGTGAGGGCTTTCCACGCACCACTCTACTGGATTGGTATACTACTCGTATTGGAGCTCGTGTTTAAGGAGGGGTTGTTCGACCAGTTTGTGGAGGGTAACAAGCTTGTGTGGGGCGGGCTCATTGATTGGTCTTTCTATATATTTGGTAGCCTAGCCGGCCTAATAATACTGGCAGTGTTCGGGTGAGGGGGGATAGTGTGTGGATGAGGTGGTGAAACAACTATATGTTGGCACAGTCGAGGACGCACGACAACTAATAGGGAGGAGTGGGTGGTACGCGATATGTGTTTTGGAGCAGGCGCCGGAATGGTGGCCAAAGGATTGGGTTAGTGTACCCGTATTTAACCCCGCGGTTGGGAGAGCAAACCACCTCAACCTCGACATTGTGTCGGGTATAATTGGGGAGCACATCCGCCTCGGCGACAATGTGCTCGTGTGTTGTAATATGTCGGTTGAACGCTCACCCCTCGCGGTCGCATGGTACCTCTCAAAGGAGATGCATGTACCGCTAGAGGAGGCGTACACTATTGTTGAGCGCAAACACCCCATAACACAGAGACGCCTACAATGGTTGGGGTGATGGGAATGGAGGGTGTAGGATTACCTATCAACCGTATTATTACGGGTAACTGTATCGAAGTGATGAAACAGCTACCAGACGAGAGTGTTGACATGGTCATGTTCTCACCGCCCTACTATGGGCTACGCGACTATGGCAAGTCTACGGAAACAGTCTGGGGCGGCGATGGGAACTGTGACCATGAATGGGCCGAACATGTTAAACCTAAAGAGAGGGGAAGCCATGGGAAAAGCAGTTGGCATAGGCCAGGTAGAGATAAAGAGGCTAAATGGTATCCTCAAATCTCCAATTTCTGTGTAAAGTGTGACGCCTATAAAGGGCAGCTTGGGCTTGAGCCGACATGGGAGCTCTACGTCGAACACCTCGTCGAGGTATGCCGGGAGGTTAAACGCATCCTGAAAAAGAGTGGTAGCATGTATATTGTGTTGGGTGACACATATGCTGGTTCCAACTGTGGGAGAGGTGATAGAACCCTTTTCCAAAACTATCGCAGAGTAAAAGTTGCAGGAGACCTATACGAAAAACCCACCCCACAGGCAAAAGCCGCAGGGTACAAACCCAAGAGTTTAATAGGGATACCGTGGAGGGTTGCCTTCGCCCTAATAGATGATGGATGGATCCTCCGCAACGATATTATTTGGTATAAGCCTAATGCTATGCCTTCAAGCGTCAAAGACCGTCTGACACAAACCTATGAACACATCTTCTTTTTCGTTAAAAACGGCAGATACTATTATGATTTGGACGCGGTGAGAATACCGTTGAAAACCACCTATACTCGGTTCAACCTTAGGGTGCGCGATGTTAAACGTGGTAAAGGAGGCGTGTCAGCCTTCGGCGTGCTTAAGGCATCCGAAAAGGAGGTTGAAAACTATGTTTACCCCGAGCGGAAGGGGGACGGGCACCCTTTGGGGAAGAATCCCGGCGACTTCTGGTCGGCTAAAACTAAGCCTTTCAAAGGGGCTCATTTCGCCGTGTACCCAGAGGAAATATGTGTCAGACCAATACTTGCGAGCTGCCCTCCCGGCGGTGTCGTATTGGATCCATTTTGTGGGAGTGGTACGACTCTTGTTGTGGCTAAGAGGCTTGGGCGAAACTATATTGGTATAGAGATGAACCCGGAATACGTGGAGATAGCGATGAGAAGGCTTGGTGACACACCGTACATGACCCCATTGGAAAAATATTTTAGTTAATGATCGCAAAGAATATATTTAGATGAGTAACATATTTTGTGGTGTTGTGGGTTGAATGATATTAAGCAATATACGGAGGAACAGTATGAGCGCGCTGTGAGCCTATACGTCGGTGTTAGAGAGAACGCGAAAAGGCTGGGGGCTAAATGGGAGGAAGTGCTGTTAGTCGCCGAGCTGATTTTTGCCGACCTCACACTGGGGGATAAAGATGATGATTTCAACTTTGAACTAGAGCTCTTCATAAATAATGTTAGAGAGCTACGTAATTTCTTAGAACACGGACCAGATAGGTGGGGCCAGTATAATTAGCCTGGTATAATCCACCCATATATATTTACTTGCATTTTATTATTGGGGGTAAATCGTGCCCATCGATCTTGTGGAGTTCGATGATTTGAAAGAGTATGTGGAGGATACGCCGGTTGCACGGATCTATTATTTGAGGGAGGGGTTGAGTTTCGCTGTGCTCGCTGGGAAGGTGTCGTGGCGTGGTGTTGTGAAGAGTGATGGTGAGGGTGATCGGGTGGAGGAGTGGTTAAAAAAGAAGGGCGGTGTCCGAGTTAACGGCTGGCTCGATGTGGAGAGAGTGTTTGATTTTAAAGGGGTTTGAGTTTCCCGTCTTTCTGTGTTAGCCTTGTTTCTAGGCTGAGTTGTAGCCATTTATCAATTATTCTGCGTGGTATGCCTTCACGTTCTAGGCGTAATATGATGTCGCCTGTTGGTACGCCTTCACCCATACTCTGCTGGTACATTGCGTCGAATGTGGCGCTACACTTAGCGTAAAAGTCGTGGAGGTCAGCGTCGTTACCGCTGTTGTTCGGCTCGAGTGGTAGTGTGCCTTCGCCGCCATTATCCCTCTTCCAACGTATACCCCCCCACACCCAAATCCTGGTTTCCCCCTCATATATTCTACGTGTCACGGCCGCGAATATTGCGGATACTAGTGTTGAGAATTCGTTCTGCCTGCGTGGTGGGGGTAGCCCCTGTGCCTCACACCACTCTATGTATTTTGACCACAATTCCTGTTTGGGTATGTATGATGATTGGTCCTTCTCCACATATGTGGCTAGGAAGTCGTATGCTGGGTTTGATTCACGCATCCACCTGTCACGGATCTCGCTCACCGTTGTCTCCTCACCTGTGAATTTGCGGTTTTGGAGTAGGCGTCTGAGGCCTTCGAGCGCCCAGTTGAGTATACCCGACTTCTCCTCGTCTGTGAGGCACTCTCTAAGTATTGCTTCACGTTTTTGCATGTCGTCGGGGAAAGTGTTTGGGAATTCTATTATGATCCAGCGTTTAAAGAAGGCGTCCACCTCGTCTTCACGTATTGCTGGTAGCCTATTCGTGCTGAAAATAAGTTTGGCGTATGGTTTAAACGTGAAGTAGGGGTGGAATTTGCGCTCCGCGTCCAGGGTGTCATCGCCAGTCACAGCCCTGAACACCTCGCTTTTACCCAGAGGCGATTGGGGTAGATCAGCGAATATGTTTGCGTGTTTACCTAAGAGGGCGGCCTTACCCCACCTGCTCCACTCAAGCTCCTGTAATGGTAGGTGGCTCACGTTGGCCTTACCCAACCACTCCTCCACGATTTGGAGTAATAATGATTTACCGTTTGACCCAGAGCCGATCAACATGAAGGCGCGCCGAGCGAAGTTACTTCTATGGAGGATGTATCCTAACATCTCCTGCATTGTGGGTATATCCTCCTGCCTGAGGATCTCGGAGAGGAAGCGTAGAAAGTTCGGGCACTTCGCATCGGGATTATAATCCACCTCTATACATGATGTGAACCAATAGTCGGGGCTGTGCGGGTGTAGTACACCCGTCTCCAAGTCGAACACCCCGTTACGCAGATTTATTAGTGTGAGCGGGGGCATCTTCAACTTGTCCTCCCACACAGTTGTGTGGGAGCGCACAATGCGGGAAACAGTGTCTAGCAGTGTTTTGCTTGGCTTAGCTGTGCCCGGGTTGCTGAGCGCCGCGACGATGTCGCCCTCCAATACTGATTCTGCGCCAAGCATCCAACTTCTACCACTATAATACCAGAAACTCGTGGAACCATTTGACGACGTGTGGAAAACCTGACGGTAAATGTGCATGTCTTCGATTACTGATGACAATTCCCACACGTTGACCTCTTCTTTACCCTCCTCACCTTCCTCCTCACCTTCATTTTTACCCTCCTCAATAAATCTCTTCGCGTCCTCAAGTAACAGGTTGCGGTACTGTTCGTCACCCTTCGCCCAACCGCCAACAGCGCTCTCCTTCATCACCTCCCTAACCTCATCCTCCGTAAAATGATTATATAACAGTGCACATATCACAAAACGCTCAGCACTACCCATAGTCGGGTAACCCAACTCTTGCCACTTACCAAGGAAGTAGAGATCCCTAAACTTGATACTGCGCTCGGCGAGAAGCTCCACTTTTTCACGAAGTTGTTTATCCAAAAACCATACCCCCTATTATGAAGGAAAACAGGGTGATACCTTTAAAAATAAGCAGAGTATATAATATTTGGGGTATTGGGTTGGGTGGTTGTGGGGTGACAACTTACCCGACCTCAATCATCTTTTTTTACGCCTTCCTGAACACCGAAAACCGCTTGCTCCACATTATCCTTTTTAGAAGCCTGTTCACCTATTGTACCTATTAGTCGATCCAACTCACTCTTAGGATAGCGAAACACATTAGGCCTCAACTCAATCCCCCTTATTATACCCTTCTTCCTCCACTTAATCAAAGTAGACTCCGATATATGAAATATCCGCGCAACTTCACCCGGCCTGAAAAGAGGCTCATAATTCCCGTAGTCATTGCGGTTAAAGTTTTCTTTATTTTGTGTCATAATGAATAAAAGCAATAACTTCTATTTATATCTATCGGCACTCGCATCAGACACGATTTGACACAAAAGCTCGTCAATGGTCCAGGCTGTCCTTTTTTTTGACTGTCAGCCTGGACAGCCTATATTTATGACGAACTATTCCATAATATAGGAAATACTGGATACTAACTATGTAAATTGGTTTTATAATACGCGAAATTGTATGTTCTTAATAGTGTCCAGGCTAGTATGTCGGAGCCTGGACTAGCCTGGACAGTGACGAAAATGAAGATGTGTGTCCAGGCTAATTGTTATATAATAATCGGATTTCGTAACGGCAATAGCCGATTTTCCTCTTCACTATTTTGACACAATGAAAAAGCAACAGTCCAAGCAGTCCAGGCTAACCCTTACCCCTAAGTTCTTTTTAAAAAATTACCTATGTCATAATTTGATATAATATAAAATCATAGCATAATAATAATAAGCTAATGTACAGATTGTAAAGTATGGTAAAAATATTAATTAATAATAGGGTAGCCTGGACAGCCTGGACCATTGACGATTTTATTCATATTGTTTATGAAGTGTTTTGAGTCAGGGTTTACTTTTTCATGTTTTTACATATAGATAGTTTTTTGGGGGGTTTGGCAAGTTTACTGTGGGTTCAGATTTTTTTACCGTATGTCGGTATCTGTTAATATGTTTATAAAATGATTTTGTCGTTTCGGCAATTAGATGAAGTAGTTGCTTGGCAAGTATATGTATATCTACTTTTCTTTGTATTATATCTAAACGATGAAGCGAAAAATTGGCTGTCGTCATTACGAACTTCGTAAACATCGGTGTGATGTGCGTATTGAGCACAAACTTTATGTTTTTGGGTGCATAATATGGTGTATGAGTGCTGAGAATACTGTGGGTGTGCAGCCGGCGCAAATGGTCAGGTTCCCTTTATTCTATAATATGGCTAGGACACCTATTTTAGCCTCGTTGCTCGCTCCTCCCGGGGTTGTTGGCGGTGTACCAGTTGGTGCAAATGTTGCACCCGCCACTGGTGGGGATGTGGTTTCGGAGGGTGCTACCGATGCTGGATCCATGTTTGTTGGTGGCCGTGTTGGCTCTGTTCTTGGTGGTCGGAAGATTATTGGTGAGGTTGTTGGTAGACTATTATCCAATAAGGCTCTGAATAGTGTGCCGGCTGTCCGCGATAAGTTGTTGGAGGTCAGTGAGGCGGTTGAAGGTGAGACTAATAGGGGTGCGTTGCTCGATGGGAGGATGGTGCGCTCCGCCCGTGATAGGGTTGTACAGTTTGTGCATGCTGCCAGTGTGAATCGCTCTATTCCGCGCGCGGCGTCCCATGCGAGGACGCATGAGAAGCTTAGGATTGTGCGCTGACAGCGATAAAAACAATTATATTTTTGTATTCATATTCTCGGATGGTTGACTTTGAAGTTTAAATGGGGTTTGAGGAGTGGTAATGAGCCTCGATATCTAGGTGTGAGGCTGCGTGGTGTTGTGGATCTCATAAGGCCGCTCACTGTTTTACCCGCGTTCACGGTTGGTTTGTTGGGCGGCATCATACTCCACCTCCAACTGCTGGTTGCCTTTATCTTCGCATTGGTGTTCGCCATGTTTCAGGGTGGTGGCCAGGCGCTCAACCAGGCTAACCCAACAGAGATCATGCTTGATAGGTTGAATAATAAGGTGTATAGGCCCACTGTGAGTGGGGTGCTGTCCTCAAAGGATGCGTATATTGTTGGCTACACGCTTATTATTTGTGCGACCGCGGTTGGCTTTGTGTATGGTGTGGGGGCGGCATCATTGCTTATGGCGTTCACAGCAATATCATATACACAGCAACCATTATACTTAAAACGGTTTTTCCCACTATCACTCCTCATCCAAGCCGCTGGGCGCGGCTTCCTACCCATCTATGTTCTCGGCGAATTGGCGCATAGATCAACACTGACACTAGCAATATTTTTCCTGCTATGGGTTGTCGCCCTCCAATCAACGAAGGATTTCGGTGATGTTAACGGTGATAGTGTGTTCGGTATAAGGACTCTGCCAACACTGCTAGGTGTAAAATGGTCTAAGATCGCTATGTTGGGGTTAAGCGGTGTGGCATATGTCTACGCGGTGGTGGCACATTTATATGTGCTCTTCGCCATGTTGCCGTTAGACATAACAGCGATACTCACGGCCGATCGGCCGATAAAGGTGGCTGAGAACAGTTTGGGGTGGGTGCTCTTCTACACGTCGCTGGGCCTCGGATACATATTGGCCCTCACAATATATGCGTGATACGGAAACCTTTTTAGGGCGTGTGCATATATTTTATTGTGTCATACGCAGACCTTTATTATAGGCACAAGGAGATCATGAGGGCAATTAGTCAAGATATGGATAGTGGGCAGTGGGAAGCCTTAGAAAACGATGTTGGCAGCCTCATACTTGTAGATGTCGCGATCCTCGAACGCCTGCTAAGGAAACTGGATAGAACCATATATTTGGGAAGTGGGGAACCAACTCTCCCAGGAGGCAGTGTGGAAAACGCCATCAACAACATGTGGGCGGACAACGAACTACTAGACCCAAACAACCCAAACACAGTCGACCAGATAAACATCATTCTAAAATTCATACGCTACGCTACAGCACTATTATGGACGACGAATAGGGTTGAACCGCAGTGGGCACATGATTATACCGAACGCCTAAGCCCAAGTCCGACAACAATGATAGAGCCAAGCCAACAAGCACGTAAACCGAGACAGGGATGGTATAGACCAGTGACAATGCGTGGAATACAGATGAATAGACCGCAAGGTCCGATAAACGTAAGGGAAGTCGCTGAGCGTATGCTAAAGACAAAAAGGGAACGCTTCGAATAGAACCCAACCACGAAACCTTTTTTAGAAACCCGTGTGTATACTTTACTATGCCGATACCTGAAAACATTAAAGATGCTACGCCAGCCGAACGCCAACAGGTATATCTCGCCGCAATAAGGATACTTTATCAGAATAGACCTATACCCAAGAATGATGCGGGTGATGCGGATCCGGAAGTACTAGAAAAATTTCAATATCAATTTGAGCTGTTTATCGACGCGTTGAAGTCTGAAATGGAATTAGGTAATCGTACGTTCGTTATCACCGTTTTGAATGAAGTATGGAGGATTGAGCCGTGGGAGATACTGTACGCGACACCTGAATCCTTCCAGAAACACGCGGACTTACTAGTAACATTTGCACAGATTCAACCAAACCCAATACCGGAAATGACTGTTGCGCTACGCGAATATTTCGTGGATAATGATTGCGAACTCTACTATGAGGACGCTGTTCTCGTAAACAAACTCATAGACGCGGGGTATGATGACAATGATAAACTTGAGAAAGTGTTTAGTGGAAGGGTGAATCCCCAAGAGCTGGTTAACAAAGGGATAGATCCAAGCACCATCCATCTACACATGCTGGAGATATTGGGCCCATTCGTGAAATACACTCAATAAGAGGTGTCAAACGCTGTCCGAATACGACGCGTATATTGAACTAGCGCCTCGAATTGAGAAAGCATCTGAGCTAACATTTTCATTTATAATAGCAAAAATACTCCACATTCTAAAATATCGGTGGGCGACAGATGTTAGTACGGCTGCAACTGATGGTTCAACCTTATATGTTAACCGAGATTTCTATAATATATTGCCTCCCAAGCAACAATCATTCGTTTTACTCCATGAATTATTCCACACAATATTACTGCACCCATGGCATATTGGCACCAAGGTTGGATGTCTGTGGAATTGTGCGGGCGACTTCATCATTAACAGTTATCTCATAGAGAACTTTGTAAAAACCTCATCTCCAAATCCTGAACTAGTAATAGAGCCACCGCCAGGTATACTCTACGACCCAAAATATTCATCGAAGCAATATACAACAGAATCACTATACAATCTATTCCTCACAGAGTGGTTGAACGGTAGGCCAATACCTTGCCCGTGCCCGCCTCCCGGTGGCGGTGAAGGTGAGGGTGGCCAACCTCCAGGTGAGGAGGAAGGTGAGGGGGGCGGTGAAGGTGAGGGTGGCCAACCTCAACACCCACGTAAACTTGAGGGGGGCGGCGGTTTCGATCCTGGTAAAGGGGGTGACATAATAAGGGGTCGTCCTGAGGATTTTGATAAGATAGCCGATGAAGTATCATCATATGGGTCAGGTGCATATGGTAGTGGTACTGCTGGTGAGCGAGCCTTTATCGAAGCAGAGTATAAGTCGATGGTTGACTGGCAAAGTATATTGGAGCGGTATGTGACGAGGATCAGCTATACGGATTATAGGATGCCCCCATTCAAGCGTGGGGAGTTATATATACCTAGAGTTATAGGTATCGAGCAACCAGAATGGCTATATCTTCCAACTCTGAGTCAGAGAACCATAAAGATTGTGATAGCAATAGATACAAGTGGATCCATAGAAGAAGTTGCATATACGGTATTTATACATGAGATGTTAAGGATAGTAAATATGCCGAATGTGAGAGGTACACTAATTTTCTGTTATAAAGAAATAACGTATGTTAATGATTTCCCACCAGCGCCATTCACAAGCGACTTCGCCGCACACATCAAGACAGGTGGTACAGACTTTAGACCCGTATTCAAATATATACAGGATAATCTCAATAACGATATAGACCTGCTCATATATTTGACAGACCTTTTTGGCCCCTTCCCAAAACAACAACCACCATACCAAGTGTTATGGGCAACAATAACACCCCCTGAGCAACTAAATGAAGAAAAGATAAAGGTGCCATTCGGAGACATACTGTACATACCAATATAGAGAACACGCGATAAATTTATTAAGCAGAATGATGTATTTGGTATTATGAGCTACCAAGTTGGAGGTAAGGTTTCGAGGTACGTGTCCGCGAGGATACGTGCATTCAGCGACAATATAAATGATGCTGCGAGTAGAGTGCAGTCTGAAGGTGTAGTGGCGGCGGCAGTACAGATCGTAGCGAGTGGGTTGGGCATATTACCCATAACCCAATTCGGTCAGGAAGCTCAGAGAAGGCGTGAAGCGGCTAGGAAAGAGCTTTCATCATAATAACAAAACTTTTTATTAACCCCCATCAATTATTATTTATGTCGTCAGGGGAAGACGAGAAAGAGGGATTTAAGTGGAAGTATCCTGGGCTACGCTTCTTTGAGAAATATACTGAGAGTGTTCTCCAAACAGGTCAAGTAAGGCGTCCCAGTAGGATTTTTGAAAGCCAGTCAGTATCGCAGACACCACAGCAACAACCGCAGACACCGCAGTCAAAGGGCCCGTTTGGGATATTGCCGAAAGGGCCAATAAGGTCCTTCCTCGAAGGGTTCTCGAAGCCTACGGGTACGTCGGCCGTTTCCGCGTCACAGCAGGCGACGGAGGCGGTTGCGCCGCGTCCGGCTGTTGCGACACGGGCGATCACAACATATGAGGACTTTGTTTCACTGCTACCATGCGAGTCAAGTCTAACTGATAACCAGAAGCAACTCGCATATAAATATGCAAGCCACTTGTCCGCAACCCTCGGCGTGCCCCTTGAGCGGATAAAACCGGACGCCGTATGTCGGTGGATTCAGGGTTGGTCGTCCGCGTTCATAACACCGTCAAGCCCAGATTCCATTTTAATATTAGAGGATATAACCGCGCAAATAGTTAAAGAAATAGTGGCGGGCTACTAGCGGTTGGGTGGTGGTGGGGTGAAGGGCGTAGCACTAGGTCGGAGGAGTGATGCTCTACTCTATATCCCAGAATGGGATGTCTCAATTGTGAAGGCTAGCTCCTCAGATGCAATGGTCGTTAGGAATACCCCACCGACTAGCTTAGGTAAC
This sequence comes from Thermoprotei archaeon, assembly GCA_038884175.1. GTDB lineage: Archaea > Thermoproteota > Thermoprotei_A > Marsarchaeales > Marsarchaeaceae > ECH-B-1. The sequence continues at coordinate 4,056 of JAVZKQ010000050.1, read as the reverse complement.
TACACGGTCACAGATCTGAGGCGCTGGTTCGGCTTAGTGAGCGTGTTTGTGGGCGACATAATTGTGGGTTACGCTGCTGGGTATAGTGGTGATGGGGTGAGGGTTGCACTAGTAGATGTGGATGGATTCTCACCTAAAGCGGAGTATGCCTACCATATCGCGTCGACAGTCAACGACGTTTCCTCTACACATGACTATAGGAGTGTTGCCACACTAAAGGATAATTCACCACCATACATAGGGTTAGCCCCCAAATGTGGTGTACGTGTCTACCCTGTGTCGACGGGTGGCATGGCGCCCGTCGCCGACTTCGTCTACGCGCTGGGCATGATCCTTAAAGATATGCGTTCAGGTGTATATCGGCCACATATAATATGTATACCGATGGAGGCACATGGGAGCACAAGGGATGAGATCGAAGTATATGTACGCGCGTTCACATGGTTTAGGGAGCAGGGTATCCCAGTGATTGTGGCCTACGCTAACATGGGTATAAGCGACTTCGCTAAGGTACCCGCAACATATCCTGTGGCGTCAACCGACTGGAGTAGCCAGACGTGTCCACGTGATAAACTATACGCCCCAACCAACTTTGCCACAAGTGAAGGCGTATACACGGGTACAAGCGCCTCCACGGTTGCGATGGCTGGCGCAACAGCGATAATAATAGAGCGTGGAGCAGACCCCTTCACATACCTCTCATCAGGCGGATGCAACCCACTCCCAGTTTAACCTATAAACTCAAAAAACATATATAGTGCCAATAGAAATATTTGTCGTGTCGGAATTAGACGAATATGATAATATGGTTAACGGGTTGCTGCAAGACCAACCCAAAATAGACAGTGTGGAAATTGAGGTGTTCACGAGGTATGCGCAGTTGGCGCGGGAGTTGGTGGATAAAATTAGGCGGGCTGGGGTATCAGATCAGAACAACCCACTTATACCGCAGGTGTTGAGGAGCGCCGAGGTGTTAGAGGCGTACGCCGAGCAGGTAAAGAAGAGGCAGGTCGCAGTGTCAGCAGCAGCGGAGCGGCTCAGGGGCCTCGTGGAATATATGCGTAAACAAGGTAACAAGAATGGCCAACAGGCCGATAACACCTAGACGTGGTGGGCCAATAGCGGTCATACTACCCACTGGCCCATTTATCCGCGACTATCTTATTGCGAATGGGAGAGCGTATCCATACGAGATATGGCGGGCGCTACGTGATAGGAGGCGCTCCATCGGGTTATATGTTGGTAGCTATACGAGTTTTAGGGCGAACTATATACGCCTGCTACGCAAGAAGGGTTTAATCCGCGTTGTAGGGTATGGTGATCCCCCCAAAACGAAAAGGGGGGTAACAGTAACTGGGGCGAAACGTAAAACATACTACGCTATAGTGAAGGGTAAAGAGAAAAGTAGGGATTGGTTACACGTACAGGAGAACAAAAGGAAAAGCTGAAAAACCAGACAGCCAATAGTAATACGTGAGTTCCGCTACTGGTAGAACAAAGGTGGCAGCCTACTATAAGCGTGGTGGGCGCCCCCTCACAATCGAGGAGATAGAGCGTAAACTAGCCCTACACCCCTTTCTCCCACCACCACAACACGTGATTATCCTTGACGGCGATGTGCGCGTCGCCCAACGTGTTGCTGTGGGTATGACGCCCGCAAAACAGCGGGTCGTGGTACTCACACCGATAGCGGACGATGAAACAGTGCTCCACGAAACACTGCACTCAAACGGTTTAAAGGAGCTAGGCGCACAAATAATGTCGAGGATACTAACAATACGTGAAAAACTGGTGCTCTTCCCACGGCGGGTCAGATACGAGGAGTGTGGCGGGTGTACAACACACATCACCCTCCTTAAACAATACGGGCTACAGCCAGAAGATGGGGTGTGGAACTACCCAAAAATAAAACACTATTATCTCGTCGAATCATGAATTGTCTAGCTTGTCCGCCGAAGCTTAGCCGGCCTCTTCAACCGACTATCACGGTATAAGCCATCCTCAAACCTCCGTGTAACATCACTATCACCGAACATATCCCTATATTTTTCCACCGCCTTCGCACGTGAAAGAGCATACTTTATCACATTCTTCTTAGAGAACCCACACCGCGCATATTTAATCACAGCATCACTTATCAGATGGGGAGGCAAATAGTCATACACATCCTCCAATAGTCACTCCCCCCTAATACCACCCCTCACTCTTCTTTACCTTCCCCTTCTTAGGCTCCCCTCCCTCTAACCATCCGCCCGCAGCACTCTCAGGTGTTATACGGGGCTTGACAGTTTCTAGGTATCTCATGAAGTCATCTGCGATCCTGAAGCCAACGGAGCTTGCGATATCATATTTACTTGTTAGGTTAAGTTTGAGTAGGTTTGACACGCGCTCCCACCCCCTGGGCGTAGCTTTAGCAATAGTCATATTCATTGTGTCGATGTGATAAATTTGGTCTTTATATGTACTCAGATAGTTGATAACCCTGGAATCTACACCGTTTTTCTTCGCCCATGTAAGCCACGCTTCCGCATCCGGTCTAACATAGTAGACAGCGAACCTCGTCTCGAGGGGGACGGTTAGGGGGTTAGCGTTGGGTACAACATTCCTCTCGTTACCCGCACCAATCCTCACATGCATCGAGATATCGATCTTCTCAAGTTTGCCCTCTAAGATCAGTCGGTAGAGGGCTGCTTGGACGGCGGGGGGTGCAAGGTTTAACTCGTCGAAGAAATATATGACTGGTCTATCCACACTCCTTTTGAATACTTGGTCGGGCATCCACACAGTGAACCCGTCAGGGCTGTTCGGATACTTCACGGCTTGGTCAATGATGGGTACGGGTATACCACGCACCTCCACGGGATCCATGGTTGACGCAATCATAACCCTCACATCATACCCCAACTCGGCGCCAAGCGTGGTTATAACCTGGGTTTTACCAACACCAGGCGGACCATACACAAATATGGGTGGGACAGGCGACGGCGTATTGGGCATGGTTATCTTACTCTGGAACCACTGTTTGTGTGCGGTGAGTAGTGTGGTCAGGGTGTTACTGAATTCCTCAATGGTGATGTATGGACCCCCCATGAAATTATTTACCGTGACTACATTAGATCTTTGAGCCATACTCACTCACTCCAAAAATATGAACGGTATAATATAGGACATCTTAATAATGTCGTGGGCGTTAACGAACTGATATTTCTCGTTTAGCTCCGATAGGAACTGCCGTGTTAAATCAACCATATAATCATAGTCACCCAGCCTCATATTTCTGAGCGCCCTCGCCCTCTCAGCTGAACGCAGAAAGTTAACCACATAGTCACAGATAATATTCGGCGTAATCATAGACATCGGTATCCTCAGCGCCATAGCCAGAGCCCGCGTGAAGTTATATGCCGCAGCCTTCTCCCTCTCAGTAAGAGTATAACCACACGGTAAACGTGACGTGAAATCATCGTAGACTTGGCTTGCTGACACATGGCAGTTATGCTAAAATAAGATAAAAACTTTATGGTGAGCGGTTCGAATTAGCGTGATCAGCGTGATTTATGTTTGAAAGTGTGGTAAGCATCTGGTGCGCTATCTGTGTTAACTCGTTAAGCCGTTTACCATGCTCTTCACTCTGCTTTTTAAGCCACTCAACATCGGTAGCAAGCCTCTCACCTCGTAGCTCTATCCTCTCAAGATCTTTACGCAAAGCTTCAACCGTCTCAGCCAAAGTCTTCTCCATATCTTTGACATTCTCCTCCACGTTCTTAAGCCTATCGGTAAGTCCCGTCACTTTCTGATCCACCTCTCTCGCACTTATACTATGAAACCTCCTCCGGTAAGTTATTATGTTGATTAGCAGTATCCCAACTGAAATACCAATAGCCAGCAAGGAGATAATGAATTGTAACATAATATTATTATGTAGGTGAACAGATGTATTTATGCTCTTTGACATATCAAAACAGAAATAATATATATTAAATACAAAACAGATTAATCAAACCACAAAACCACCCCCCCCCCCACCCCCCTACGGCAAACACCCAAAGTAAACTTTAA
>JAVZKQ010000049.1:0-16595 GCA_038884175.1 Thermoprotei archaeon | reverse complement strand
CAAACCTTCTAGATGTGGCTGGGGAGAAACCCGATAGCGAAAAAATAGAGCAGAGGGGACCAGCGGCCTACGAAACAAATCTACCCGTGGAAAAAATATTGGCAGCGCTTCGTGGTGCTGGTATTCCCGCAAAGCTAAGCCTGAGCGCCGGGTCATATCTGTGTAATAACGCGATGTATTTGATCTGCTCTGAGGCTTCGAAGCGCGGCTTTCTAGGTGGCTTCATACACATCCCATGCCACGAGGAACTCGCCGCGAAACTCGAGGGGGAAACACCTTCGATGAATATTAACACGATGCGGAAGGCCGTGGAAATCGCCGCCCAGACAGCCCTCGACACACGGATCAGGTTGGAAGCGTGAATCACCCTCACACCTACCTTCACACTTCCACAGCCACCATCTTGTAAAGAAGTTTAAAAGTGTGTTCACAGTCTTCGCACCGTATGGCTCAAACCCTTGGATTGGGGAGGACCTGGGAGATGGGTGGCCGCACATGGCCCACCATAGGGTAACTCTACTTATGGCCCAACTAGTGGTGGTGCTGTGGGCCGCTAACATGGTGCAGCTAGGCCTGCGCTATAGCTGGGGGATCGCGCTCCCAAACGCGGCGCCTGAGCTGGGGCTAAACGGCTTGCAGGCTGGGGCGGTGGCATCCGCGTTCTATATAGGCTATGTGGTTACGGGTATACCCGCGGGTCTACTTGTGGACACACTTGGGAGTAAGCGTGCTACCACCCTGAGTCTGATAAGTGTGGGCCTCGTGAGCTTCGCCATAGCCTCATCGCAGAGCTTCACCCAAATATTCGCAGCCTTCCTCGCCGCTGGAATACTTGCGGGACCCATATTTCCCTCATCCCTCAAAACACTCTCGGAGGCCCTAAGCACGGGTTCAAGGGGCACCGGTGTTGGCGCCCTGGAAACAGTTTCACCTGCCGCCATGATATTAGCCGCAACCGTTTTCCCAACAATAATTGAGGGATTCGGATGGAGACAGGTGTACGTAGCCCTAGGCATAGCCGCCCTCATAGTGTGTCTCGCCTATAACCTCAAGGTGCCCGCGACCTCCAACATCTCAGCGGGGGAAAAGAAGCGTGTGAGCCTTGGATCCACACTGGCAAACCCCCAACTCATATGGGCGGTGGCCGTGAGGTTAGGAGGAATGTGGGGCATCATAGGTGTCTCAGCGTGGTTCTACTATTTCGCCATCACGCTTGTTGGTGCACTCAGCGCACAAATCCTATACCTCATCCTAGCCTCAGCCGCCGTCGTGGGCCAACTTGTTGGTGGGGTGGCAGCGGACAAGTATGGTAGGCTGGGTGTGGCCGCAGCGGGTATGGCGTGCTTCGGTGTGGCGATGGCCCTATTCGCGCTACTAAGAGGCGTGCTCGTGGCGTACATTCTCGCACCCCTCATAGGCTTTTCGGCTTTCTTTTGGAAAAGCGGCCTAGACACCCACATACTCGAAAGTGCACCACACCACCAGCGGGGTAGCGCCGCAGGCTTCATGAACACAGTGTCCCAGCTTGGAAGCCTTATTGCCCCCGCCGCAGTGGGCTACGCGGTGGACATGGCGGGCGCACTCTCTCCCATCCCCATCTTAATACTTGCGGTAGGTCCAATCGCAGCCGCCCTACCCCTCATAGCAATCACACTAATAAATAGTGGTAGGATGGAAGCTTATTAAACAGCCCAATACGCTGTTTGGATGGATTTGTTTGAGGTTGGAGAAAAATTGGATGGATCTGTTTTCACATGCTTTGTTGTGCGCCACGGGCAGACGACGGACAATGTTAATAGGGTTTGTCCCAAGGATAATAGTGTGGGTTCTCTTACCGATAGTGGTTGAGAGGCGGCGGCTGCGGCCGGTGGGTTAGGCCAAGCAATGGTGGGGCTATATGTGTATCTCGCTTTAAAACCCTATTAAAGGGTATTCTTAAAGTAAACGTCCCCATTTTTGTCTCCCATATTGTCGCTCAACGTTTTAGGGGTTGAGTGGTTCCACATGGGATTTCAGTTGGATTCGGTGTTGGAGGGTTGTTTTAGAAGCCATTTCCACAGAGGTGTGCATTCGATGGTCATGTTTTCGGTTTTTAGTTCCCCCTCATAGTCCCACGTTATGATGGTTGTGTTTCTACATTTCAGTGTGTCGCCCGCCTTAACCAGCGCGGTTATCTCCCTTTTCTCTATGTCGCCCTCATCTGAGGCATAACTCACCTGTATCAGGCTGTCCACCCTATCACCCACCTTCAAGACAAAATCCACCTCTCTTTGAGTGTGGTCCTTCCAATAATACACTTCGAAGGGAGCCCAGTAAAACCGTCTCCTGAGAAGCTCCACTGCGACAACATTTTCAATGAGCCTACCCACCCTCCCCTCTTTAAGCGATATCGCGAGCGCTAGCCCATTATCCAAGCAATACAGCTTTTTGGGCGCGATCACACTCTCTTTGAGTTTGGGTGAGTACCGCTCAAGCGAGAAATATAGGTATGCGGCCTCCAAGCCACCAAGCCAGTTTCTCACTGTGTGAACATCCTTTATATCAAAGATATGTGAGAGTTTGCTATAAGTGTACTCTGAGCCAATGTTTGATGCGAGGTACTTCGCAAACTCCCTAAAAGCCTGCCCCCGCCTAATCCTTAGGCGCCCAAGCACATCCCTCTCAACTATGTCTGCATAGATCCTCACAAGGATTTCTCTGCCGAAAAGGTGCGCTTCCGGCATCCCACCCATCCTAACATATTCCTCCAGCCTCCTTTTAATCTCTGAAACCTTCTTCGCGGAACCAAGTGATTCTGGGGAGAAATCAACCCCGGTATAGGCCAGGTGCTCCCTGAAACTGAACGGTGTGAGTGTGAAGTCTACGTGTCTACCAGTCAAATGCGTCGCAAGCTCACCACCAAGAAGCCTAGAATTACTACCTGTGACCACAACCCTTTTGTTCAACCGAAGCCTATTCACAAATAGCTCCCAACCCACAACGTTTTGAGGCTCATCCAAAACAACAAAGTCTAAATCACCATAGAGCTCGTAGAACGCTTGGAGAACCAGATCAAGCTCGGTTGGCCTAATCCCGAAAAGCCTCTCGTCGTCAAAGTTAATGTGTCCAAACTTCTCTTCCTCGAGAAGTTGCCATGCGAAAACCGACTTACCACACCTTCTAATGCCAAGTATGGCAAGAATGTTGGGGTGTGAGAGCACACCCTTTAACTTTTCGAAGCCCACTTCTCTTTTAATAATTTTTGTGCGCCTAAACTTCTCCCCCATCTCCTCCCTCTGGCTCGCGATAACCCTTTTGATTTCCTGTAGATTCACAACAAACTAACCACAAACATTTAAAAAAAGTTTGTGAATAGATTGCAAACAAACCACGCTAAACATTGACCACCACATCCCAGCATAAGCCCACCAAGCTGAGCCAACCAAAAGCCAATTCTCATACCTAGCTAATTAAGAAATCGGAGCAAACTGGACAATGATACACACGTACCCCAATTGTCCACCGCAACCAAAGCTTAAACCAAATACACGTGTCCCCCCACAGGTGGAATAGTGTTACCTTGTGAGCCGTAGAGCAGTAAGTCCACGGCGACCGCACTCTACGAAAAAAGTTAAACCCCTTTATCTTTGCCCAACCGTATAATTCCACGCTGATAGGAATCGCCTGGGCTAGAGGCCTATCGCGGACCCCAAACATAGCATTTTAATTCCAATAGCGATTTTAACCTGAGCCAACGGGTTAACCCTTTTTTCGGGTGATGAGTCTCGTCGTCAGAGCTTGGCTCATGTGATTTTATGTGGTACTCCGATATGTTGTCCCATACCGTCAAGTGTGTTAATGTGCATTCCTGGCTCTTTTACTGTGTGGATTGATTGCTAATCTGTGGTAGGTGTAAGCTGAAAAAACAAGCGTGACCATTATACAAACTAATTCATTAGTTATTGATGGTGACACCCCACCAATGTGGTGTGGCTATAACAAGTGTGCGCATAGAAATTTTTTTATGTATGCACCCTAAGCCATATTATGAAATGTGAAATACAATATGTGAAACAATTACCCGAAAACTTTCCAAAAGAAGAACTGGACGCTTACAGAGTGGAGCAAAGTGCGGATGGTCCGTTATATATTAGATTTGACCTACACAGGCAACCCCACTACTTAGAGTTGGAAGCACACCGTGCGGTAGTCTACACAGAATATTTAAGAGAAGTCCTGGATAAGCTCGATTTTCCAGAGTGTTCTAGAACAGTGATATTACAAGGATTGGTTTACCAATTCGCAACGGTGCTCAACGCGGAAAGATCCACGCTTTTATCCCAGTTCGAAGCGTTGCTCGATGAGATTTCTGAGGGGCGTTTGAGTGACACGAGCAAAATACGAGTAATGAGGAAGAAGGCGGCAGATCTCTACAGCGACACTCTTTCCCTCTATCACGTCACAAGGAGGCTGTCAAAACTGTTGGAACAAGACGCGCTCGCAGACGTGGAGTTCTCGCTTTCGCGCGCAGAGTCACTTCTCACCCGAACATCCGACCTCTACAACATTTACCTCACAGAGGTGCAAAACGAGCTCAACGTTGTCATAAAAAAACTAACTTCTATTTCCTTTATATTCCTGCCTATTACAGCCATCGCGAGCATATACGCGGTAAGCTTCCAAAGCGTCCCAGCAAGCCTGGCGAACACCAGCGCACTGGAATACATAACGCCCCTCGTAGCGCTAGGCGTCCTCCTCACATTCTATCTAAAAAAGATAAAATGGCTATGAATAATACTTATAGGCTACAAGTCGACTTAGACGCGTACACTTTTCAGTAGCCTGTGACTATGATCACTGCGACAATGCTTGGGCAATAAGACTCGTTCTAACACTTAACTTCAACCCTCTTTATCCAACCTATTAGTGTTGTACTAGACAAAAAAGTGGCCTCCAAAACAGGGTTTTTCTGTGTTTGGCCTCTTCTCGCCTTAAAAGGAGAGGTCTCCTAGGGCTAGGAGGTTCCACGCATCTATTTGGGACAACAGTTGTTCGTATTGTCAAGGTTGCGCTCCCATCACGGGGGTGGCCACGACGGAAACCTATCAGAAACAGCAATAAACTTTTTTGCGTCCACACCCCAAAGAGCGAGGCTTTCAGCCGCAATTTATGAGAGGCGAAGATGTTTTCGAACTCTACCTTTGACGCTTTGCTCAAATTAGTAAATCCAGGGGTTGAGGAGAGTTTAGAGCGGTTAGAGAGTGCCACATTTCTCTCACCTCACGCCCGCTAGATTTTCTGGTACACCGTGGCCCATCGTTTTTTACGAACACACTTCCCTGACTCCAATGTAGACTGAATCTTGACGCTTAGTCTTAACGCTTAGTATCACAGTAATCTTTTTTTGATGCAAAATTTTGGAATATCAATGTCATTCAGCATAGCTGTGTTTCTTGCTTCTCTTTGGGGGCTTTCTTCAGAAATGATTGAGGATGCGGCCGTTGATGTCATCTATGCAAGAATCTTTGGAGTGAGGAAACTGATTCTATACTTGGTTCTTTCAGTGCTGATGCTCACAGGATTATTGCTCGTTCTCGTTTTTATTTTTAGGACACAGCTTCTCCCATATCTTCCATATGCATCCAAGCTCTCGGCTATAGTGTTGGGAGGGGTTGGAATATACTGGATCACCTTCTCGATAAAGGGCGGAGAGCAGTATGAATCAAAAAAAGAAGACATCCCATTTCTTCTTGTCTTTACTGAAATGTTCGAACTGTTCCTGATCTTGCTGCCACTTTCTCTGACAGACTACCTTTTGGAAGCAGCAGCCTCCGCAGTCGGCGCGGTGGTGGTAAGTTTGACGGTAGCACTTATGCTACGAACTCTTTTGAGAGACTTTCTTCAGAGGCTCAGAATCCAGTTTCTTAAGTTCTTTTCAGGCATTGCGCTTATACTGCTCGCAGTCTTTTTGCTTTCCTAAGCCAAGACAGATTATTTCTCGATAAGGATTAAGGTAAACACTGTTTATCTTGTCAATATGGGTGAATGTGGTGTGGGTTGCTTTTAGTGGGTTCTCCCACAGAATACCTCCGGATACGTCTAGCGTGTGAAAAATGGGTTTTAAATGTTGTTTATTTTCGTCTTGCGATGGCCAAAGCCGCCACAATGATCGCTATAATCACTATGAACACGATGATGGTCGCAGTAGTGCTCGAGGATTTCACGGTGCTACTTGTGGTTGTGGACTGCTGTGTCGTCGTCGAGCTCTGCTGTGTTGTCGTGGTGCCAGTTGTCGCCGTGTTTGCGACATAATAGGTGTTGGATGGGTCGTCGAATACATACACTTTGTCGTTGGAGGCCCAATAGTTGGAGCTGTTTAACTCGGTATAACCAGACGTTGTGGTCTTGAACACGAGGACGGATTGATATGTTGTGGTGACGTTGAATATTGTGTACCCTGTGACCGTGATTTCCACCTGTATGGCTTGATAGGTGTTTGAGCCCACCGTGATTGTCTGCGAGGTGTACCCGTCCTACGTCAAGATGTTTGGGTGTTTGAGCCCACCGTGATTGTCGTGGTGTGCACGTTCTGGGGTGTGGCTTCCGTAACAACCGCTGAGGTGTTGCTGTGTGGGTTGACGAGCAGGTAGAGTGTGGATTTAGATGTGTTGAGGTAGAGTAGGAGCGCTGTGGCGTTCACATATACCTTGTGGGATGTCTGCACGGTGGCTGTTGAAGCGGCGCTGAGGCTCGAGTTGAGTGTGACGATTACGGGCTCGCCTCCAACAATCACGGTGTAGCTATGCGTTTCACCTCTAAGGGTATAGCTCGACTGGTTTTCCAAGTAAACCACTAGGATGGATGAGCCTTCCACCTGCGTTGACACGTTGAGCTGGGCGAGTGTGAAACTCCGTGTGCCACTCAAGCCAGCCGTGTCAACATAGCCCACAAGTGTGCCGTTCACACCATAAAATGTATACACGTTGCGGGAAATGTTCACTGAGAAGCCGGGTGAACTGTTACCGCTAAACTGTGTGGTTGTGTTGCCACGCCATATTATGGCTGGATACTCTGCGCCCAGAAAGCTTTCAACGGTGATTTTGGCTGGATGTGAGCTTATAGTCGCGCTCGCGTTGACCCAAGTGGACTCCTCGGTGTATGCTTCATATCTGAGTGGGAGGGCTACGACTAGGTTGGACTCTAACTGGACCTGCGACCTCAGAGTAAATGGTATCGACGGGAGGCTCAGGGTTGTGGACAGGCTCTGGTTGAGTGGAGCCGCCAAATATTGCACTCCCCCCTCTGAGGCGAAACCCAACACCAAACTCGAGTTTACGGCGTCCGAGACGTATGCTTCTCCTGTGAACTTGTCTTCGCCCGATAGTTGCTCCACGCCGGCCCACACTATCTGCGTCACGCTGTCTTCGCGCAAGCCCACCAAGAGTAGGGTGGCACCAGAACCCTGAAGCGTTACACTCAGACCCATACTTGCCTCATCATAGTTCGAAGACACATTTAACACAACACTTCTAGGGGCACCTATGACTGTGGACGCATAGGTTGTGGCATTCATCGCCACACTCTGATTACGTGCGACCCCTGAGCTCTGAGCTTGGACAACAGTGTATAATAGCTGTGTGCCCACAGGCGAAGTGAGTGAAGTATACTTCACCTCGGTCTTCTTATAGTGCTCTTGGTATACCACCTGTTTTCCCTGTGTGGGGATGGCGTGCACACCAATCGTAGCCGTTGAGGCCAGTGTGGCCAAAACCAAGAAGGCCAGAAACACCATAGCTAACCCTCTAATCACAGAGCTCACCAAAGCACAATATCTGCCTACACATATGTACCTTGCCACATGTGGGACTATCTGCGGGTTTAAACCCCAGCACACTATATTTGTACAACTGACAACTGTTTTCCAAAACACACAAACATCTGGGTATCGGCACCATATTGAAGGCTTTTAACTCTGCTTGTAACCCACGAAATAAAAATTCAAGTATATACTCTGCGCATCGATGCTAGACAGACGTGTGTTAACACAGCAACCCAAGACGCTAGCCAACGTCTACCACAAAACTGTATACAAAAAAGGTGGTGCAGCTCTCTAAGTCTACATACATGGTGATAGGGGGCGGCAGACGCTGGGTGTGGGTTTCTAGCGGGCATCAATTTTTTATCCAAGTGTTTTGGGGATGGGGCCAGCTCTACAAACGCTTCAGTGCTTTTGAAAAACTTGTTTTGGTTCGGGCTCGTCTCTAATCATCCTACAAGTATATGGCGAAAGCGGGACCTAATGCGCGCTCTTCCCCCTCGAAGCTTCCTTGGAAGAATCCAGCGGGGTCGATGAGTTTCCAGCGGCCGCTCCTTATCTAGAAGCCTTCAGCCAACAGGATAAGGTTGAGTTTCCCCCTTGCTTATATTTATGTGTTCCTCCGCAGCCTCAAACTACACGCCCCTCGTGCACACTAATCTAAACCTTTCCCCGTGCCTGTAAGGCTCCAATAGAAGACGATAAAATTTTTACGGTCTCAGAGGGGTTTTTACTCAGTCTAGCCTTGATTTTTCGAACGCTTCAAGTTATTGTGGGTCGGCGTAGTGTTCGCCCACTGCGAGCTGGCTTGCGGCGCCTCCACCCCAAAGTGCCGCACTAGGTAGTGGTTCACTGAGCGCCACATAGCACAGAGGCAGCGAAGGCGTGCAGACATAATCCCAGCCGTCTTACCCCACATATCAAACACAGTAATACATGGTGGTGGGGTGGAGGCCCATTAAAGCGTCCACATCTTAGGCCCACACGTGAGGTAGACCTGTGGGTTTAAAGGAAAAACTGAAATAGCCTCCCCAACACTACTCCCACATGCTTCTGTTTGTTGTGCGCCACGGGCAGACCGCGGATAACGTCAACAGGGTTTTCCCCAAGGACAACAACGCGAGCCCCCTCACGGATAGGGGTGTTGAGCAGGCGCAGATTGTGGCCGAAGATTTAGCCGGCCTAGGAGTGGAGCAGTTACGCTCAAGCCCGGCGCTCAGAGCGAGGCAGACGTCTGAGATTATAGCGCGCAAAATCGGCCTACCCATAATCCTGGATAATAGGCTTATGGACGTCGACCTCGGGCGGCTAGCGGGTAGGGCGTACCGCGACGTTGGGGTGGACACACTTGAAGAGGTTGAGGGATACTTCACAGGTGTAGGCCCCTATGGCGTCGAACCCTACTCGCATGTTTCAGCGAGACTCATCGACGCTGTGAGGGAAACCCAAACCCTAGGCCTACAAAGAGTCGTGTTTGTAACCCACCAGGCACTAATAAGGTGCCTCGCAGCCACAACGCTCAAAGTGTCACCCGGACCATGGGTTGGGAGAATACCAGCGGACAACTGCTCTCTCACACTAATCCAAGCAAACCAAGACGAACTCAAACTCAAAACACTCAACTGGACTCCAAGAAGAATGATCCTAGAAGCCTAAACACCACCACGCAGCCGCCCAGCTCCAAAACCAACAGGACTATGTGGACTGTTGAATACTAGCCGAAGCTCTGGGCGTAGTTGGGTGTTACAAAACCCTTAAGGGGCACAAGCGTGGGTGGGTGGATGTGTTGGGCAAAAGCTTTTGATGGCAAGACTGTGTGAAAATCATGGTTGTCCCAATTGAAGAATAGGGTATCGTTGGGGTCATGGTTTAAGAACACTTATCGTCCACATTGTAGCTTAAAAACAGTTGGTATGCCCCCATAATCTCCGACACCCGGTGAACCATCCCCCATTATAGGGTTATAGCCCACTGTTACGGTGAACCCCACCCCCACTTCTAGGGTGTTGAAGCCCTGCGCGCCGTCGTGGAGGGCTTTTGAGTCGGCGAGCGCAACGCCTTTAACCCTAAAATAACCATTGGTGATGCTCAGAGCCGAGTCGAATCGAGATGGCTTGTGGAATCCCGACTAATCTATGCGGCGAATTAAGGCTGGTTTTCGGTGGGTGGGTTTGAGGGTTATCGGATTAATGTCGGGCACGTCGCTTGATGGGCTAAGCGTGGGCTATGTGGATGTGGAAGCCGTGAGCCCAGTCTTCAAAGCCGAATTCATAGCTGGTAGAACCTATCGTTTTCCCCCAAGTCTACGCGAGGGGATGCTTAGAATCGCGGAGTCAACACCCACCAAACCCAGAGCCTACGCCGAATTGAGCCGCCGACTGGGAATATTTTGCGCCCGAAAAACAAAGAGCTTCATTAAGGCTGAGAAGTTGGAACCACCAGAGCTAGTGGGCTTCCACGGCCAAACGGTTTACCACAGCGGTCGCAAACCTTTTGTGGCCACATACCAGTTGGGTGACCCCTCACCCATCTGCTACGAGTTGATGGTGCCCGTTGTCTCGGATTTCCGCTCAATGGACATCGCAGCGGGCGGGCAGGGCGCACCCCTCGTAGCCATAGTCGACTACCTAAAATACCGCAGCGAACAGGCGACCAGAGCGGTTGTCAATTTGGGTGGGATATCCAACTTGACGCTGCTACCCAAGGCTTGCGGGCTGGGCGACGTGTTGGCGTTCGACACCGGCCCAGGGATGATGGTTATAGACGCCGCGTTCAGACGTTTGATTGACCCCCAAAAAATGTTTGATGAGGGGGGTAGGGTGGCCCTCACTGGGCGTGTCTCAGAAAAGCTGCTCGACGCCATTCTAAAAATCGATGACTACCGCCTACAACCCATACCCAAGACCACTGGTAGAGAGCGCTACGGCAAAAAATTTTTGGATAAGGTTCTCGTAGAGGCCCATAGACACGGTGTTGCAAAGGAGGACGTGATCACAACCCTGAGCTACTACACCTCCTACATGGTGAACCACCATTTAGCTCTCCTCGGTGAGAAGGGGTTCAAAGTGGATGAAATCATAGTTGGCGGCGGCGGATCCAAGAATACCTATATCATGACCAAACTACGTGAAAACACTTTCGGAGCAAAACTCTCTGTCCACGACCAATACGGTGTCCCCAGAGACCACTATGAGAGCTTCGCATTCGCAATCCTAAGCTACCTCTCCTTTAACGGCTTCGCGGGCAACACACCATCCGCAACCGGGGCCTCAAGAGCGGTTCTACTTGGCAGAATCAATTTCCCAGCTTATAGAACACTTAAGTAGAGTGGACAAATCGTTGAATTCTGCCAAAAACAAGTGTTCGAGATAAACCCATACCCATACTTTGGGCTCCACAGCCTCAAAAATAGCGGGTTGAAGCCTTAAAATTAGATGATGCGTCCCACGGCCATCGGGGCTAACAGTGGAACCCACCCAAGCATACGACAAGGTTTGGGATCGAGTTCCACGTTTTCAAATCAGGCCGCCCACGAGTTCTTATGGTCAGTGGTCATCGACCACATCTTTTCACCGTCAACCACTAATACCCTATGATGCCAAAGTAGCAGCGTGTTTAGCGAAGCGGGCAAAGGGGAGAAATCACACACAATGCCTCCAAATTCCACCCAGCTATATACCCAGAGTTCAGCTATAAAGATCGTGTTGCACACGCATGGTAGCGCTAAGGTGGCGCCCCTGTTTTCACACCCAAAAAGGTCCGTAAGCCGAAAAAGTGTATAGAGACATAGTGCTATGCCTCTGTATTTTACTTGGATATACTACATAATCGTTGATAAGCATTCCGCACTATTTACATGTAATACATTGGTCGAGAAAAATTCGCTCAAATGGAAAAAGCGTTTTCTGAGCTCGATAGGGCGTGAGCACAGGAAGAGGACGGGCGCCCTGCTGCTACGCGACATACTTATTGCCGCAGAAAAAGGAGCGAACAAGACCCATATAATGTTTGCTTCAAACATGAATCCCACAGTGCTAAACCGCTACCTCCAATTCGCGCTCAAATACGGCCTACTAGAGCAGAGGGCCCGCACCTACTATACCACAGATAAGGGTGTGGAATTCCTCCACGCCCTCAAGAAGCTCGAGGAGCTTATGAACGACATATACCAAATCGAGCAAGAACTATCAAAGCTAATAGAATAGTAGCGGCATGGAATAACAATACGTCAAACCTCCCGCAGACCGTTTAGGGGGTCACGGCGTCTTAACTAGGGCAACGGATCCCACACCGAGTGTGAGGGAAAAAGAGCAATGGTGGGAGTATAATGGTTGTGTTCCCAAAAACTTTAGACAGGTCGTTCGGAGTGCCCACTAAACCAAATGGTTGGGTTGGGCGGTATAGGTCGAGTTGACAAAAAAGCTTCCAAACACCAAACATTGGGCGAATTCGCTGACACGCGCAGAAGGGGTGAAAAACGTGTGGCCCTAAGTCTCCGCACCATTATTCGAAACCCCAGACCTCGCACCGAAAAACCTTAGACAAGTTGTAGTGAAAAACGAATAAACATTGCTCGCCCCAATCAGCTCGTTAAATGGTCCAGCCTACCTCTTATGGATATGGCTTCCCACAAAACAATATATAAAGGCAAACGCAATATGGATCACGTGAGAATGTTACAAAACTATCTGGTTATACTCAAAGAACCAATGCGCACCGACGACCTTAAAGCGTTTTTGACTAAAAACACATTGTTTGACCTTCAAGTTAATTTGCCGGAAATTACCCCAGGCACACCATCTATAACTTTCGGGGGAAGCCCCCTATTAGTGGTTGGTTCGTTGGACAAAGGTCTTATACAGGTGGGCAACTTGAAGCACACAAACGTTACGAGAGGAGTAATCCAATATTCGAACACTTACCCGGCTGAGAAGGAAAAGTGCATAGATGATTTTGAAAACTTTCTTAAAGGGTTCAAAGAAATGGGATTGGAAAAAGAGGTCTACCTCTACGAGATAATGCTCAGTACACAGCTAGATGGGAGAGTGGGAATGCTTCCAAAATTCTTTGCGTTACACCTCAAAACGATGAGTAACCCTAGAACTTTTGGTGTAAGAATATTTGACGGCAACGTGGTGGGCAACATATTTGACGCCCCGTGGAGAGAGATATTAGTACAACCGTCACCCAACCTCGACAACACACTTATCACTGCGGTGTACAGGATCCAGCCCGATCAAGCATCAAAGAGCATTATGGCCGATATATTTGAAGATATTGACAGCCTCTTAAAACACCTCACACTAGGCGAATAAAATGGACTACTATTCGACCTACCTCTACCAAACGTCGAACGTGAGTAGCAGCGAGCAAACCGAAAAAGAGGTCAAGATGGCTGCTCAACATCCCCCTCATGGTCTTTCGGAAGCGTTGATGGCTTCCCCCTCCTGCGCCCCCATCACATTACCCACATTGTCAGTCGAAGGGCGCTCCTACCGCCATGTCATCATATATCTAACACTTGCCAAAAGCCGTATTGATGTATTTATATCTGAGATGCTCCCAACACCCGTTGAGAGAACCATTATCAACTTGGTAAAAATGGAATATATGCACTACGGAAATTACCTGCAAAACCAGGTTTTTCTTGAAGAATTCACAGATAATGACACAGGTGACAGTGAATTCCACCTCAAACTAAAAACCACGCTAAACGACGAGGACGCACTAAAACTCTGGGACAACCTCTCAAAATTAGAGGGGGAATTCATCAACACGCTGGGTGCTGAAGAAAAAATGTTCTTCTATAAGTATTTTTCATTAATACTGGAATGGTAATTGCGTTGTTCGACCCAAGAAAATTTATGGATATAGCAATCTGTCTGTGTGCGAAAAGGAATGCCGACGAAGCGCGGGTAAGAACCTCAATCGGGAGACTGTATTACGCGTGTTACCTGACAGCCAGACAATCGCTCGAAAACAAGGGTTATAAGTTTTATAGGAATAGCGAAGACCATAGGCTCATCAGAGAATACCTTTCTCAGGAAAACAAGACGGATGTTGTAAATAAGATTTCTAAGCTGAGAGAAATGAGGAACTATGCGGATTATGATCTTATTCGAATACTGACCGAAAACGATTTTAAGAGGATGCTTTTAATCGCTCAAGATGTTTTGAAAAAATTGTGATCTAGCCCTAACAGGGCGTGCATCACCAATGGTTGTTGTGTGTTTTCCACAATTGTTTTGCTGCTTGTATGGCACCCACACCAGAGCCCCACCACTACTCCTATGGGTGGGGTGGCAGTTTTGGAAAAGCATGTTGTTTTATAACTAGTTGTGATCACTTACCAGACATGTACACAGATTTTTAGCTAAATCAATGAACCCTTCCTCCTCTGGTTGTTTAACCTAGCTACAACCACACTTATTAGCTGGGCTGCTACACAGTTGTCCTAGTAAATAGGAGGCGAACCAAATATATCAAAAACCCCATCTCTAGTCGTGCGCCTGAATAGCTTGGTGGCACGCGGATTGGTTTAAGCCTTCTCTACGCCTAACCCTGCCTCCCAGAGGAAATAGGAGAGGCAGCCCTTAGCCACTTCCTCCGCCGTGAAGACTGAGTCATGAAATATGTACATGTAGGTGGAGAGGATGTGGTCGAATTCGTGCCCACTCACTATGCGGCGCTCCCCAAAGTAAACCGCGGGCTCAACATCACCCTCATCTATGAGGGTGAAACCGTGTTCGCGCAGCTTCGCATACACCTCTCTTCTAAGCTCAGCGCTTTTGAACACACAAATGCTTTCTAAGAAAAATTTATATCTTTTTCGATCCCCTAGGGTAGACCGCCGCTTGAGCAAAAACCCCAAAACGGCGAGCTACAGTCAACCGCTAAGCGTGTTTTCCACCACCACACAAAACCAATTTTCCATTAGGCTCAGCGTGGAAACCCAATTTTACCATCTTTTCCAATTTAGCAGTGAACGCTTGGGTTCTCCACCACTTGAAGTGTGGAATACACTCCACGAGTTTGCCGACGCACCACTGGGTTAAGAAAAGCGTGGTGACCGTGTTTTTTCGGGTAAACCACACCATAGCCCCCACTATTGTAACAGTCTCAAAAGGGTTAGATAGACTGGGTGGGCATGGATGTGGCTGGTGTTACCATAAAACTCAAGCCAAAACACCCACGCACCGCGCTGACGTCCAAAACCTTAGCTCAGGCGCCCACACAGTGTTTCCCGGCAAAAGCCGCAAACCACGCTAGGGAGGCTGTGTTCAACCCCGAACAAGGCCACCGTAGCAAGGCCGCGTCGGCCGCCACCCAAGCGGCCAGCATGCCACTAGAAGGCTCCAGCCTCACCCACACACTCCGAGACAACCCGCCAGCGCCCTAATATGCCCGGAACACAGCGGGGAAGCCGAAATACCCTTAGAACCGTGCAGTGGTGGAGGGCTGGGTGCAATCGGGGTGAGACACCAAAGAAGAGGTGCAAACCCCACTACACAATTCGCCTAACACACAAAACCCGTCCCATCACGCTTCGCCGAAGACCAGCTTTCGACCGTTGACACCATGGGATAAAGGGGGGTGGTTTCAACAAGGACCCAAACAAAAGCAGAGCGTTCGACACTGTGGGTGGCCACCTAGAGATAGGAGAACACGATTCGAAAACCCGAGGTGGCTACTGGCTAGTGGGCGGGCTACTATCACGCCCCCCAGACACACGGTGGCCCCAAACACCACAACCAATGTGCGCCCAAAAGAAGCCACAGTTTTAGAGCGCAACAAGTTTTCAGCGTTCAACGTCTCCAGTGTAAAAAGCGTCGACACCCCCACTGTGTAAAGTCCTCGCACCCGCAACACAGGGCACACGCACACAGTTGGATCAACACGCGCCTTATCACACTTGGCCGCCACCACTACGTGCCCGGTGTGGTTTCACCCTTATGTCTGCGGAGCGAGCGTGCGCCTCCAGGCCCTCCAACCTGGCTTGAGCCGCGGCTAGGCGTGCGAGGCGTCTTAAAACACGCCCACCCACCACCCTCTGATATGTCACAATCTTTAGGAACGAGCCCACACTGAGGCCGCCGCTGAATCTGGCGGCTCCACCCGTGGGTAACACGTGGTTTGGTCCAAGCAGCATGTCTGAGAGCACCACAGGCGTGTTTGCACCCATGAAGAGGGAGCCGTAGTTCCTGAGCTTTCTGGAAGCCCTCATAATATTTGTGGGTGTTAGGTGTAGCTCCAAGTGTTCTGGGGCGAGCGTGTCGGCGTACTCCAACGCTTCCCCAAGCGTGTCCGCCACAGCTATAATCCCATTCCTCACCCACGCCGCCCTAGCCGTGTCACGTGTTGGCAGCGATTCTAGAACAGAATCCATCGCCGCCAAGATTTGCTCCCCTAAGCCACCATCCGTGACCACAACCCACGGCTTAGCGTCCACATCGTGCTCCGCCTGAGCGGCTAAGTCGTGCGCGACGAGTTGTGGGTCAGCGGACCCGTCGGCCACAACCAACACCTCGCTTGGACCCGCGATTAGGTCAACCCCAACCTCGCCGTAGAGTTGTTTTTTCGCCTCATTAACATACCTGTTACCCGGACCAACAACTTTGTCCACTCGGGGAACACTCTGTGTGCCAAACGCGAACGCGGCCACAGCTTGGGCGCCCCCGACCGTGAACACTTCATCAACACCAGCCCTCATAAGTGCGTAGAGGATGGCGGGGTGCGGTTTCCCTCCACGCGTTGGAGGCGTCGCAGCGTAAACCCTCCTCACACCAGCAACCCTAGCGGG
>JAVZKQ010000048.1:0-17650 GCA_038884175.1 Thermoprotei archaeon | reverse complement strand
GTCCGGGTTTGGTGCAAACCGGGTGACGACCGTGGACGGACGGTTAGGCAACTCGGGGAGGAAAGTATTTTTTTCCTCTATTTGTGGTTTAAATATAATATAGCCAGAGTATTTCTCGAATTCTTTCTGCTGCTTATCAATAGACAATGTAGAGACATATTGAATAAGTTCATCAATTAGTTTTTGAATTACTGGTATATTTGCTTTTAACTCTGGATGATTAGCTAATATTTTACCAAGTATAGCCTGGTGGGACGGTTTTCCTCCATGTTCTAATGAGTTTTTAAGAGTATAAGCAAGAATCTCTGATTTTATATCTTCAGGAAGATTCATTAAACATCTACCTTAGCGGTCTCGCTTCCATGCATAGTTTACCAATTCGGCGAGTAGTTTTCTTTGAGGGTTATCGGGAAAATTAGAGAGAGAGTCTAGAGCTTTTAGCCCAAAACTGCTAGCCAAATCCATGCATTTAGAATCAACACCAACCTTTTTTAAACCTTCAACAACGTCGACTAATAATGAATCGTCAACCTTGTCTTGTCTTGATATCGCCCTCATTAGATTCAAGGTTTTCTCGTCCGCGAATTTGGAGGCTAATATTGTTACAGCCGTTCTTTTGCCACGCTTAATATCGTTTCCAACACTTTTACCTGTCTTCTTAGGGTCGCCAAAGATACCCAAATAGTCGTCGCGAATCTGAAAACAAAGTCCGAGGTTTTTCCCATATTCAGCCAAAGCAGCTATCTCTCTATCTCCGTTTAGAGTTACTCGACTGACAAGTCCACCTATTACAGCGGAAGCCTCATACAGAACACCAGTTTTTAAAGTTACCATTTCGAGGTATTGTTCTATTCCTACATCCTCTTTATTTTCAAAGCTCACATCCAAAAATTGACCTTCATCGAGTTTTATAGCCGCATAAACTAGTTTCTCTACGATGCCGTCAGTACCACTCAGCCTTTCAGCTAAACTAGCCGCTTCAAAAGCTTTTGCGAACAGCAAATCACCAGCAAGTATTGCTATTGCCTCTCCGTAGATTTTATGCACAGTGAGATTGCCTCGCCTATAATCATCACGGTCAATAATGTCATCATGAATAAGCGTAAAATTGTGTAGCAGCTCGACTCCCAAAGCAGAAAGATATAGCGGCTCGTCGGTAGCTCCCAACATCTTACCGCACGTTATTGTAACAAAAGGTCTTAGCCGTTTGCCACCTAAGCTAGGAAGATAGTTGGCAGAAGCATAAAGTCCTTCTGGGCTCCCAGCCAAATATTTGTTGAGTAGTTGATTAATCTTAACGGCTTCCGCTTCTATGGCTCCAGACAATTGTGCGCTAATATTAAATCCTTCCACAACCATATAACCCCACATTAACAGGTATTACAAATATTTTAGGTTGTCCTAAAGCTAAACAGAGCTAAGTTCTTAGTTTACGCTAAGGTGGTGCGCTGGAACGCTGCTTTCTGTCAACCAAATATAGTTTAATTTTTCACTGGGCAATGTGTGCGCCTTAAAATCGTGCTACTAAAATTGATACCTTGAAAGGTGCCTATATTTAGTCCCATACAATCCTTGTGCACACAATATTTCCGCCTGTAATTACTGATTTTATGTTACCTTCTTTAGAAGCATTGACAATCAAGGTCTCAACACCCGCTCTAGCCGCCCTCAACCCTTGCCTCACCTTGTAACGTATACCACCTGTGACGTCTGTTGATGATGAAGAAAATTTTGTGAATTGATTGACTTTAAGAAGAATCTCATTACTATTTAAGCTTGGCAATACCCCGTCAACATTTGTTCCAAAAACGAGTTTTTTTGCCTTCAGGATGATAGCCAACTCGGCTGCTAGAAAATCGCCAGAAATTATTTTAAACCCCAGTTTATTATCGAGAATTACATCGCCAAATGTCACAGGAATAAATCCTTCAGCCAAGGCAAAGTGCAACAATTTCTTCTGGTTTGCCCCAAACCTTCCTGTACTACTCAAAACAGAGTGTGGGGGAAAGCTTATTGGAGATAAACCTTTTTTTAGCATAGTGTTAACAACCACGCTGTTTAAGCGCATCATACTATTCATAACCTCGGAGGCGGCATGTGCTGATGAAAATTGTTTGCCTTTGTGAACCGAGTATTTTTTGGCCAACGTGTGGCCAAAACTACCACCCCCATGCACAAGGACCAGGTTCGTTTCGCTCGATTCTAACTCGTCGATTAATCGGTTTAACGTATGTATGTTCACTTTTAAAGAGCCCGTATTCTTTTGGGTGATAACGCTGCCGCCGATTTTTACAACAACGATGTGTTTCATAGCTTAACAAGCAATTTCCAAGAAGGGATATAAGCACATCCTTTATAGCCGCTTTTAAATGTAAACATTAAGCGGCGATTAATTTTAAAAAGGTTTTCGTCCCATTCTAATATAGAAAAAAGAAGCCCTGAAAAGCAGTTTAAGATAGCTGCTAAATTATCTGTATTCCTCTTTCGTAGGGCTTCAGCGGCTTCAACGGATAGTCTACCCACAGCGTGGTTCACCACGTCCATTACATAATTAGATAAATGCGTTCTTTTGAGCTCGGCGAGCTCAAGACGGTCGTAGCGTAACTTGGGAAACCTTTGTTTAAAAATGATTACGGGATCTTCAGATTTTTTGGCGGCGACGCAGCAATTCGTATAGCTCGAATATACCAAAGGCAGTAAAAGCTGCCATCTTTTTCGAAGTATTGGCCTCAATTCTTTCGAGATAAACGAACTCGATAAGCCGTTGCCATACTTAATTTTTAGCGCAGCAGCCAAATGTAAGCACTCTCTCTGCTCTACAGAAAGATTCGACTCTAATATTTTATCTTTTTCTGCGATACTAACATAGAAGTCATATAGAGACAGGTTCTTGTTGAGGCTGAGAGCAAAGTTAAAGGTTTTCCCAGCAACTATAATAAAGGGTTCTGTTTGGAACAGGTTTGGATCACCCACTAAAGGTATAGGAACACTAACACTTACGGAGTCCATTTTAATAGAACACTATTGAGGCATACCCGACTACGCTTGTATAGTCGCCAGTAACATTCCCACTCGTCGCATATTTGAGCAGCTGGGCTTTTCTAACACCTAAACTTTTTAACGCGCGTATAACCGAGACAATGGGTCCTAAGCCGCAGGCATTAACATCTAGCTTATCTGCCTGGTCTAAAACTTTTGCCTCATCCATTTCAAGGATCCCCTGGATAATTGCGCCGTCGTTCTGCTCCGCCAAAAACTGCGGAACATAATGGGAGAAATCTGAGCTTGCCAGTAAGACCACAGTATGGCCTCTCACAGCCTCAGCAATTACATCGCCCAATTGGAGGGAAGTGTGTAGTGATTGATCCAAGACGCATATTGGAACAATTTTGACGTCGAACCCGTATACAAATTGAATAAATGGTAGTTGTACTTCTATTGAATGTTCATACACATGCGATATTGGGTCGAAATCCGGAAATGACTCAAGTATCTTTTCAGAGATTTTCTCATCTACCTGCAAAAAACCTAACGGTGTTTCCCATTTACCCTTGGGCCACACACTCACAGGGGTACCATACCCCGTATGGTTCGGACCAACTATCACTATAGTTTCAGCTTTAATTTTCGACCTAAGGAAACCATATGAAAACGACGCAACGCTGCCAGAATAGGTGTATCCTGCGTGTGGTACAATAGAGCCAGCAACAGACAATTGCTCGCTTACTTCCCTATATTCGCCGTACCCCAAACTAAACGACCTCTCAAGCTCTTTTCGCAAGAGCACGGGATCACGTGGATAAAAGCCGCCGGCCACGGCGAACTTTCTAATATAGTTTTTTGGAGAACTCATAGGGCTTTTTCAAAATCTTCGGGTTTCACACTCCACTCCTCAACATTAGGGAGTTCTCCGCGTATCTTAAGAATTTCTCTAGCAAGCAACCAGTAAACTAAGGCCAATGACTTTCGTCCTCGATTATTTGCTGGTATCACGTAATCGACATATTCAACTGGAGAGTCAGTGTCGCATACGGCTATAATTGGAATCCCCATCTCAGCCGCTTCCATCACAGCTTGATTTTCATTCAGAGGGTCGGAGATAAGAACGGCGTCCGGTTCTATATACGACGGAAGTAACGGATTAGTGAAGGTACCAGCTACGAAGCTCTCAACAATTGGGGTTGACTTAGTATTTGCCGCAAATTTTAGGACAGGCACATATGCGTTTCTCCTCAAACCTACTGCAGCAACCTTTTCCGGTTGGAACTGTGCTAAAAAGGCACTAGCATATCTAATTCTCTCATCAATTTGACGCATATTAAAGAGGTATATACCATCAGCCTGTATGGTTTGAATAAACCTTGACATTAGCCTGGCTTTGCGGTTGGTGCCTATGTTGACATTATTAGTTTTGTACAGATCTTCGGATACAAGTAATTCAGCTTTCTCCGCCAATCTTTTCACCTACATTTTCAGTTTTATAGACTGTAAACCTGAGAACTTCGTCCATTATTTCAACATGTGATATAAACATCCTTCTACAGCAGTAGCGTCTAATTCCGAGACCATCAAGCACCTTTGAGGGATCTTCGCCCGCGTCCACCCTCTTTTTGTACTCATCCCACTTATCACTAAGCACTTTACCACAGGTAAAACACCTGATAGGGAAAAGCAACTCATATCACCTGTAAGATTTCTGGAACCTTCTTCTAGCTCCAGGCCCACCGAACTTTTTGGGTTCCTTCCTGCGCGGGTCACCGCTTAAAATCGTCCTGTCATACTCCATTAGAATCTTTTTTATTTCATTCGACCCAATATATTTAACTAGCCCTAAACCAATAGCCATTCTAGCTGCGTCTGCTTGACCCATAAATCCACCCCCATGGGAATTTATGAATATGTCGACTTGATTCCTAAGGTTTTCCGGGATTATATTAAGGGGTTCCATTATCCTCTGTTTCGCTTGTTCATTAGGATAAGCCTCTATTGGGTAGCCATTGTAGACAACTCGACCCACACCCTCCCTTATTATTGCTCTAGCCACAGCAGTCTTTCTCTTACCCGAAACAATCACATCAACCATTTATAGGTCCAACCTCTTTCCAGCCGAACCTCGCTGCGATCTGACCGAGTGTAACATAACGTTTACTCACACCACTATATATGTCTTCATAATTTATGAATTTGACGTTTTCGAGGTGTTTGGGGATGCCGATATATACACGTAGTCTACGAAGCGCCTGTTTACCCTTAGGTTTTCTCCAAGGAAGCATACCCCTGACAACCCTCTTAAAATACATGTCTGGTCTGATATATCGTTTTGGTGAATACCTGAATGGGTTTATCGCAGATTTAAGCGCAAGCCTAGCCTGCCACTCTTTCTCTATAGACAACCAACTACCTTTTAGTACTAACTTGTCGGCGTTTACAACAATCACTTTGTTGCCGTTAAGCAAGCTTTTCGCTACTATGGAGGCAAGGCGCCCTAAAATTTGGCCCTCTCCATCCAAGTAAACAGTTGTGTAATTTTCAGTATTTATCATTTTATGATAACCACTCCTTGGCCTCGGGGGTTCCGTTCCAACAATTCGTCAAGTGTTAAAACTTGACCTCCTGAACTAAGAATCTTCTTTTTGGCAGTGGTGCTAAACCTGTACGCTGCGACACTAACTGGCTTAGTAAGTCTGCCGGATCCAACCACAACCCCAGGAACAACTATTATAGACCCTTTATTGTTATTTCTCTCTATTTTGGACAGATTAACTACAACTCTTTGCCTTGACGGTTTCCAAAGTTCCTTTGCTATGGCCCTCCAAGCTCTACGTTTATAGATATTAGAATGTTTTGTTAGCCGTGTAGCTAGTAGCCTTAACGAAATGTTTGTAGGACCAGTTCTTTGCATCTCAATCCACCTAAACCATAATTTTTTCAGAAACCAGCTTAAACTTCTTGAGTAGAATAAGTATCGCAGCTTTAAGTATTACCTTTGGAGGCAAGCTACCTGTCGTCTCTATAGTTAGACGAGCAACATTTTCATCCCATGTGATCTTTGTAGCACCACTCTTACACGCCTTTTCACAAGCACGGCATAAGATACAACTCCAAGGATCTTTGAAAACTAGCCCACCGTCCTTGTACTCTAGGCAGTTTGTTGGGCACACGTTT
Source organism: Thermoprotei archaeon (assembly GCA_038884175.1). Classification (GTDB taxonomy): domain Archaea; phylum Thermoproteota; class Thermoprotei_A; order Marsarchaeales; family Marsarchaeaceae; genus ECH-B-1. The sequence continues at coordinate 11,485 of JAVZKQ010000048.1, read as the reverse complement.
ACATGTTGGTCGCATGGTTCATCTTTAGATTTATCAAAGGCTAAAACGGGTTTATACACATATGACACAGGGCTTACTGGGCTGAATTTTGCGTGTTGTTTACCAAGACCATATCTAGCTGTGGCCTGAAGCTCGACAACTTGGTTCTGTCCAAGTTTAAATAAAGGTATATTATCGTATACAGGTCTTGCTTCATCGACACCAATAGGTTTCAACATGTCTGAAGATACTGTGATTGGTTGACCCAGTTGCGGCGGACACTCTGCCCGCAATTGGTACTCAACTCTTAAGTTGGGATAGTTACCATTTTGTATGTCTATAGAAATCTGGGAGAGCGTTTCTGGGTCGTCGGGCGTCTTTATCGGTACCATACCCAATCTGTGCGCAATGTACTCTCCGTATATGGGTGAAGAATTTTCTGTAAAGAGAACTTCATCTATTGCCAGCGTCGGAACCTCAGCAAGCATAGTTCGACGAATACCATTTAAGACTGAGGGTTTTAAATTGGAGAATTCGACTGTCAGGAGTGTTGGCTTATCCTCTACAATCTTTACAGATGTGCTAGTCGGAACCAAAACTTACACCCTTCTACCACGTCTGCCCCCCGGGCGCCTTGTGGAATCAGTTGGAAGTGGTGTAACGTCTGTTATTTTTCCAATCATGAACCCAGCGCGGGATAAAGCCCTTATAGCGGATTGTGCACCAGGCCCAGGGGTCTTTGGTCCGTGGCCACCTGGTGCCCTAACATAGACCACTAGGGCATTTATTCCCTTTTCAGAAGCCTGCTGTGCAGCCTGCGAAGCAGAAAGCATGGCGGCATATGGTGAAGCTTTTTCCCTATCGGCCTTCACCACCCTACCCCCTGAACTAACCCCTACGGTTTCAGCTCCCGAAAGGTCAGTAATATGCACTATGGTGTTATTATAAGAGCTATAGATGTGGGCTAAACCCCAGTGTAAATCAAGCTGCGACATAAATTATCCCTCCTTCTTTTCTATAATACCTTCAGTAATCTTTTGTTGAGCACGGGAGTAAAACGTGCTTCTAGGAGATATCTTTACTTGGTCTTCCTCATCCACACTAACCAGGTATCCAGGAATATCAACTATGCGCCCATTCACATTTATATGTCTATGAACAACCATCTGTCTTGCAGCATGTATAGTTGGCGCAAAACCCTTCCTGTAAACTATTGTTTGCAACCTTCTTTCTAAAACATCCTTTGCTGTTAACGATAGCACAGCATCAGCTGTTGCATCCTGGTATTTTATAAAGCCTCTTTTATATAGTCTTAGGATTAACTCTCTCTCGTTAACCATCCGTTCACTTTCGGGTAAAGCCAAGATTTCTCGAGCCATTTTCCTATACCGTCTTGCGATAGTCTGCGCCTTAAAGAGCTCTTTCTTATTTCTAAGCCCATATTCGCCGATTAAGATAAGACCTTCGCTAAGATCGTCACTTCTCCATGGATGTCTTGGACCTTCCCATACACGTTTGATTCGACGGGGATCGCCCATTTATTTGTTCGCCTCAGTTTTTTGTTGCTGTGCATGGGCAAGCTCTTTCTTTCTTTTAACCCCCACGGTTTGCCCAAGTCTACCAGTCGTTTTTGTTTTCTGCCCGCGCACCTTTAGACCTAAGGAATGTCGAATCCCTTTCCAGCTCTTAGTCTTTATCATCGTTTCAACATCCCTTCTTAGAGCCATAAGCAAATCAGGGCCTATAACATGTTGATTCCCCCCGGTGATAGGGTCCCTCTGTCTGTTAAACAACCACGATGGAATGCCATATTGCAGAGGGTTTCGGAGCAGATTTTCAAGGTCAGATACATGTTTATCGGTCAAAACACCGACAGGCAAGTTGGGATCTATACCCAATACATGCAACGCTGCGTTCGCAAATGAAACACCAACACCACGTATTCGTGGCAAAGCGTAACCCACTTTCACATTACCTGGGAGGTCAACTCCCATTAATCTCACGATTGCCCTGTACGTCGTAGTTGACAACCGATAATACACCTAACCATATTCAAACAGAAGAGAAGTTATTTAAGTTTCTCTTACTACCCTGCCTCAAAATACGAAACGCCGGGGGCGGGATTTGAACCCGCGCGGCCACATGGACCACGGGCTCTCCAGGCCCGCTCCCTGCCAGGCTAGGAGACCCCGGCACTACCGTTTATTGGTTCGAGCACTCTTATTGGTGTTGCTACTATACCATTTTTCATCATCTGTATATCATTAGCGTTTCTTAAGCTACGCGCTACTTCGATGAGTTCTCCATTTTCTGAGCAGACAAACACTTCGTCATCAGTCTTTACGCTCCGCGAGACGCAGAGCACCCCCCGAACAGCAAGAGATGCTCCCGTATAGAGATTTTCCTTTGCTGAATCTTTTACAACGATTAGTCGTTTATCTACCAATAGTTCTTCAACGGGGTTAAGCAGCTTAACTAGTTCGGCTGTTTCGCCTGTTTCTTTGTAGACTGATGCTGCGTAGGCTAATTGGTTTAACGTCACAGTTTGTGATTCATCAAACAATCCACTTTTTATTCGCCTAAGTTCCACCATGCTTATCCCTACTCCAAGGGCTTCTCCCACATCATAACACAGTTTTCGAATATATGTTCCTGCTTCCACATGGGCCTTAAATAAAATATAGCTGTCTTCCGATTCGAGAGGTACAAAGGAATACACATGACGTTTTCGTGTGCTGCGTTTTACCGCAGACATCATCGGCGGCGTCTGATAGATGGTGGTCTCAAACTCTTTCATTTTACTATAGACTTGATCAACATTTATAGCTTCATGTAGTCTCATTACCCCAATATACACTTTATCTGTATTCGTGAACCATTTAAGCAGCCGGTTTGCAACATTCAAAGTGATGGTTAAAACGCCACTAACAGGGGGATTTCCCCGTATCCCACTAGGGTCCCCCCGTGGCCAATCTTTTTCACACTTAACATACGACCGACCCATGCTGTCACCTCATGACTGCTAGGTCCGCGTGGCTTATCAACGTTAATAAAACTACGCATTAGCATCGATCTAATATCAGGGTATAACTTTGATGAATGCCTATACTTTAAATCAACATCTTCTCTAAGTATTAAAAACTCGTTCTTATCCTGGTGGACAGGTAAATACACTTCTATCGTTGAACAGCCACCCCCTTAAGAGGTTTGGATTTTAGAATCGCATTAATAATTACATCCAGTAGTTCGTGCAAATCGTAGATAGATGTGTTAATCACTAAGTCGAAATTAATGAACGAATCTAGATTAAATCCATAAATCTTTTTAAATCTCTCCTTCTCGCTGAGCTCTCTCTGTTGAGTTTGTTTTGTAGCATCATCTATACTTATAGATTCTCTTTCAGCGATCCTTTTAGCCCTTACTTCTAATGGAGCATTTAAATATATTTTAAGATCGGCTTTCTCTATAACCCACCCAGTCAAATGACCCTCTATCACAACGTTACCCTTATCTGCCTCACGCAGGGACCTTGCATCCACTTGTCTATCAATGGAGAAATCTTGCTCAGCTTGTTTATTCAGATCAACCACGTCTGTACCCCGTGTCTTCGCTATCTCCCTAAACAGCTGACCAGCCGATACGAAGCGTAAACCAAGCAACTCAGCTACCCTTTTTGCAACCGTGGATTTACCGCTGCCTGGTGGTCCACTAATGGTTATTACAACCATGTTAAACTATGCATTATCAGGTATGAAAAGTTTAACGATTTTTGAGGCAGCTTGAGTAGCATCACCCTCAACATTTTTAACTATGAGCACACTTGCGCCCACAAATACAGCAGACGAGATAGCAGCGCTCCTGTTTAACTCAAGAAACAATTCTATCTCTTGTACAGTTGACTGATCATCGCGAACCCTTTTTGTATCATTCATCCTGCGTCTAATTATTTCTTCTGGTGAAGCTTCAATTAGCACGATTACGTCTGGTCGTAGGGTTTCTATAACCCATCTTGGAAGCCCGGGGAGAAAACCGTTTTTTGTTGTTATCAGAGCATGGGTGTCCACAACAACGTTTCCACGGCTCGCTAGGTTAAACAGCTTCTCAGCCGCCCTTTCTTGTAGAAGTAGCTGTTTATCAAGCGGCAGTTTCCTTATATCGTCTCTATCTCTTACCCATCCGTTAGTTCGGGCTATTTCGAGCATTACATCCCCATAATTAAACACGTTAACAATCAAATTAGGAGGTAATTGCTTGAGCATAGTGCTAAGGACAGTTGTTTTCCCAACGCCGTTTATGCCAGTCACAATCACCAACTTGCCGTCCCTTTTTAGTATACTGGCACTATTCATATTTTTATCACTCAAACAGCCGTGCAATACCCGGGTAGAGCTCTTCTAGTTGTTCTTGAACCAATATCTGATATATCTGATATGTTATCGATACTGCAAGGAGCAAACCAATACCACTACCATAAGCGCCAAAAAGATCTGCAACTCCCGCTATTAGGCCAGCCGCAAGCGCGCTTAGAAAGGTTAATGCATAAATCGGCTTTCGCAAAACCGTCTCAATTATCCCGACAGAGCTACGGAAACCCGCTATTTGGAGACCGCTTGCTGAGAGTTGTTCTGCTTGGTCACGCGGACCTAAACCGGCTATTTCGACCCACATGTAGGAGAACAAGACTGAAAGAATTATAAGTAGCGCAACGAAAACCAAGCTCCTGATCGGTTGCTCTATGGTGGCCCCAAGACCTCCAGGATTCTGCAAGTACCAAGCGATACCGCCTGATGGCTGAATACCACCAGTGGTACGTGTATACGTGCCTAGTAAGTTAAGATACCAAATATTGTTATTCGGGTCAAATCTTGACCATATAATCTGTGTAAAGAATATATAATCCGAAAAGAGGATTCCGGCCAAGAGGACAGGGACGTTTGACACATATAGAAACTGTAGCGGTATCTTGCTTTTGTATCCCTGTGCTTTTTGGTAGACCACTGGTATCTCAACCTTCATTCCCTGCATATAAGCTAGAATCAAAACGAAGACTATTGTGGCCGCCAATCCAACAAGATCGGGAGGAGGAATAGAGCCAGCCACAGGGGGGTAACGGATAACACTTGACAGGAAGTGTCCGTTAAGTGCAGCCTGTATAGCGGCTATAATAGCACCGTAAGCATAAACTGGCTTTGCACCAGTGGGGTTGTATGGTTGAAATGAAAAAGCTGAGTTAACGACTTGGAAGGCTACACCCGCAAGTATGAATAGACTTATACCGCTACCTATACCCCAACCCTTCTGAAGCATTTCGTCTAGAAGTATTACTAATAGTGTGGCGAAAACTAATTGTAAGAAAACAAGAACTTCCTGCGGAAGGGTGAGGCTTCCAAATATCCCTGCACCCACATAGGCAGCAGCCTCTATAAATGTAAATATGACAGCGAAACTCTTCTGAGCTGCGGTGAAATCTATTCTTCCCTGAGGGTCTGAAAGATCAATGTCCAGAATTTTTGAACCAACAAGTATTTGCATAATCATGCCAGCCGTGACTATAGGTCCTATACCAAGCTGCATTAGTGTGCCCTGCCTTGATGCAAATATTAAGTTTTGAATATTGAATTGGCTGCTTAATTGTTGAGGTATTCCATAGAGCGGTGTGCTAGCCATAACTAGAAAAGCCAGTAGCGCCAAGCCGGTCCAGGCAAACTTCTCCCTTAACGAAGGTTTCTGGGCAGGCTTAGATGCTGCTGGGAGAAATTTGGCAAACCCGGCTAGGGCAGATATAAATTTACTGGCCATAATGCCTAACCCTTACCTAAAATTATTATATCGCCACCAGCATTCTTAATCTTTTCTACCGCGGATTTAGACGCGTATGCTACCTTTACTTTTACAGGCGTATTAATAAACCCCTTCCCGAGGAGCTTTGTATAACCAAACTCTACTAGGTCTATTTCAGGCTTGTTTAAATCAGCGACCAATTCGTTCAGCTGCTCTATACTTATTTCTTTTTTCTTATGTTTAGCCCAAGCACGTTTAAAACCATGTTTACCAAATGAATCTTGACCGTACTTAACAGTCCAACTCCATTTATGTTTATGTAGACCGCCTTTACCTACGCCTCCTTTAGACCCAGCTTTTCTGTGCTGACCTATCCTACCCCAACCTACAGACCTAGTGCCTCTATACTTTCTTGAACGCTTCTCTCTGCGTATAGACAACGCTTACACCATCCTCTCTATCAATGACAAAATTCCCTTTCCCCAATAACCGAATACTCCTCCACTTGAAAAAGGTTTCTGTATTTCCCCCTCAAAGCCTTTGGCTGGAGGAGTCATACCAAAGCTTCGCATCAATCCCTTCTTAATATATTCGTTTAACCTTCCTTGCATTATCGCATCGGCCAAATCGATATGAGACTGGCAGCCAAGTCTGCGAAGAGACTCACTGTCCAATTTAACTCTTCCCCTCATTTTTCCTCTTTTTTCTAGTAACATGGCGAGTGTAGCGCCATCTAATTCCCCCCACGCTATGTATTTTTCTACTTTTTTCAACATACCACGGATGTCCGGTGTGTCGTAAAATATGGACAGGCTGTTCCTTTTATTCAGGCAAAGCCTTGAAAGTGTTTCTTGGTCTTCTTTGGAAACGTTGACACTTCCCCTTATTCTAACTATTCCGAGAAGCGTAGGCATAAACCTCACTTAACGTGACCAGTCTACCGGTTTTTTAAATTTAAGCCCTCGTCTAAGCGCATCAAATGTGGCATAAGCGGTATTAACGTGATTCCGTGTTTCCCCAAAGCTCTGAACCCATGCGTCAAGCACACCCGCTAATGTTAAAACTTGGCGAGCTGTTTCTGAAGCAACTATACCTGTACCTTTTGGAGCGGGCATGATGAGAACACTGACGCTCCCCGTTTTACCATAAACCTTGTAGGGTAAACTGTGCTGAGTCCCACACCTACACTCCCAAGCGCCGCATCCACGATCGACATATGTTATATGAAGCTTAGCATCGACTAAGGCTTTTTCTTGGGCTTCATTTAACTGTCGGGACTTACCTGATCCAATGCCCACAAACCCAGCTTTGTTTCCAATGATTGTCACAATTTTAAAACTGTTAACCTCACCCGCATCTGTCTGTCTCTGAACAACTCCACTATAGATAATTTTCGACTCTAAATTGGGTAATAACAAATCCACTATTTGGTACTCTCTAATTGGCATGTCATATTCCATAACATCTTTTATAGAACTTACTTTGCCCTCTTTTACTAGCTTACCCAATTTTGTTTTTGGAACCCATTCGTTTTGAACCGACATCTACTTCTCACTCTCCAATATTTTTTGCTTAACCTCGTTAAAGAGTTCGACAAGTCTTTCTGGCTGAACATTTGCAGATATAAACCCAGCGAACTGTCTAGTGTATTTTTCTGGATTATTAGCTTTAAGAAGTTTTGCATATTCGGCTATATGACCACCACTAATTCTAAATTCATCGGGTAAAACTTCCTCCGAACATGGTATATTTAGGCCCCCGTCTTGACAACCCTTGACGAATGCATAGAAATCGCTTTTGGCGACATGGTGAGCTAACCCTATATCGAGTACCGCATCCTTGAACCCTACTTTTTGGACGCGCTTAGCCATCAATAACCCAGTTAAATAGCAAGCCGGTGCTGAAGTTAAGCCTGTAGGGTAGCCAAACCTAGCAAGCTCTTTACTAGAGAGAGACACCAATGTCCTATCACTGCCCCCTTTTGAGGTAACGAATTGCGCATACACATACCGGTTTGATCTGCGCAACACTAAGCGAGGTTTACCCGATAATAATAACTTTAATCTCAGTCTATAATCAGTGAGCCCTAGCCTTCTTCTCTTAAATTTTAACCTATATCTTGGGCCCTGCGACATAATACTCACCCTATTTTCCAACATAGTTTTTCAACGAAGTAAGGGATGTGAAAACGCCGCCTTTAATTTTGAGATAGAGGGTTCTGTATGTCTTTGTATCTATTGCTTCCTCTCTACGAAGTTTCTTAATATACTGTCGTTGCTTCCTAACACGAAGAACCCATTGTCTTTCTGGATGCGTTCTAGCACCCGCTCCACCTTTCCTAGACCCAACAGCTTTTCTTTTACCCCTTGACTTCTTTATCTTGACAAGCCTCTTTCGCCCCTTCGTAGGGGTTGAGGTAGGGCGAATATCGATGAGACCAGCCCTGATTAGAGAGCGCACGTCGTCTTTAGTTATAGCTTGCGAGACGTCTTCTAAATGCTCTGGTGACACATAGATTCTCGAAACGCCAACCCCCAGTATCTTAGCAGCCAATTTTTTCTGCGTACTCACATCGGACATTTATTCTCCCTCCTTTCTTTCATCAATTGGCTCACCTGTTTTCTGTTTTCCATTAACAACATAAACCCCTTTCTGAATAGCCGCTGCTTCTATGCGTGCGAATTTCTGTGCGCCAACAGTTGAAGATATAATAACACATTGTTTTGACGGGTCAACTGTCTCAAGTTCCAATACACTAGAAACCCTAACGGGTGTCAGTCCGCGTGGGTGCAAACCACGTATTCGTTTAGGTGTCCTATACCCCACTTTAACTGTGGGTGGATAACCTTTGAGGGCGTGTCTTAGCTTATTATCCACACCGCGTGGTTTACGCCAAGAGTCGTTCAACCTAACCCTTACCCAGTGATAAGGCCTAGGAAATCTAGGCACTTTCGATTTTATCTCCTTTATTTTTGTTGTCATCCACCTCACTCCTTTGCGTACACATACACACCGTCAGAGAATACACGGGGATCATAGTCCCTGATCTTAGTGGCCCTTTGAATGTTGGCCGCAGTTTGCGAAACTTTCTCTTTATCAATACCAGAAACAACTATGTCTTTATCTTCTACACTGATGCTTACCCCGTCTAGTATTTTTGCTATTCTAGGAGCTCGCTCACCGATAAAGTTCTCAATTTTCATGACATTACCTTCTACTCTAATATTTACCGGAAAGTGGGCGTATACCATCTTCAAACGATACCTATAGCCCTTCGTAACCCCAACAATCATGTTTTTCACATGTGCTTCGGCAGTGCCGAGCAAGCTGACCTCTTTCTTTTTAACATTTATGAGTTCGATTTGTAGTTTTCCAGATTCTAGCGAAAATTTAAGTGGTGTATTTTCAAAGCTATGGGAAACTTGACCTAATGGGCCTTTTACAACAACTGTTTGGCCTTTAATTTCCACTTGAACGTTATCAGGTATATCTAAACTTCTAGATATACGCGGGATCTTCATAACCACCACCAATCAATAAACATAGGCCACCGCTACTCCTCCTGTTCCTTTTTCTCGTGCTTCAATATGGGACATAACGCCTTTGGATGAAGAAATCACTAACACACCTATGTCTTTGGATGGTAAGTAGCGGGTGGCAAGTTGGTCTATTTGTGCCGACCGTGCGCTAACATGAGGCACGATTATACCACAATTATTGACTCTACCCAATAATTGGATCCTAAGTTTCCCTCCTCGGCCATCATCTATAAATTCAAATTCTCCTATATACCCTGCCTTCTGGATTACCGCAAGAACTCTCCCCATAAATTTAGAGGTACCCTCAACCACACAGCTTTTTTTACCACGTTGCTCCGCGAGTTTAATCGTGTTCAACATATTAGCTAACAAGTTTTTGGAAGGCACCACTCAACCACCTAGTCATACTTTTTAAATCCAATTTTAACCGCTACTTCCCTAAAACATTGCCGACACAGATTTAAGCCATATCTTCGTATTAGATTACCCTGCGAACCACATCTCACACAGCTACGTGATCCACGCCCAAACTTCCTTTGTTTTACAATAGGTTGCTTGCCCAATTATACCACCTTCACACCAAATTTCTCTGAGACATAACGCGCAGCTTCTTCAGCGCCTACAATATGACTTTTACCAACACGATTTGGCCTTAGCTTTCTCAGAGAAACGCGAATGCCCCTCCTCGCTAACCTCACACACACATCAATCCCGAAAATGCCTAATTCTGGGTCATATTTGGTTCCAGGGATAAAAATATGTTCTGTTATTCCGAAGCTAAAATTACCCATGTTATCTATCGAACTCCGTTTCAAGTTATTGCCAACAGCTTCAAACGCCTTTTTCAAAAAGGCTTCTGCACTAGAACCTCGTAGAGTCACCTTGCAGCCTATTTCTTCACCCCTCCTCACAGAGAACTCACGTATGGACCTATGCGCCAATGTGTAGACAGGTTTCACTCCAGTTATACGTTCTAGTACCATAGCAGCTTTCTTGACTCTCTCCCCCGCCTCACCTACCCCTATGTTAACAACAACTTTCTCGATAAATATCTCGCGCATAGGGTTTTGCTTTACAACAGGCTGAGCGACTTCTCCCGACATAATTATTGCACCCCTGGAAATGTTATAATAGGCTGCTCTCTTCCCACCACGAACACATAATCTAGGATGGTTTCAATTGTTTTCCCATTTGACGCCTTAATCCTAGCAAGCGATCTGCGTCGCTTAAAGGCTGGGACAATCTCTTGGAGCACACCGTGGCTTCCGCTGTTTTTACCCCTTATGACCAAAACATACGAGCCTGGGTTCAGCTCCAAATGATCTAGCAATTGCCTCCCCCTCAGATCTGTTTTCAACGAGTCAAGCGTATTATAGGCAATGTTTTTGGCATCTTGTGGGTCTTTAAGGTCTAAAAGCATATTTCCACCTCCAGTTAGGTTTAACTGTAATTTAAGTCCCCTAACCACGGTTTTATTCTCAATTCTTAGAATACGGAAAAGCTCGGAGTCCTGGATTTGATGCACGATAAACGAACCATTATATGGTAATACCCTATAATGGGCGCTCATCTCTGGTATACTTAATATATCCATGACGCCGATGGGGAATTCTGGCCTTCTAACAACTTTTCCATTAACCAAGACTTTGGATTCATTTATTATTACTCTTGCTTCATGGCGGTTTCGAGCGACACCAATCAAATCCCTTAAAACTAGTAATAAAGGCAGGCTGGTGGAAGCGGAATGAGGGCCGGGTGACGGCTTGACCACCCACGCGCTCTCTTTTCTACGCACAGGCCACCAAGAAGGTGCAGCATACCTTTTAAGAGTCCTACTACCACCCATCTTGCCCATTTTAACTACCTCCATCTGACTCTTTCTTTTCTTCAGGATTACTTTGTTCGGTTACACCAGTTTGGGCCACTTGTTCATTTGAGCCAGCCTCAGGCTTAGCACCTTCGGTCTTTTCTTCCCCACTAATCTCTGGCTCCCTTTCTAATAGTTCCGGTGAGACACCTTTACGTTGTAATATACTTTTCCTGTATTTGTCGGATAAATCGAGCTTAGTTATCAGCAAATTAGACACGTGTATTCCAACCAGTTTCGTCTTACCTTTCTGAGCTTTACCTGTAACACCCTCTATATAAACTAGTCTTTTTTTAAGATCCACCCTAGCAACCTTCCC
>JAVZKQ010000047.1:0-17889 GCA_038884175.1 Thermoprotei archaeon | reverse complement strand
GGTTGTGCGCACGGCGATGGAGGTTAGGCTCAGGCTCAGCAGGGTGCAACAGGACCAGCTGGGTGAGCTGCGCTCAAAGTATGAACAGCTCTCTGAAGAAAATAGGCGACTCAGAAGCGAAGTGGAAGAGCTCAAGGCGAGGCTCAAATAACATGACTTCTACAAGCACCATAGAGGAAAGGTTAAGGGATGAGCTGGAAGCCGTTGGAATCGACGGCTTTATACATTTTCAGACCGGCCGAGTACGCGAGTACGCAACACTTAGATATCTAAGTGGTGTGGGAGGCCTAGAGGACAGCGGACTCATCTTCCCAGCTGACGCAGAGCCGGTGCTTGTCGTGAAAGACTTTGAAGAAGTGCGTGCAAGACGAGAGTCGTGGATACGCGACGTGAGAGGTGTAACAACCATACCTATGAGCGCGGCAACCAAGGCTTTAGGGGATGTGATACGTGAAAAAGGCCTTATAGGCAAAAAGCTTGGAGTCGACGAGTCAGAGCTCACACTTGAAGTATACATGGAGCTACAGAAGCTTGGAGTTCAACTAGTGCCCTTCGGCTCAACGATAGCCAGAATGCGTATGCGAAAGACTAGGGAAGAGATAGAAAAGATTAGGAGGGCCGTCGAGATAGCTGAATCAGCGATAAACAAAGTTGAAGGCTTAGTGGGTGAGGGGCTAACCGAAGCGGAGCTCGCGGCGGAAGCAACCCTCACAATAGAGAAGTCCGGTGGTTCCAAGGCGTTCGTGATTGTGCAATACGCTGAGAACGCCGCGATACCCCACGGTGGGCCGACGGTGAAACCAGTTCGAGGAGACGGGTTGCTTGTGGTGGACTTGGGAGCAAACGTTGAAGGATATAACTCGGATATAACTAGGACGATCATTGTGGGACGCCCACCCGCAAAGCAGGTGGAATATGTGAGAGCAGTCTGGGAGGCGCTCAACAGCGCAATCGCGAGAGCCGCACCCGGAGTGGGCGTGTGGGAGGTTGCTAGGGCCGCTAGAAGCGTGATAGGTAAGAGGGGGCTACCGCAGCCAAGACACAGAATAGGTCACGGCCTCGGCTTAAACGTGCATGAGAATCCCATAGTTGAGGAGGGCTTCAACCACATTCTTGAGCCTGGAAACACCATAACCATAGAACCTGGTGTCTACTTTGATGGTGTGTGTGGTGTGAGGTTCGAGGTAGACGTTCATATAACGAAGGATGGCTGCGAGGTGCTCGATTCATCTACACTTAAACCCACAATTTAACTGGTAGTGCAAGTATGGTGGTGCTAAACTGACGGTATAACCCATAACCCCACTACACACTGTGATTTCAATAATTTGGGCAACTAAAACGCTGGGTTCCCTACCCTAAAACCTACCTAATTTTCTGTGATAGGTCCTTGCGGGATTTCTGAATCTCCTATCACATGTTCCTAGTTTCAGATTGCCGCAATTGTGTGGTGTTTAGTTTGTTATATCACGCTTATAACAATTTCAACAACTCAGCTACGGGGGTAACCCTTAAGGCTATTGTAACATAACAAATGGGTTGGGACGATGGCTTTATAGCATTAGCTTGCACCTTGGAGAGGTGGTTTAGTGGATTTTTATCAATTAATACACGATAAGCAAGACTGTGTACGCTTCGTCCTTACCGGTGGTGGAAATATGTTTTATTCCTTCACACAACCCCTTTCGAAACCTTTTTGAGATTGGCGATTTTGGGGTGGATTTCCATCCATTCTGGTTTCAAAAACCCCCTTTAAAAACTCATCTGAACCCTTGACGCATATTTAGCCGTGTGGTGCTTCTTTATGTACGCTTCGCCTAGCCCCTATAGATCCCCCATCCACCGCCTATGCGCCCTAACATGGTATCTATATATGTGGTCTTGATACAAACATGGTGAAACTGCGGCAAACCATCCAAATCCGGTGTCTTTGGTTGCAAATAAGCCATTAATTGGCTTTGAGGTGTGCGTTTAACCCATTTTCCCCAGTAGATCTAAGACCACGGCTGTGTCTGCCACTATGTTTGTGAGCTTGGCATACTCGTCTGGTTGGTGTGCCGTCTCATCACACGTCATCCACACAATGGTGGGTATACCCACGGCTCTAAAGTATTTGGCCACTGTACCACCACCTATCCCCTTCGGCTTCACGGATATACCGCGCACTCTTCTTATAGCGTCGGCGAACCGCTTGGAGAACTCTGAGTTTGGATCCGTCGGGGGTGAGGGGTCCTCCCTACTGACAACCTCGACGCTGCAGCGCACACCGTTGTCCTTGCAGAAGTTGTTCACCAAACGTTCAACGTCCCCCAAAACCTCTGCGGTTGTATAGTTTGGTAGGAGACGGCAGTCAAAATAGAACACGTCCGAGCCGGGCACAGTGTTCACGTTTGGAACATTCGCCTCACGCTTTGTTGGCTCAAAAGTTGATGTGGGCGGCTCGAAGAGCTCATCCTGCCCATTATATTTAGAGTGCAGGTATTCGTCCAACAATAGCGTGAGTTTGGATCCGAGTCTGTTGGCGTTAACACCCTTCTCAGGTGTGCTACCATGTGTTTGAACACCGAAAACCCTTACCTTGAACCAGAGCACACCCTTCTCGGCCACTTCTAGAAGTGAGCCGTCAGCGTTACCCGCATCTGGTATAAGAACCCAGTCATGCTCACCGAAGATCTTGCGTTCTACTTCTAGTAGGTGGCGTGCGCCGTAAAGGCTACCTGTCTCCTCGTCTGATACAAATAACACCCCGAGATCCATATCAGTGTCCACGTCGAGCTCGGCGAGGCTTTTAGCGGCGCTCAACCCGAGGAGGATGCCCTGACCGTCGTCCTCAGAACCCCTCCCATACACCTTATCATCAACAAAGCTAGCCTTGAATGGCTCGTGGTGCCAAAGTGATATGTCGCCTGGAGGCACCACGTCGAGGTGACCCACAACCCAAAGAGTCCTAGGCTTGCCGCCTGAAAAACGCGCCACAAGGTTGGGTCTAACCCCACCTCTAACCCTAGGGTCGCTGGCGTCATATCTTTCACACACCTTAAAGCCGAGGGAGCGGACAACACTCTCAAGGTATACACACTTCTCTAGTTCCCCTTCCCCACCATTATCTGGCCCAATGGCTTGGATGGGTAGCATTTCTCTGTAAACCGAGCTGATAAACTCCTTTAAATCCGCGTCGCTCAACGTTTTAGCCATAGGTGTAATATCATTGTTTGGGGGGAATAAAACCTTTCCCAAGTGTTTGTCCCCTTAACGCTTTACTAATACCACTGGTAGGGTATCTGAATTGGGCTGTTGATAGGTGGATAATGCCCGTATTAAATTTCAGTTTCGAGTTTATATCCTTGATGGTGATCCAGTTCTAGTTCTTTCAGAAAAAAGAATGGTCCTATCTTTTAGGAAATGGTTTTGACTGTTGTTTGGATATCGGTACGGATATTAAACGCTGGTTGGTTTATAATGCCTAGCAGGTGTCTTGCTTGGAAGGTTTTAATTCTAAACAGGGTTGCGGAGGGTGTCCGTTGGTAAATCTTTCAAAAAAGGATTAAGCTGGAATAAGGATAATGGCGGGAAGCGGTTGGTAGGATGTGCTTAGGGATGTTGCATTCTAGAATATGTGTATTCAGGGAGATGGAAGAACAGCTATACAATGATATTGTTGGTAGACCTTTGTAGGTTAAAAATCTCAGGTTGCCCTAAGCTTGTTTCCATAGTCTCATTCTCGCTTAATGAGAGAGACGCCTGCGCTTGACGAGTAGATGGGTGGACGCTGTAGTGGTGTGACGATCGCCCGCAGTATTAAAGTTCTGAGAGGGTTGCACCACTGCGGCTGTGAAAGTCCAGTTGTACGCGTTGTCAACAGGATGTGTTAAAGAGCCACCGCATGGGTATTTCGGGTCTGGCGGGTTGATGCATTGTAAAATAGGAGCGTGATAGGGGTAAAGGTAAATGTTTCCGTGTTGCTTTGGATCTCGCTTGGGATCCGGCCTACTATGAAGGTGTGAACCTGATCGGTAGCATAGAGATTACAAGGGGGTGATGTGGAGCTGCTGTGAGCAGTGCGTAGCTCTCGTTAAAGAAGAAGTGTGTATGCGATGTTGGACTCCATGCTCTTTGGCCTTAGGATTATGGGTATACTGGACGCGAGATAGAGCCTAGGTAAAGAGCTCTGGTGCCACCATGTGGCTTCCCACAAAAGCGGGGAGTAGGCTTGCAGTGTCATGCTGCGGTAATTCGCTGTAGTGTCCATCTTAATGAGAGTTTAGTGCAACAGAGTGGTTGGAATGAAAAACTTTTATGGGTGTGCGTCTAACCCATCACTATGCCTGATGCGGACTACGATGTTATCGTTGCGGGTGGGGGTATGGCTGGGCTCATCACCGCTGCGTGTATAGCTGAGTTCTCAAAGCAGAATGCGAGGGTGCTAGTTGTGGATAGGAACAGTGAGGATGAGCCCGGTAAGAAGACCTCTGCTGGCTGGATTTGTGGTGATGCTGTAAGTAAGAATAGTTTAGACTTCTTGGCTAGGGCCGCGGGTATTGTCTATGGTAGGCCAGAGATAGAGCATGAAGTTGAGGGGGTTATGGTGTACTCACCCGACCACTCAACCAAGGTGCTCTTTGAGGGTGCTGGGTATATTCTGAACAGGAAGCTTCTGCCGCGCCGCCAAGTGGAGGACGCCAAGAAGCGTGGTGTGGAGTTCCAGTTTAATGTGAGTCTAGAATCGCTAATAGTTGAAGATGGGCGTGTGTCGGGTGTTGTTGGGCGCACTAAGAGTAACGAATTGTTTAAAAAGAGGGCTCGCGTGGTTGTAGACGCTACAGGCTCGGCTTCACTGCTTAGGGTGAGGTTGCCCATAAAAACCAAGATTCAGAAGGAGATTGATAGGGACGATGTGGTGGCCACAGGGCGCTACATATACGAGTTCGAAGTGGGTGACGAAGACCCATCATACTTTGACCCCAAGTACGCCCTAATACACCTCGACCAGTACTTAGCCCCCGGAGGCTATGCTTGGACCTTCCCCAAAGGCAAAAACAAGGTGAACATTGGGTTGGGCTACCAGAAGAGGGCTCTGGATGCGAGGAATAAGAGGTTCGGTAAGTCTGATGGCCTCCAAGACCTGATTGACGAGTATGTGGCCAAAAACAGGGTTATTAGGAATCCGAGGCTTTCGTCTTCACCGGACGATAGGGGCAACGAGAAGGGTCATTGGCAGGTGCCCGTAAGGAGGCCTAATGACTGCATGGTCGCGAACGGTTATGCCGTCGTTGGCGACGCGGCTTGGATGCCCAGACCCATCGACGCTGGTGGTATAGGTCCAGCCATACATGGCTCGGTGATACTTGGTAGAACTGTGGCCGAAGCGCTTGAGGCGGGTGATGTGAGCGAGCGCGGCCTATGGAAATATAATGTGGAGTTTATGCGTACCTATGGTTACCAGATGGCTAGCTTCGAAGTGCTAAGAAGATACCTGCAAACACTGCCAAACGAGGATATAGACTTCGGGATGAAGTACTTTCTTTCAGAGGAGGACATTGGGCTTATAACCCATAGGAAGCATCCCAAATTCTCAAACCTGTTAAAACCCAGCCTGATGGTGCGTGTAATGGAGAAGCCCGGTCTCGCAAGGGGTCTCAAGTATACGGTGGATAAGAGTGAGAAGCTAATAGCGCACAACAAGAACTACCCTGAAAACCCCGAAGGCTTCGACGAGTGGCAGAAAACACTACTCAAAGAGCTACAAGAAACATATGTAAGGTTCGGATTAGCCTGAAGAGGTCTTAACCCAGTCGAAGATAGGGGATTGTGTTTTGTAAGCTGAATCATACCTGCTGTGAAGTGTTCTCTTATATGACCCGCGAGCTTTTTTCACTAACGGTTTCTTCATAGGTTCTTTGGTTGGCGGCTGGAGAAACTAGATAATCGTTTTGTCGTGAAGTGGTGTGCGTATCCTTTTATGACATATTTCAATGCGAAGTCAACAATTTTTCTTGGGTTGGTTCCGCTATTTACACCGAGTTTATAATTTCTTATAGGTGGAAAATAGCCATAAACATCTTCAAGCTCGCTATAACATGCACCCCCCATCACCCTCGCTCCCAACGCTTTGGTCGGAGCACAGTGTCGCAATACCTCGAATATTTTCCCAATTCTAGTTGGGAACTGCTATGACACCAACACTCTTGGGTCAAACATACTCGTCCGAAATATAGCTTACTGGTCGGCCGCCCAATGTTAGAAACTCGGCGTGCATGACTGTATTCAATTGTATGGAGTGTAAACCCACACCTAGTGTTTTTTTCTGTAGTCTCAAACGCCCGATCGATCAATTTGGCGCTATTCTCGAACACCCTAATTCCCCTTGCCTCTTACCAACCCTATCCCGTCGTGTAAAGACGTGGTTTGTTTGTGCCATAATACTAAACAATGTAACAGTGCAGTAAGCTTTTTTCTAGTAGCATATAGCAGCAAAGTTCGAATTTAGAATTGTATAACCTGTGAACATGTTTCAACACAAAAACATATTAGCTTCTGGCACGAAACTTGGCCAATATTGCGCTTTTTCAGCTCTGAGATGTCATTTTTTGTCCAATAAGTTTAAATAGAACAAGTATAGATATGCAGCATTAATATGACTGCGGAGAATAGTAGACAGGTTTGCTTAGTGGCTGTCGCTATAGGAATCCTGTTGATCCTCTCGGCGGTTTCGCCTGCGGTAAGAACGCAGCCTCCAAACAACACATTCATAATAGGCTATGGCGGCACACCCTTTGACACATTTAACCCCTTCACGACTTACACCGTTGTGTCCACAATGTCCACCCTCGACGTGTACGACTACCTCATAAGGTTTAACAGCACCTTTTCACCGGTTGTCCCAGACTTGGCGTATAAGTGGGAGGTTTTCCCAAACAATTCTGCCGCAGAGTTCTGGCTTGTTAGGAACGCCACTTGGAGTGACGGCGTCCCAGTGACCGCTCAGGATGTGGTGTACAGTTTTGAAGTGGCGAATAACACCGCATCCCGGCTTGAACCTCAGGTTTCAATAATAACCTCTATAGAGGCACCCAACAACTATACCGTAATCTTCCACTATCACCCCACCATTCTGTTTTTGGCCTACACCGCTGCGGCTGTGCCAATTGTGCCCGAGCATGTCTGGGTTAAATATGTGCCCAATCCATCCAACTCCACTGCACTCACAGACTACCAGGATTACCCACTTGTGGGCAGCGGCCCATTCGAGGTGACAAACTATGTGCAGGGCCAGTACATTGAGCTCACGGCTAACCCCAACTACTTCTATGTTTCTATGAGACCACACGTCCAGCACATAATTGTGCAGTTCTTTAAAGACACTAATAGTATGGTTGCAGCCTTGGAAGCTGGGCAAATAGACGCTGTCGCGCCCACTATACTACCATCCCAGGTAAAAACGCTTGAAGGTTACCCCAACATCAGGGTTACGGTTAACCCAGGTGAAGAGTTCTGGTATATTGCCGTCAACGTGTATCCGCAAGGCCACGGGAACCCCACACTCAGGGATATCCGTGTAAGGCAGGCTCTTGCTCATGCGATAAACTATACAGAGCTTGCGCAGGTTGTCTGGCAGGGGTACGCCACGCCTATGGGTGGCTTGCTACCCCCCGGTAACAAGTTCTACGATCCCAACCTCACACCATACCAGTTCAACCTTACGCTTGCAAACCAGATACTTAATAATGCTGGCTATAAGATGGGTTCGAACGGTGTGCGGGTGAGCCCCAACGGCACCCAGCTCTCCTATACCCTCTACGTTATAAATGAGGCTCCTGAGGAGATTACGGCAGCGAACATTATAGCCGGCTGGTGGAGTGAGATAGGTGTGAAGGCAACTGTTGAGGCTGTCGATGCGGGTACGCTTGCTAGCATAATTTGGCCGAACTTTACTCAAGACTTCGACCTCTGGGACTGGTTCACCACACCTGCGCTACCAACACTTCTGGACGTCTTTCTTTCGAACCAGACAGAGACTGGTACCTCTGATAGTGGCTACGATAATCCAGCTTACAACACGTTATATAACCAGATGATTAGTGCCACAAACTACACTACGGTTTATAAGGATGCGTTTGAGCTACAGCAGATGCTTTACCAAGATTTACCCTACATCAATCTCTATAGTGTCAAGTCGATTGAAGCTTATAACTCTCAGCTTTTCACAGGATACTTCGACAACATGACTGGTGGACCATTCTCAGATGTTAACTGGTACACATTTATCGACCTGCAACCCGTAACTCAGAGCACTTCAACGTCAACTCAGCAGTCGTCCTCGGCTTCCACGTCAACCCAGCAATCCACGTCCACAACCCAGCCTTCGACAAGTAGTACGTCTTCTCAATCAACATCCACAAGTGTGTCTTCAGGGATTTCCACACCGCTCGTAGTGGGTATAGCTGTCGTCGTGGTGATAGTGATCGCAGTAGCCGTGTTGCTTCTCACGAGGCGGAGGTCAGCAACATAGTGGGGATGGGAAGATACATAGCCAAGAGGGCGTTAACTTCCATCATCACTTTTTTTGCCGTTCTTGGTCTAACATTCATCTTGTTCAGGCTTCTACCAGGCAACCCGGTTCTACTGCTATTTAGGAACCCCTTGCTCACACAGCAGCAGATAGCCCAGCTCTCAGCTCAATTCGGCTTGAATCGACCACTATATGAACAATTTTTCCTGTTTATTGTGAATGTGTTAAAGGGAAATTGGGGTTTGTCGTTCTACTATAGGGTCCCGGTAACACAAGTTTTGTTTCCAGCCCTGCTCAACTCGATAATACTTATTCTCCCATCCACGATTCTTGCTATAGTGATAGGTGTGGGGCTTGGGGTGCTCTCTGGGTGGAAGAGGAATTCGCTCACAGATATGGCCGTGCTCTCCTCAAGTCTCGTGTTATACGCTATACCCACATTCTGGCTTGGTATACTCTTCATAATGTTGGCTGTTAGGCTAGGTGGTATACCCGTGTCGGGTATGCTTTCGATTGGTGTGAGTTTCCACTCTCCTCTCCAGTACTTGGGGAACCTATTGAGACACTTGTTGCTACCCATGATCACACTCACACTGGTCACGCTTGGGCAATTTAGTATAATAATGCGCACAAGCGTTATTAACGAGCTGACCGAGGACTATGTTGTGGCCGCCTACGCTAAGGGTATGGGTGAGGGTAGACTAATCAGAAAGCACATTGTTCCCAACGCGCTTCTTCCAACAGTCTCCGTTATTGCGATAAGTATTGGCACGGTTGTGGCTGGTGCGGTGCTCACAGAGACTGTTTTCTCTTGGCCGGGCGTGGGCACACTCATATACGACTCGATTGCCAGGAGGGACTACCCTGTTCTTCAGGGCGCCTTCCTAATAGTGGCTCTTTCGGTTATTGTATCCAATTTTATCGCTGACCTTGTATACGCATACTTAGACCCGAGGGTGAAGTATTCTTGAGCTCCCGCTCAACGCTAAGAGTGTACCTCGGCAATAGGAAGGGTGTCTTTGGTCTAGGTATACTTGTTGTTTTGGTGTTTATGGCGCTCTTAGCACCGGTAATCTCCCCATATAAACCTACACAGATTGATCCCACGGCTATACTTCAGCCCCCTTCGGCAAAGCACTTGCTTGGTACTAATGAGGTGGGGGAGGACATTTTGTCGCTTATTATCTGGGGCTCCCGAATATCGCTCCTAGTGGGTTTCCTTGCAACATTTGTTGCGGTGCTCGTCGGTACAGGTGTGGGTATTGTGGCGGGGTATATCGGTGGTCTAACCGATGAAGCGCTCATGAGGATAACAGACTTCTTCTTGGTTATACCCGCTGTTGTCCTCGCCATAATTGTGGCGGCCGTGTTGGGTAACAGCCTGCTCAACGTGATCCTGATAATTGGACTGCTGAGCTGGCCTTCCACGGCTAGGGTTGTGCGCTCGGCCACACTGGTCTACAAGCAGATGCCCTTTGTTGAGGCTAGTAAGTGTGCGGGGGCGGGCACAGCCTATATACTTAGAAGGCACATACTACCCAACGTTCTCCCCCTCGTGTACGCTAACACCTCGCTTACAATAGCCAACTCTATTTTCACACAAGCGGCCCTGGTTTTTCTTGGTGTGGGCGACATAAACGACATAAGCTGGGGACAGATACTTCACTTTGCATATGCGTCTGGAGCTATAACGGCGGGTGACTATTGGTACGCCATCCCCCCCGGAGTCATGATTGTCTTAGCGGTGCTCGGTTTTGCACTTACGGGATACGCGTTGGATGAAGTTTTGAATCCCAAGCTTAAGGTTGGTGTTGTTTTTGAGTCTGCTTGAAATTGAAAGCCTAAAGGTATACTTTGAGACGCGTGCGGGAGTAGTTAGGGCTGTTGACGGAGTCCAACTGAGCGTGGATAGTGGTGAGGTGGTTGGCTTAGCGGGCGAGTCTGGTTCGGGTAAAACAACTCTTGGGTATGCTCTTATGCGCTTGCTTCCACACAACGCGAGGGTTCAAGGCAGAATCATTTTTGACGGCAGGGACCTGCTTGCGCTTGAAGCATCTGAGTTCAACAGTGTGAGGGGCAGGGATATAGCTATGGTTTTCCAGGGCTCTATGAATAGCCTTAACCCGGTAATGAGGATTGAGGACCAGGTCGCCGAACCCCTAATACTACACGCCCACATGGACGAGGAGGACGCAAGGGAGAGGGCAAGGGAGCTCCTCTCTCAAGTTGGTGTAAGCGCGGATAAAGCCAAGGCGTATCCCCACGAGCTCAGCGGTGGATTGAAGCAGCGCGTGGCGATAGCCATGGCGATATCAACAAAGCCAAAGCTCCTTATAGCCGACGAGCCGACAACGGCGCTCGACGTGGTTACGCAGGCCCAAATACTTAGGCTTATAAGCGACCTAAGAGACACGTTCGGTCTCAGCGTCATAATGATAAGCCACGACATATCGCTCCTCTCAGAAGTGTCCGACAGACTCGCAATAATGTACGCTGGCAAAATCGTGGAGGTGGGCGCGAAGAGCGAGGTTGTTGAGACACCTCGACACCCATACACTATGGCGTTACTCTCATCCATACCGAGCGTTGAGCGTGTGGGCCAAGACAGTCCATCCATCCCCGGTGAGCCACCTAACCCTATTAATCCACCGAGTGGATGTAGGTTTATGCCACGCTGCGCGTATGCGAGGAAGGAGTGTGAACAGTTCGATGGCTACCTTTACGATCTGAGTGTAACCCATAGGGCCGCTTGTGTTTTGGTTGGTGGTGAAACAATTGAACGAGTATCTCGTTAGCGGTATCAATCTTACCAAGCACTTTGAATCGAGGAGGTCGCTTACAGAGTTCCTTGTGGGTAGAAGACCTGTCCCCATACGCGCTGTTGACGGGGTGGACATCCAAATTAAGAGGGGGGAGATCTTGTCTTTGGTCGGAGAGTCGGGTTCAGGTAAAACAACGCTAGGCCGCCTCCTACTCCTACTAGAAAAACCAACGTCGGGTGAGGTTTGGTTCGACGGTAAAAGAATAGACAATATCACAGGGAGTGGTCTGAAGGCTTATAGAAAGAGGATGCAGATGATTTACCAGGACCCCTACGGATCGCTTAACCCGAAGCTTAGGGTTTCAGAGATTGTTTCAGAACCGCTTAGAGTCAACGGCGTCGAAGTTAGGAAGGATAGGCTAGCAGAGTATCTAGCCCTCTCGGGTCTAAGGCCTCCTGAGAGTTTCCTTGAGCGCTACCCACACGAGTTGAGCGGAGGCCAGAGGCAGCGTGTGGCTATTGCACGTGCAATGATACTCGAACCAGAGTTCGTTGTGGCAGATGAGCCCGTATCCATGCTTGACGTTTCACTGCGCTCAGAGATTTTGGGTGTAATAAAGAGGTTTAACCAAATGCTCAAAACAAGCTTCCTACTCATAACACACGACCTAGCGGTGGCCGCCCAGGTCTCATCAAGGATAATGGTGATGTACCTTGGGAAGGTCGTGGAAGAGGGGGACACCGCGAGGGTTTTAAGGAGACCCAAACACCCCTACACACAGACTCTGCTTTCGGTGGTGCCAAGACTCGGCGGCTCGCTTCCAAAAGCGCTCCCCAAAGGGGAGATCCCGAGCGCGAAAAACATCCCATCAGGCTGCCGCTTTCACCCTCGATGTGCGTACGCGTTGCAGGTTTGCTCCACCGAAGAACCGGAGCTCAGATTTGTGGATGGTTCACGCGTGTCCTGCCACCTTGTGGAGCAGATACTGGGTGGTACGGCCAAACAGGGCGCGGCTTAAACCGAATCAGTGTCGTAGTTAATGGTTCTGTCGAGCCAAGGCACAGCCTCCAATATAAAGCTTGGGCCGTGGTGTGCTAGGAAGTCGTATGGTGCTGGTGTGGTGTGCACCCTACCCTCTCTAAGTGCTGTGAGCTTGAGCCACCCCCTCGCGTTGAGTATATCCAATACTTGTGAAGGGGTTTTGGGTCTAAACATTTTTGGCTCGTAGATTATGACTTCAGGGTCACGCTCAACCACCGTATTGAAGTTGGGTGCCTCCCACTCGCAGGCATGGTCCGCGAAAATGTTTCTGGCACCAACAACACTCAGCGCGTCGGTGATGTAGCTATAGGCGCCGAACGTGACAGCACCACCCAAATCCACTTCGATGTACACTCTTTTGGGCTTCTGGGTATTCCTAGTGTGCTGGGCGAGAGTAGTAATCATTTTTTTGGCGAGCACCCTAGCCTTTTCTGGCTCGTTCACGACGAGGCCAACCTTGACTGCCATGTCAACTATTGAGCTCACACTCACCGGTAGCTCGACCACATATGTGGGGTACAACTCTGAGAGTTTGGTGGCTAGTCCCCTTTGGTAGCCGCTTGTTAGGAATATGAGTTCAGGTTTGAGAGACCTGAGCTTCTCCATGTTGGTTGTGCTATAGCTTCCCAATATGGGCTTCTTCCTAGCCTCTTCAGGGTGGACGTCGAAGGCGCTGACACCCACAACACGTTCACCCAGACCAAGCATGAATAGGGTCTCTGTGACCGCTGGACTGAGACTCACGATCCTTTCAAGATGTTCTGGAAGATCGAGTTCACGCGAAGTTATCTCGCAGTATATCTTCCTCAATATGGGTGCACCTCAACCATAGGTGGGTTGCGGTAGAGCTCCAAGGTGAGTCCGCTCAAATAGACTCCCAACATTATTATAGGTTTTTATTCGCCTGGTCGGCATGAAGCGATGGTTCGGTTGTACAAGCGCCACGTTCGGATGGCACTTTTCTCATACGAATTTTGGGTTTTTATATCGTGTAAGCCTGTGGGTTGTGGGCCCAAGTTACTTATTTATATTAGGAGAAAATTGTGGTGTTGAGAGAAGTGGAGCTCCGTGGAGCCGTTGTGACCAGAAATATTTTAGGGATTCTTGTGTCTTTTATGATGTCAGCTTTCGCTGTTTTCTCACTTTCACTGGTTGTTGTACAGCTTTCAAGTTTTCTTCATGTGCCCATTTCCTCAATACTGGTTGCCGTGCCACTCGACTTCATAGGTGGTGCGCTAGGAGCCATTTTGATTGGGAGACTATCCGACACGCTTGGTAGAAAGCCGATGATGCTGTTTTCAGTCCTTGTTTTTAGTATTGCGCTCATATCCGCCGCATTTATCCAATCGTTGTATGAGCTCTACATTGTCTGGTTCATAATGGGTATAGGGGTAAACTCACAGAACGGTATATCCTACCCATTGCTTGTTGAAACCCTACAAAAGTCAACTGGCACGATTGGTGGGGCCATACAAGGCCTTTACTTCTTGGGTTTCCTACTAGACGCGCTCTTCTATACGTTGATTCGTGCTTGGAGGGCTTATTTCCTACTCTCTGGGCTGCTTTCGCTCGTTTTATCTGTGCCGTCAGCGCTAGTTTTGGTCGAAACAGGCGGTAAAAAAACGCTGGCCGCACAAAAGCAGAGAATTTCCGGTAAACTCCTAAACTACACAATTATTCTTTCGATGATCACCGTAGCCGCATTCATGCTTAGCGTCTCGTTAACGGGTGTTGTGCCGACCCTATTAGATAGTGTGGGACTCCCCGGATATTATACTGTTGTGTTATCACTGGTTGGGTTTTTCGGCTTCATCGTGGCTGGCGTTCTCTCAGATAGGTTCGAGAAGTGGAAAGTGACGCTTTTGTTCTCATTCGTGGGTCTAATCGCTGGTTTGGCGCTATATGTTGCTGGCGTGGGATGGCTAATCTTAACAGCGCTCGGGATTGCCTACGTTTCGTGTGGATTTTTCGGCTTCATAGGGGTATGGGCAAGCCAGACGTATCCAGCCGGCATAAGGGCCACGGCCACGAACACCGTGTTTTTACTTGGGAGAATACTTGGAGGCTTCTCTCCGCTTCTGGCTGTTCTAGTAGTCTCCTCCTCAATACGTGCGGGGCTTTCCGTTATTGTGACGGTTTCAGCTGCAATCTCCATAATCGGATCGCTCCTCTACTACACGGTTTCAAAAAGTAGTTAACAGATTCGAGTTATAGTCATTGGGAAGTGTGTTTGGATGTCGGGATCTTTCCATCTATGAATTGAGAATCCTCGGGGAGGCTTGTTCGGCTGCTTTAACTAAATGGATTGGTTGGCGTAGTATATGAACTCTACATCAAATCCATAAGAACTCTATGAATCATTGATAAACTGCAGTATACATCCAAGTTTGACCACGTTGGCGGCTGCCCGTAGGAGGAAAGGTCGGCTTTAAAGTTTTCCAAATCTGGGACGTGTTTTCGGTTGGGATTCTCTACCCTCTTTCAGTCATGATGTGGACATAGTCCACCACAGCCTTCACGATGGCTGGATCGGTTTGGGGTAGTACACCGTGACCCAAGTTAAAGATGTGGCCGGGCCTGTTTGACACCTCTAAAAGGATTTCACGGGTTCTCCTTATAGCGATTTCCCGGCTACCTAGAAGGGTTGCGGGGTCAAGGTTGCCTTGAACGCTCTTCTTACCAATAATCTTCCATGCTAGGCCTATGCTCACACGCCAGTCCACCCCGAGAACCTCAAAGTCAAGATCCGAGAATTCTCCTAGGAGACCAGTAGTGGAGGTGCCAAAGTATATTCTTGGTACGCCTGTCACCTCCGCGAATATTTCTTGGACGAATGGCTTCACATACTCCGCATAGTCTTTGGGGCTCAAAGCACCCACCCAGCTGTCAAATAGCTGTAGGACCTCGACGCCATACCTCACCTGGTGTTTAAGATAGGCTATCACCGTTTCTGTCAGTTTTCCCATAAGCCTCTTCCAAGCCTCGGTGTGTCTGTACATATAGCTCTTGGTTAGCTCGAAGCCCCTTGAGTACTTGCCTTCAACTAGGTAGGATGCCAGGGTGAATGGAGCACCAGCGAAGCCTATAACCGACACATCCTGAAATCTTTCTCTTAACAGCCGGATCTGCTCATACACGAACCCAAGCTCCTCCACCCTGCCAGGTGTGAGTCGATCGACGTCCTCCCCTCTGCGGAAAGGCTCACGGATAACTGGGCCCACACCCTCTTCCAATTCGAGTTTCACACCCATGGTTGTGAGTGGGAGGATTATATCGGAGAAAATTATGGCTCCATCGAAACCAAAGTTTAATACGGGCTCTGAAGCCACTTTGGCAGCCAATTGTGGGTTCCTTATTATTTCGAGTACGCTGTGGTTGCGGCGCACCTCCCTATACCCCGGAAGATAACGGCCAGCCTGCCTCATAAACCACACAGGTGTGCGGTCAACCTCTTCACCCATACACGCTTTGACCAGACGACCCATCACAGGCCTAAGTCTGCCAGCCTACAAAAGACTTACTCAATTAAAGTACACCTCGCTATGGAATCACCATCCGGTGTTTTATGTTATTGCCACTAAAGCGCTCAAGCCTACGATGCCGTTGAATCTAATGAATTGTATGAGTGGTACTCACGTATTGTGTTATAAAAAGTTTATAGTGTAAAATGTTCCGCTTTTTATTATGAGTGATACACGGCTGCGTAGTTTTACCCCAAATAAAGGGGAAGGTTTTTATATTTGTACATGAATATATACACACCATGAGTGGTGGTAGTCAAATCAAGCAGGGTTGAAGTGTTGGACACCTCTTTAAGGGACGGTTCGCAGGGTGTAGGTGTGTCGTTTTCACTTAGAGATAAACTAAGGCTTGCCGAACTTCTCGACAGTTTGGGCTTCGACTATATTGAGGGTGGTTGGCCGGGTTCTAACCCAAAGGATGAGGAGTTTTTCAGGGAGGCTAAAAAGCTAAGTCTGAGCACCTCGCGCCTAGCGGCCTTCGGGGCAACTAGGAAGAAGGGTGTTCGGGCGTCAGAAGACAAAAGCCTGCAGGCTATCGTGGACTCCGAAGCTACGGTTGGTGTACTCTTCGGTAAGAGCTGGCTTGTGCACGTTGAGAAGGTGCTCGGTGCCACAGCGGAAGAGAATGTCAACATTGTGTACGATAGTGTAACCTATTTGAAGTCGCATGGGTTAAAGGTGATCTTCGACGCCGAACACTTCTACCAGGGTTACTATGATAACCCGGAGTATGCGCTGAGTGTGCTACGCGCCGCGGAGGAAGCAGGTGCAGGGGTTGTGGTGTTAGCCGACACCAATGGGGGGATGCTTCCCCACCAAGTGTTCGAGGCTACGCGTACCGTGGTCTCAAAGCTAAGGGTTAGGGTTGGGTTGCACATGCACAACGACTCTGGGTGCGCTGTGGCCAACACACTTATGGGTGTTGTAGCGGGTGCAAGGCATATTCAGGGCACGATTAACGGTATAGGTGAGAGGACGGGTAACGCTGACCTAATCCAAATAATTCCCGCTGTTAGGCTCAAGCTGGGTTTGGATGCGCTCGCTGAGAACTCGCTAACACGTCTTAGGGAGGTCTCAAGGTGTGTTTACGAGATGCTTGGCGCACAGCCCCACCCCTATCAGCCTTATGTGGGAGAGTACGCCTTCGCCCATAAGGCTGGTGTGCACGCTGACGCTGTGCTAAAGGCGCCCGAAGCCTATGAGCACATCGACCCGTCGCTTGTGGGCAACTCTAGGAGGATTGTTGTATCAGAGCTAAGCGGCTCATCAAACCTTGTGAGCTATGCAAGGGAGCTACTCGGGCTCGATCTGTCAAAGAGCGACGAGAGGCTGAGGAGAGCTCTTGCCGAGATAAAGCTCAGGGAGAAGGAGGGCTACGCCTACGACTCTGCACCCATGTCGGCGCTACTAATAATAATGAAGCATTTGGGTTTGTGGTCTCAGCGTGTTGATATCGATTACTGGAAGGTTATCACCGAAACAGGATCCTCGATCGCGGTTGTAAAGACCAATTCCCACGTCGAGGTTTCAGAGGGAGTCGGCCCAGTGGCCGCCGTGGACCAGGCTCTCCGCAGATCCCTCGAAAAGGTGTACCCAGAGCTTGCGGCTGTCAGACTCACCGATTACAGAGTGGTGATACCCGGCGAAGCCAAGGACACTAAGAGTGTTGTGAGGGTGACTGTTGAGTTCACGGACGGTGAAAAGAAGTGGAGGACAATGGGTGTTTCAGCCAATGTGGTTGACGCTTCGGTTAAGGCGCTTGTGGATGGGTTCGACTACTACCTGCAGGGCATTGGAAAGCGCTCCCAGCAAGCCGGGTGGCCTACTACCCAAACACAATCAATAAATAACGTATGAATGTGAGCTACGTTAAGGCGGATTAACCAAGCGTAACGCACACCTCCCCGAAGACAGGTAGATAAAACCGTGGAAAACTCAATGGATTGTGTGGAGAACATTTTTAAAAATGTCCCCCACCAACTGCATAAATCCATAAAAAGGTGCTTAACGTGAGCTTATGAGAGTGTTAGCTCTAGACTCTGAGTCTCTGCGAGCT
>JAVZKQ010000046.1:0-17987 GCA_038884175.1 Thermoprotei archaeon | reverse complement strand
ATAACCCTTTACACAATCGTTTAAGCCCAGTAAGGAATATTTTAGGTTGGTTAGAGAACACTCTGCGTTCTCCTACACATGAGTGATATTCAGACGCACACCCTCTTGGTGCACAAACCCCCTCAGCCATAAAAGATATGTTTGTCCAAGTCGTATCATCGTCCTAACATGGCTGATAATACAAAGTATATAAAGGGGGGTGAAAGCCCCGACCCATTAACAGGTTCGCTCACCACACCCATCTACCAGACAGTGGCCTACAGGCACCCCGTTGGCGATGTGTATAGGTATTCGAGGGAGAGGAACCCCACGGTCGAGGTTTTAGCTAGAAAGGTCGCTGAGATTGAGGGAGCCGAGTCCGCCTCGGTGTTCTCTAGCGGTATGGCAGCCATAACCACAACCCTGTTAGCACTCCTTAAACCAGGGGACACACTTGTGCTGCAGAGGGACGTGTTCGGTAGGACGCTGCGCTTCGCAAGGGAGTTTCTTTCGACGTGGGGTGTGAGACTCGTTGTGCCAGGAGTAGGCAACAAGGATCTGGTCGACGCTGTAAGAAAGGGTTGCACCCTTGTGTTCGTAGAGAGTGTTACCAACCCAGCTCTCAGGGTCACAGATATAGGTGGTTTGTCCCAGGAAGCGCATAGGGTGGGCGCCAAGCTCGTGGTGGACAACACGCTCCCCACACCTGTCAACATTAAACCCTTAGAGTGGGGCGCTGACCTAGTGGTGCACAGTGGTTCAAAGTTCCTAGCCGGCCACTACGACGTGGTGTGTGGGGTGGTCGCGGGCGGAAAAGCTCTGGTTGAGCGTGTTGACGAACTACGCAAGACGCTTGGCTGCTCACTCGACCCGCATGCGGCCTACTTGACAATAAGGGGTATTAAGACGCTTAAGGTTAGGATGGAGAGGATAAACCAGTCAGCGCTCAAAGTGGCCGAATACCTAGCGGAACACCCCAAGGTTGCGTATGTGCGTTACCCAGGGCTACCCCAAGACCCGGAGAACCAGCTTGCAAAAAGGGTGCTTTGGGGGTTTGGGGGTGTTGTGAGCTTCTGCCTGAAATCTGAGAGCAGGGATTCACCCGAAAAGCTCATGGCGAACCTCAAACTCATTCAACCAGCCAACACATTTGGCGCAGTGGACAGTGTGATAAGTCATCCTGCCACCATGAGTCACAGGAACCTCACAGAGGAGGAGAGGGTGAGTGTGGGTGTGCCGTGGGGTCTGCTCAGACTCTCCGTGGGGCTCGAAGACGTGGGTGACATCATCGGGGACTTGGAGCAGGCGCTAAGCAAAGTGTGAGACCGCTGCGTCCTCCGCCTTCGAGTGCGGCAATCAGTGCGCTTTCTTCAGGTTTTGCCTTAGCTCCAAGAAGAATTTTAATGCGTCTGGATTCGCCACGGAACCCATGTTCACAGCCTTTTCTAATGGTAGGCCCATAATAATCCTCTTCACTGGGACCTCGAGCTTCTTACCGTTAAGCGTCCTAGGAATCTCAGCAATCTGGTAGACTTCGTCTGGCACAAACCTCGGTGAGGTGTCAACCCTTATCTTCTCTTTTATTTTGGATTCGAGTTGGGGGTTGAGTTCGACACCCGGTTTTAACACCACGAATAGTAGCATCTTGGACTCTCCACCCAACCCCTCTAAGTCCACCGCTAGGCTGTCCAACACTTCGGGGAGCGATTCGACGGCCCTGTATATTTCAGCGGTACCTATGCGCACACCGTGGCGCTTTATCGTCGAGTCGGAGCGCCCATATATTATGCAAGTGCCACGCTGGGTTATCTTTATCCAGTCACCGTGGCGCCAAACTCCGGGGTAAACACTAAAATAGGTTTCGGTGTACTTCTTATCACCCACATCACCCCAGAAGTAGATGGGCATGGATGGCATGGGTTCTGTTACTACAAGTTCGCCGACGCTTTCAACAACCGAGTTACCAGAATCATCATAGGACTCAACCCTAGCCCCAAGATATCTACACTGTATTTCCCCAGCGTATACTGGTAGAAGTGGGCAGCCACCCACGAACGCTGAACACACATCTGTACCACCACTCACGGAGGCGAGCCACACATCGGGTTTAACCTCCCTGTAAACCCAATAGAAACCCTCAACCGATAGGGGGGAGCCGGTTGAGCCAACCTGTATAAGCCTTGAGAGTCCGTGTTCACGGGGGTGGACACCACTCTTGATGCACTGGTTGATATACGCGGCGCTAACACCGAAGTGGGTTATACCCACACTCTCCGCAAGCCCCCAGAGGGTGTCCGCCCTCGGATACATGGGGTTACCGTCGTAGAGCACCACCCTGGCACCGATTAGTAAGCCGCCCACCAACAGGTTCCACATCATCCACCCCGTTGTGGTGAACCAGAAGAAGGTGTGCTCGGGTTTTATATCGTGGTGTAAACTCAGGGATTTGATGTGCTCCAAAACTATGCCCCCATGGCTGTGCACCACGGGTTTGGGTGGACCCGTTGTACCAGAGGTGAAGAGAACCCACAGAGGGTGATTGAACTCCACTTCTTCGTACACTGGGGTTGAGCCGCCAGGTGTTGCGAGCGCGTCCTCGAATAGGGTCACATCACCACGGATACCCCGAGTGGGCTCTGCACCCCCCAAATTTGCGAGTAGAACGGTGTGTTCGATCGTGGGTATTGAGGAGCGAACCCGCTCCACCACTTCCCTCCTATCATAGAGCTTACCACCATAGGTGTACCCGTCGACCGCCACGAGTATTTTTGGTTGGATCTGGCTGAATCTGTCAACGGTTGATGTTGGCCCAAAGTCGGGTGAGCAACCCGACCAGACGGCACCTATGCTCGCTGTTGAGAGGAGGGCTATGAGCGCCTCGGGTGTGTTGGGGAGGTAGCCCGCAACCCTGTCACCCTTCTTCACGCCCACTGATCGTAGGTATGTTGAAAAGGAGGCCACTTTGGCTCTGAGCTCACCCCAACTCATACTCTGGGGCTCACCCCCCTCCCTAGCGTGCACCACCGCCACCCGTGCATCATCCTTGTGTTCCCCCTCGAGCATGATCTGAGCGTAGTTGAGTTCGGAGCCGACGAACCAGCGTGCGCCAGGCATCCTCCTAGAGGTGAGCACATCATTATACTCCTTTGTGTGGGGGATGTGGAAGTAGTCCCATATCGAGCGCCAAAACTCTTCTAGCTTTGTTACAGACCAAAGCCAGAGTGTGAAATAATCCCTGAAGCGGTGTGCGCCTGATTCATCGAGCCACCTCATATACGCTGAGAGATTGGAGCTCTCCACAAAATCGGGGCTAGGCTCCCAAAGTAGCCTACCCTCCAACTCGGACAAAGGCTGACACCACTTAAACACACCCACAACCACTTAAAACGCTTACGCATTAAGCAAAAGGTAGACGTTAAGCGCTGTTATCACCACCGCGCATAGGACAGCTATAATGGTTGTGTAACTTCTGTTCACGAACTCGCCCATTAACCCCCTCTTCGCAGTATAGTAGATTAGTGGGTATAATGGTAGTGGAAGCAATACGCTGAGCACAACTTGGCTGTACACGAGCACACCCAAGGGGTTTAGGCCTAAAACAAGCACGATTGTGGTTACAAAGACGTTGATGAATCTTGTGACAAGCCTCCTTACCCATGGGTTAACCTTAACGCCGAGTGTACCCTCCATCACCGCTTGGCCAGCTATTGTGCCTGTAGTCGAAGAACTCAAACCTGAAGCAAGTAGGGTGAGGGCAAAAATGATTGCAACAGCACCCCCAAACCTCTGTGCGAAAACATGGAAGCTCTGCTGTATTGTTGGGTTGGGGTTGGGGTACATGGATGCTGCCGAGACAACGAGTATTGCGACGTTCACTGTGGCGGCGAGGCTTAATAGCAACACGTTCTCGAGGAGGTGTAGTTTTAGCACCCTCTTCTTATCCATAGGTTCCAGGCTACCCAGCTTGTTCTTCGTTAGGTATGAATGTACAAAGAGTGAGTGGGGCATCACTGTAGCTCCAATGATCCCCACAACCACTAGAAGCGCGCCATTGCCTGGTAAATTTGGGGTCACCGAGAAGCGGGCCGCTTCTGTAAGGTTGGGTGAAGTTGCGAATGCCAAGTAGAGGAATCCGAGGCTTATCACACCTACGAGAATCATGAATAACTCCTCTATTGTTCTAAACCTCCTCGATGAAAGAGAGAGTATTAGAAGCACGTCAACCGCGCCCACAAACGACGCCACAATTAGGGGTATACCGAAGAGGAGGTTGAGCGCCAAAACAGTACCCAGATACTCCGCCAAGTCCGTGGCTGCAATAGCCACCTCTGAGGCCAACCAATACCCCACTATACCACTCTTCCTGTTTATTGAGCGAGCCGCAAGCTCTGGTAGGGAGCTACCAGAGGCAAGACCCAGCTTGCCCGAGAGGTACTGTAGAATCATGGCCATAAGTGATGCGAGCCAAACCGCCCAAACCAGCCTGTAACCATAGGCGCTGCCAGCTTGAAGGTCTGTGCCGTAGTTGCCTGGATCCATATATGCAACCGACACCATGAGCGCAGGCCCAAGGAAGCGGTAGAACATCCTTAGAAAAACAATAGCCCTACTACTCCCCACTTCTTCACGAAGGTTCACTAGTAGTCAACTCCTCTAAATCAGATGCTCTTCTTTTAGGATGCAGACCCAAATATACGGCTTAAACAATGAGCGCATAAATTTCCCACCCAATATATTGAAACCCAGTATACAGATAGGCTCACACAAGTCTTTTTTAACCTTTTCGGTTTGTAGCCTAAATTTTGAGGCTCAGCTAGCGCACAAGTGTGGTTCGCACAATTTGAATTAATTAAAATGGTTTGTAGTCGTATACCACTAAATATGAAACACATCGGGTCGAGCACGAATAAAATGTTAGTAGATGTTGGCGCGGTGTTGGTGGTTGGCACCCTGCTACTCATCGTAGACCTAGTACTAGTTGGGCAACGCGTGAAAGGCTCCCCAACGATACATATGCCAACATGGATTGTGATAATCGTAGCAAGCGTTATACCCCTTAAAGCGTAGCATAGGGTGCTATGGTTACTCGTAATCATAGTTATAGGATATTTATCGGTGGGTTAGGTGGCACACTCATATTGTTAGGCGCACTAACGACTATACTGGAATATACATATGGGCAAGCCAGGGTGTATCGGCGCTCCGTTGATGGGTGTTCACATAGAGTGAGCCGTAATTTGTTTCTGGCTAATTCACCCGAAGAGTTTAAGTATGTCAAATATTTTTATACCTAGTCCAGAAAATAGGGGGCGGTTCAAGTTAATAGTGGTATTCGATGTTGAAGGTGTGCTCGTAGACGGGGAGCTCCTACCAAGCCTAGCAAGACTCGTGGGTAAAGAGGAGGAGGTCGAGAAGCTAACACTTATGGGTATAAGGGGGGAGATCGATTGGGAGGAGGGCTTAAAAAGAAGGTTGAAGCTTCTTCGTGGAATAGGCTACGATGAGTGTATGAGGGTTGCTGAGAGCCTCCCGCTCACCGAAGGAGCACATCAAATGGTGGCCGAGCTAAAAGGTATGGGTGCAATACTCGTCGGCGTGTCGGGAGGCTTCTCTATCCTAACATCAAAAGTAAAATCCAAGCTCGGTTTGGATCACGTCTTCTCAAATGAACTCGTGTTCCACTCCAACAGGCTCATAGGTTACGGGTTGCTCGTCAACTCCAACAAAACACAGATACTTAGGACAGCGTTTGGCGAACTGCTAGAACACGAACCCAAGGTGGCAGTGGTGGATGGAGCCAACGACCTTGACCTATTCACAATGGTTGACCTAAAGATAGCGTTTAACGCCCAGCCAATAGTGAGGCAGAGAGCGGACGTAGTGATAGAGAAGAAAGACCTCCGCGAAGTTGCGAGGGTAATAAGGCGTTATGTCGAGGAAGGAAAACTAAACAAACCCACCTCTAAAGGTTAAATCGTAAGCTAAATGTGGGGGCGGCGATTAACAATCGCAAAGCGGGGCACACAACTTTTTGCGTAGGGAAAAAGGAACACAGAGTTTGTTAGACACCATTAATAGCGGTTTCAAATAGGTGGGCTTAAATGGTTCCCCTAGTCTTCGCATTGTTTTTAAGGGAACTACTGCGCCCCACTGGTGACATGGTAGCACCCCTAAACCTTCAGCCACGGTATTGGGTTACCTAAGGGAACCCTCGATAGCTGGGGGAATAGTGTTAAGTGGGTATGAAGGTCACGGAGCGCAATATATCCCCACTCAGCTCAGAACTAGGGCTTTTACCGCTCTGAATGCGGTGGATGCGGCTGAGAGTATCTGGTCCACGTCTTGCTGTGTGTGTGCTGTAGATATTGTTATCCTTTCGAAGGGGTCGGGGTGAAGGTATACTCCTTGCTCGAGCATGGCGTGGTGGAATGCAGCGTAGGCGTCATCATCGGCTGTAAGCGCCTCCCTATAGTTTTTCACCTTCGGCAGATCTGTGAAGAATATTTGGAAGAGTGGGCCAACCCCTTGGACTGAAACGCTCACACCCGCTGCCTCAGCCTCCTCAGCCAAACCCTTCATGAGTTGTCCACCCAAGCTGTGTAATCGACTATAAGCGGAATACTCGTTCTCAGCTAAAACGTTGAGGTTGGCTAGGGTGCCCGCGAGGCTGAGTGGGTTGGCGTTATACGTCCCCCCGAACCCAATCCTACCCGGACCCACCATTTCCATTATTTCACGTCTACCTGTGACTGCTGCTATTGGAACACCCCCGCCGAGCGCTTTGGCATAGGTTACGAGGTCGGCGGTCACACCGAAGTACTCTTGGGCTCCCCCCTTCGCAACCCTGAAACCAGTGAGCACTTCATCGAATATGAGCAGCGCCTCATATTTCTGAGCCAACTCCTTGAGCTGCTTTAGGTAGTCGCCTTCAGGCATTATAACCCCACTATTGCCCATAATGGGCTCAGCGATTATTGCGGCTACATCATTCCTATAGCGCTTAAGTATTTTCTCGAGAACCTGGGGGTTATTCCAAGGTGCCACCACAACTGTTCTGGCTATCTCTTCAGGTATACCTGGCTGGTAGGGTATCCTAAAGGGCGAAACCTCAAGACCGGTCTCCATTGGCTCAACGCTGAATAGGACGTAGTCGTGTTGGCCATGGTAGGCGCCTTCAAACTTAACGATCCGATCCTTACCTGTGACCGCCCGTGCAATCCTGATAGCGTGCATAGTAGCCTCCGTACCCGAGTTGCAGAAGAGAACCATGTCCGCCGTGGGAACCATTTCGCGCATCCTTTTAGCAGCCTCTATCTCAATTTCTGTGGGCGCCCCGCAGAGAGTCATGTAATCTAGCTGCTTCTTTAACGCCTCTATAATCTTGGGATTCCTGTGGCCGTTAATCAGTGCTCCGTAACCCATGAGTAGATCGATATACGTATTGCTGTCAACATCCTCGATTCTAGAGCCTTCAGCGCGCCTCATATATATTGGATGAGACTCGAACCCCGCAATCCTCTTCAACGAAGACACGCCAGATGGTATGAGCTTCTTAGCTTCAAGATACAACTTCAAGGAGTTAGCGGTATTCAAAGAAGATTTTTCTACCACAAAGTTCACCTTTTATTCACCGCAATACATAATAACGTTGAACTCGTATATAAATGTATGGATTAAAGTGTTTTATACATATTTAGTACAAAAATACACAAAAACGAAATTATACACCTAACAGCCAACAACGTGCTATGCGTCAAAAATTTTGAACTTAAACGCTCAAAAATATACACAATGTTTAGAAAGACGTCTTATAATAAAAAAGCAATGCTTAGACGACAAAATTTATGTATGGTAAAACACATAAATTATATAAGTGTGTGGAAGCATTCTGATAAGATGGTACTTAGCCCACACATCCTCCACGAGACATATGGCCTGCTCGCAGTGGAGCACTTAACCGTGGACTACGTTAGTATTGATGGCTGTGTGAGGGTTTTGGATGACGTATCTATACGTGTTAGCTCAGGTGAGGTGGTGGGTATAGTGGGCGAATCTGGTTCTGGTAAAACGACGCTCGGGCTGAGCCTACTGGGTTTGCTTGACACTCCACCCGCGAAAATAAGAAGTGGCGAAATAATATTTAACGGTATAGATCTTTTGAAACTTGATGAACACAAGCTTGAAATGCTTCGTGGAGGGCAGCTGAGCATTGTGCTTCAAGAATCGGTTGAAGCTTTGAACCCCGTCTACAAAGTTGGCTTCCAGCTCCTAGAAGCATTTGAAGCGGCCTCGAAGCGCGATGGAAAAAAGTTCAACAAGGAGAAAGCAAAGCAAGAAGCATTACAACTCTTAGGAGAACTGAGCATCTCCCAACCAGAAATCGTGTTCGAGAAATACCCACACGAACTTTCAGGCGGTATGCGTAAGAGGGTGGCCCTAGCCATGGCCATCCTCCAGAGACCGAAACTCCTGATACTCGACGAGCCAACCACAGGGCTTGACGCATACGTGCAGAGCAGGTTTCTAGCCCTCCTAAGACAACTCAACCACGATTATGGTGTGGCCATTGTGATAATAACCCATGACTTACCACTCGCCGCAACAGTGTGTGACAGGATATATGTAATGTACGCAGGGCGGATACTTGAGGAGGGGGATGCGAAAAGCGTGTTAAACTCACCTCTACACCCGTACACCAGGGCCTTGGTGTCCGCCATACCTCAAGGCTTCGTTGACGCACCACCACTCGACGTCCCACCCGGTGACCCACCTGATTTAAAGGGTCTGCCGAAGGGTTGCAAGTTTAGCCCACGCTGTCCCCAAAAACTCAGTGTGTGTGATACGGTCGAACCAGGCTTATTTGTGTGGCGTAATCGTCGTGTGAGATGCTGGTTGTGTCAAGATGACAAGAATACTTGAAGTTAAGGATCTAAAGGTTCACTTTAACGTGGGAGGTCTGAGTCTGTTCAACAAACCCCCTCCCCTGAAGGCTGTGGATGGTGTGTCCTTCTATATAAACTCTGGAGAGACGCTGGGTCTTGCGGGCGAGACAGGTTCGGGTAAATCCACGATAGCTAAGATATTAGTCGGCCTCTACAAACCCACATCTGGGCGCATACGGTTTTTGGATCAAGAAATAGACTTTAACAATAGGGCGCACATCACCTTTCTACGTAGAAATATAGGTATAGTTTTCCAGGACCCTGTTAGCTCGCTCAACCCACGCCTAAAGGTGCGTGACATAATTAGGGAGGCGCTTGTCGCCGCTGGGGTTGACCGTAGAGAGCACGATGAGAGGATAGCCAAAATCGTGCCCCTAGTGGGTTTGAGGCCTAGCTCACTCGACTCGTACCCAAGGCAGCTCAGTGGGGGTGAGAAGCAGAGGGTGAGTCTTGCGAGGGCGCTCGTGGTGCCCAAAAAACTCTTGATACTCGATGAGCCAACAAGCTCGCTCGACGTCTCAGTCCAAGCGCAGGTCTTAAACACCCTCCGAAGCCTTAAGGCCGAGTTGGGGTTATCCTACCTGTTTATAACCCACGACCTCAACGTGCTCAAATATATGTCCAACAGGGTGTGCGTCTTGTTTTACGGCAAACTTGTTGAGTCAGGGCCAACTAAAAGCGTGATAACTCATCCGATACATCCCTACACACAAGAATTGGTGGCCAACCTGCTGCACAGGAGTGCGGCTCAAGAGGTGGTAATAGGCGAGCACCAGCCCTCCTTCGATGGATGTGTGTATAGGAGGATATGTCCGTTCGCTATGGGTGAGTGCTCCGCCGCCCACCCACCGCTCTATGAGGTTGGGGAGGAGCACGCTGTGGCCTGCTATCTCAGCAAGAAGGGAATACTCGCAAGGTAAACAGGCGCTCCACACTCGTACACACGTGTTGCGTCGAGCGCTACTCTCCCTCCACTTTTTCTCGGATGAGTATGTGGGGGCGCACTTTCACATCGAGCATCTCCCTTAAGCCGTCCCCAAGTAGGCTGAAGGAGAGAACTATTAGGAACACCACTAGGGCTGGTAGTAACGCTTCCCATGGATAGGTGTACAGGTTCTGGCCTATTGAGGCAACCATTGAGCCCAACTCTGGTCGTGTTGGGGGTATCAGGCCTAGGTAGCCTAGGGTTGAAAGTGAGAGTAGGGCTGTCCCAACATCCATAGTGGCGTACACGAGTAGCGAGGGTAAAACATTGGGTACTATACCCCGCCAAAGAATGTATAGGAAACTGGTGTTTAGGGCCTTCGAGGCGGCTATGAAGTCTTGGCTCACAACTTCGAGAGCCCTCCCACGCACAAGTCTAACGTAGGGGGGCCACCAGACGAAAAGCACCGCGAGCGTTGCGTTGAGAAGGCTTGGGCCAAGTGTTGCAGCCACCGCGAGCGCCATGATTATCCCAGGGAAGGCGAGGAAAATGTCAGTTACGCGCGCTATCGCGTCGTCGAGTATGCCTCTAAAGTAGGCTGCGGTGGAGCCGAGCAGTAATCCGATGAGTGAAGATAGGCAAACAATGAGGATTGGCAGCCCAATATCTATCGGTATGGCCGCGAGCACGCGAGAGAATATGTCCTGCCCCTCAAAGTTTGTGCCGAATAGGTGGTTAATGCTGGGGGGTAGATTGGCCTCCATCAGGTTTAGTGTTGAGGGATTATATGGTGTGAGCCTGCCGAAACTCAAACCCTCCACGAGCGCCAAACCCAGGAACACCACCACACCCACAAGCCCAACAGCCGTCAACCTACTTTCAAAGAACATCTCCCTCAGCAACCTTGTTACGCCGGTAGCTCGACTCAACGACCACCACCAAGCCTTATTCGCGGGTCAAGAACAGAGTATAATATGTCAGCCACTAGGTTGGCTAATATTACGCCCACCGTGAATACCAACACCACGGGTATCAGCACAGGATAGTTGTCTGAGGCTATTGCCGAATAAGCGAATTGGCCGATCCCCGGCCAGGCGAATATCTGCTCTACGACAACCGTGCCACCGAGGAGCCAGCCGAACATGACCGCGCCAAGCGTGTTCACATCGATGAGGCCGTTGCGGAGCACGTGTCTCACCCTTATCGTGGTTGTTGGTAGCCCCTTTGCTGCGGCTTGTTTGACGTGTGGGCTCCACTTAGCCTCGAGCATGGATGAGCGTGCCACACGGGTTATTATCCCAAAGTTGAGGAAGGCGAGTGTGAGGGCTGGCAGGGTTAGGTGGTAGACACCCGAAGCGAAGTCCGCCCAGTCGCCCGCGATAAGCGAGTCCAATATAAAGATACCGGTCACATGCGGGGGTGGCGTGAGTGTTGGCGAATACATCCCCCCTGAAGGGAAAAGTCTGAGGTATGTTGCGAAGCCGAGAACAGCCAAAATGGCGCCCAAATATGTGGGTGTAGCCCACGATGCGAGGTAGAAAACCCTTATAGCGGCGTCACGATACCCCCCAAAGTTGACGGCTGAAACATAACCCAAGAAGACGCCTACAACAACTATAACAACAAGTGAAGCCAACACGAGTTCGAGCGTGTTGGGCAAATAGTAGGCTATCTCTGAGGCTATGGATTTACCGGTCACAGGGTCGACGCCCAAGTTACCCGTCAAGTAATCCTTTATGAAATAGTAGAACTGGATGGGGTATGGCTGGTTTAGGTGGTACCTTACCTCAACCGCGTATATTGTAGAGGATCTGGCTTTCGGCCCAGCCCAAAGCCTGGCTGGGTCGGGTGAAAGAGCATGGGAGACTAGGAAAACGATTACAAACACACCTATAATCGCGAATATGGAGGACAAAATCCTTCTGAGAAGAAAAAGGGTTAATTCTTGGGTGGTGGCGATGTCGGGCACCTCCATTACGTGAAGTACACTGTGTTGTAGAACATAAAGTAGCCCATACCCGAACCCGCGGGGTTGGGTATCATTCCCGCAACATCATCCGCGTGGACCGCTAGGAAGTAGGGTGTGAATAGCCATATAAGGAGGTATTGGTTGTACATAGCCCTAGTTATATTCGCGAAGGCTTGGATTATTGTCTGGTTGCTAAAGGATGTAGCAGCCTCGATCGTCCAGTTTATAAGTGTGGAGTTGATAAAGGCTGAGGTACTTACGTAACCGTTCTCTGTTATAGCTGATACATAATCGATACTTGCAGTATAGTCCTCACTGTAGAACGCAATACCCATGGGATACTGTGTCGAGTTACCAACAGTGTACATAATTGAAGAGTATGATTGGAACGTTAAAGGTGACGCCTTTGCGGGTATGCCTATCTGGTTTAATTCTCCCTGAATTATCTGCGCGGTCTCCGTCTCAGTGGTAGAGTCTGAGGTGTACAGTAGGTTGAATGAGGGGAACTGTTGACCGTTGGGGTTGAGGACAGTGCCGTTG
Source organism: Thermoprotei archaeon (assembly GCA_038884175.1). Classification (GTDB taxonomy): domain Archaea; phylum Thermoproteota; class Thermoprotei_A; order Marsarchaeales; family Marsarchaeaceae; genus ECH-B-1. Next base: position 5,632 of record JAVZKQ010000046.1, on the reverse strand, counting down.
GGTAGGGTTGCCCTATACCCCGCCTGTGCGAGCAGCTCCGCGGCTTTCACCGGGTCGTAGTGGTAGGGTTGTAGCCCCGCTGTGGCCTGAGAGTAGTATGGGAATCCTGGTGGGACTGGCCCAACATATTGAACCCCCAATCCACCCAACACATCGTTTATCAACCCTTGGTAATCAATAGCGTAGGAGACCGCCTCCCTAACCAATAGGTTTTGGAAGGGTTGGAACCCCTGATCCATGTACAAGTAGTATATATCCTGTGAGGAGCCGAATGCAATGGGTAACTTTGTGACGTTAACGCCGGGTATGCCCAGAAGTGAGTTGTAATCCTGCACTGGGGCCTCAATCATTTGGGCGACGCCAGCCTTTAGATCGGCTATACGCGCTGTTGTGGGCTTATAGTAAATCGTGATTGTGTTTATGATGGCTGGCTGTATAGCATAGTTGAGCTCTGATTTTGGTAGACCATTAGCCCAATAGTTGGGGTTCTTCACAAGGGTTATACTCTGCCCCGCAATCCACGATTTGAGCTCGTAGAAACCAGTACCCACCATGTTTGAGAACATCCACTGGTTTGTCTGATTGGCCACAACGCCGCCATGTGCTTCGACCACCGCTGGATCCACAGCGTAAGCCATAGGTGTGGAGAGTGTAGCTAGGAAGGCGTTGAAGGGTGCGTAACCATTATAGCCATAACCCAGGTGGAAAACTATCTCGTATGGGTTGACAACCTGCACCGATTGGTATGGGTACTCCATGATGCTCAGGTTCTGTGGTGAGGGGTCAAAGTAGTTTATCGAGTTAAGTGTTGATGCGTTAACAGTGAAATTCACACCGTTTGTGTACGCAAGGTTCTGTCCAAGTATAAAGGATGGAGCCTGATTCATTATAAGAGTCCTGTAGATGGAGAACCACTCAACATAGGCGTTAAACGGGTCGCCGTTACTAAAGTGCACATCCTTCCTAAGATAGAATGTATACGTCATGCCGTTCGGCGAAACACTCCAATTCTGTGCCAGTACACCCACATATGATGTCACCGAGGTTCCGTTCGGCGCGACGAGACCCTGGTAAACCTGTTCCACAACCTCCCATCCAGACGTTTCATAGGTGACTGCTGGGTCAAGCGAATCTGGCTGCAGTCCTTCTTCAACAACCAAAGACTGGTTGCCAGATATGGGCGGACTGGTTGTTGTGGTTGTTGTGGTTGTTGTGGTTGTTTGGGTGGTAGACTGAGTCGATGAACTCGACGTTGTACTAGGCGTAGTTTTAGAGGTGGGCCTTGTAAGCGTTACGGCCGCTACTGCCGCTACGACGATTATGACCACCACCAAACCCACGACTAGAGCTCTGCTTACGCCTTTCTTATGGCGCATTACCCAATAACATACATAGTGTTATATAAACTTTGTTTGGTCAATATTCAAATATATAAAAATTGTTGAGAACAACTTCAGTATTATTAGTTTATATTTATTGTGATCCGCTCGTTTTTGTTTGTTTCTTTGAACGAGGTTTCTTTTGTCGTCGCGATATTACCCTGAGCCTGCACAGAACAAAGTATCCCTCCTTAATGTCGAATATTTCTCTAACTTCATCCGGTATGGTTATCCTTCCGCCCTGTATCACTTCAGCGATGAATGGTATCTCCTCTGGGATATCTGACAACTAGTTATCGTGTAATATGCAAACGAGGGATATATATTAGAGTATTCACAGAATTGTAATCCTTGATGGGACATACCTCAAGGTGTGGTAGCGCTTTGTGCGGCGAGTCTAACGCTTCCTTCGAATCGGCCGTTAACGAGGATGGGTGGGTTTTGCTGTGAGAGTGCGTTGAACACGCCTCTTCTAAGATCGCTGGGTAAAGCCTCGGGAAGGTAAACTCCTCCACGTAGTGTGCGCTCGTGGGTGAGCACAGTCTTTGCTAACACGGAGCACGTTAAGCCCACCACATAGGAATCGTCTGTAGCCATAGGATAGCTTTTTACAACGTCTAAGATATTCGGGTCGTTAACCCATAGCTTAACTTTTGCCTCTGACCCAGCCTTCTCGCCTTCAACCTCCACCACACTCACACCACAAGAGCCCTTGATAACGCCCTTCCTAATCATAGCTAGTAGCTCTTCCTGTGTTGGGGGCTGTGGTAGTAGGGAGGCGATAACCTCGATTGGGTTAGCCCTCTTCGAGCCTCCGCCGTCCCACTGCTTTATGAGGCCGAGGTCATACAGCGCCTTTATATTTTCCAATCCACCCATTTTAAGATCAAAACGCTTCAAGCCCTTTTTCTTAAGACTCAGGTTAAACATGTATGCCTCTTCGTGTTCGTGTAACCACACGCGCCTTGTCCCTATTGGTTCAGGAAACAAGTACTCTTCCTCACCACTAAATGGTGCAGCGTGTAAAAGTCTACCGCCAGAAATATAGGCTGGGGGTATAGAGCAATCTTCTAAGAGTGTTTTAGGCGACCAAGTCATAACGGGCTGCGAGGATTCAATGTTTCCACCCATTCTGATTTTAACGCTCACAACCTTGTCAAGCAATTCAGCGGCCTCAGCTACCAGCAGATTCGTGAGACCTGGAGATTTACCGGCGCCTATGAGGCCGATGAGGCCGGTACGCCTGAAGCCTTCGGATAACTTGAGTTGCCTTCCCAAATTGTTATATGGGGGCCCAAAAGCCATGTCCACATAGTGCAGCCCAGCCTTTAAGGAGGCCTTCATGAGATCCAGGTTAAAGCGAGGTATCACGGCGTTTATCAAAACGTCGTATCCATTCAGCCTACGTGCCACATCGTCACTATCACCCGCATTCAAAGCCGCCACTTCTACTACTTTATTACCCTTGGCATCAATGTTTGATAGTGCATCAACGTGAGCCCGGCATACCTCAGGCTTAATGTCGAAGAGGCCGATTTCGCTGAAAGTGGAATCGCGTGCAAAAAACGTGGAAATAACCCTACCCTGTGCTCCGCAGCCAACTATAGCTGCACGAAAACCCAACGTCTCACTCTCTATGTTCCAAACAGTACATTATGTGCTGATATATAAGTTTTTATACGTATTCCTACAATGGAAGCACTGAAGGTACCAATTCACTGTTTTGGAAGGCCACTCCAATACGGAAAACATGGTCGAACACTTCAAAAGTGTTTTTAGGTGGATCCATGTCGTATACCCGCACAAAAACACGTCAAAGTGCGCCACCCATATCTAAGACGACCGATTAGTTTAAACCAACCCCGAGTGATATAATTGGTGAGCGTAGAGTTGGGGTTCGAGGTTTATTCAGCGTATGGCGTATCCATTTTTTACCCTGAGGGCTGGCGTGTAGAGCTGAATCCCACATCCAAAAAGCTTGAAGGTGACGTGGTGTTCCACTCACCAGAAAAAGATAAACTATATGTTTCATGGGGGCCCCTAGACAAGGCCAAGCGCAGGTTTGGGAGTGTTGAAAAACACGCTGAGTATAGTGTTGAGAGAATTAGGCGCAGTAGGGATGTTAGTGGGTTCGAGGTGTCTGAGAGTGTGCGTTCGGATGTGAACGGTCACGAAGCGGTTTTCATGAGTGTTAGGTTCAACGTGTCACAGCCATCTGTCTTTGGATTCAAGGGTAAACCGAGCCCAAAGAGTGTGTATTCAATGCACCTCTACTGCGAAGATTCATCTAGGTATCTTGTTGTGTACACCCTCCTCAATGAGGAGGTGGGCGAGCGCGTGTTCGAAGATGTAAAGAAATGTGTTAACTCTCTAAAATGCCACAATAACACAGTAGAGTATAATGGAGAATTACGACAATAACTAAGTATTACGCCTAAAACTGTGCGATGTTTATTTTGTTTATGGATTGTTGTAACACCTATTAGCATTCCGTGTTAATGTTTAAATAATTCTTGGGAGGTATCTAGTTTGGGTATGGGTAAAACAAGGTTCCTTGTAGTGTCTGATCTCCACGGCTCCGATATTGTACTCAACAAGACCGTGAATGCAGCCAAGTTTTACGGGATAAAGAACATTATTATCGCTGGCGACCTTACAGGTAAGCTTCTTGTACCAATTATAAAGCTGCAGGGTAATAGGTATACGCTTAACCTGTTTGGCGAGAACAGGACTGTTGACGACTCGAAGCTTGATGAGGTTAAAAAGCAGATTCGCGCTAGTGGCTACTATTATAAGCTCCTCACAGAGGATGAATACGTCTCTATGGAGGGTGATAAGGAAAAGATTAAGGCTGCTTTCCTAGACGAGATGAAGAAGGGGTTGGATGAGTTCTTCCAGAAAGCTCATGAGAGGCTCAAACCAATAGGAGCAAAGCTCTACCTTATACCGGGCAACGACGACTACGAGGAGGTTGCTGACTATATACAGCACTATAGGACTGAGACCGTGGTGCCCTTCGAACAAAGTATAGTGGAATTTGACGATGGGTACGAGCTAGCGGGCTACGGATACAGCAACCCAACACCTTGGCACACACCAAGGGAGAAGCCCGAGGACCAAATATATGGTGATGTTAAAAGGATCATGGAGAAGGCTGACGTAAAGAGGACGATACTAGTGGCGCACGTACCACCCATGGACACCAAGATAGATAAGGCTCCAAAGCTCACAGCCGACCTCAAACCCGAACTCGTTGGTGGTGAGTACCAGATGGTCTCGGTTGGGAGCACGGCGATGAGGAGGATCATCGAAGAGTACAATCCACTCATAGGTCTACACGGCCACATACACGAGTCGGGCGGCATCGACTATGTCAAGAATAACTCAAGTAAGACGCCTGTGTTCAACCCAGGCAGCGACTATAGCGCTGGGATACTGCGCGGCCTAATACTTGAAGTGGATGGTGGAAAAGTCAAAAACTACCTATTCACACGTGGTTAGCGTACTGTCCACAGAAAGTGAATCCAAGCTAAGTAAACAATCCACACACCGCCTTTTTTGTGGATGTTAATCCAAGCAGAGGTTGGAGAAGAGTAAAAACTGGTTTTGAGGCAAACTTATTACGGCCACAGGGCTTTTTAGTCTCGGTGATTGGTGCTGCCCGACGCGAATAGTGTTGACGTGATATGCGCTGATTCGCCAAAGGATGTGCAGAGGCTTAAGTTGATAGCCGAGGAGCTTGATAACGACACTGGTAGGGAGGTGTACCTAGCCTTCTACTCTGGGCTTGAAACGGTGTCCCAAGTAGCCGAAAAACTGGGCACCACAATACAGTTGGTGTCCTACCACGTCGAGAAGCTCCTGCTTGCGGGGCTAATAAGAGAGAAGAGAGAAACTGGTTGGGTCAGCATTAAGGGTAGGAGTGTTAAACACTATGAGCCAGCTAGGACGGCGCTCCTAATCATACCCTCCTTACGCTACCTCAAGACTAATGGTGAGAGGGCGGCTGAGACCAAGGATTCCATAGCCAACACGATAAAAAGGTTTTTACCCGAGGTCCTAGCACCTGCGGGAGCCTTTTTGGCAGCCTTCTACCTACCTAGACTCGGCTCCACAGCTAGGGCGATAGCCGCCTACATGGCAGGCCTCGTCAAGACCGTATCACACATTGCCAGTAATGCCCATACGAATACGGCGACAACCCACCCCAACCAATCGCTCCTAGCGGTAGCCCCACAAAACACGAGTGCGAT
>JAVZKQ010000045.1:0-17997 GCA_038884175.1 Thermoprotei archaeon | reverse complement strand
ACGCGTAGAGGTCGCTCACACTTATGTATTCACGGTCCTTATCGGCTAGACTAAGACCGCTCAGTTTCTTACCCCCCGATGGACCATAGTTCACGGCGTGTGAACCCATAGCGTTGAAGTGTGGGGCGTTGGAGTACCACAATTCGTAAACCACCTCGGGCTCTACACCCACCACCTCCCTGTGTTTCTTTTTTATGGAGTTCACTAGATATGAGGATTCCAGTATCTCGGTTGGGGGATTCACACTGTAGGGTTCAACCACGAGTTTTAGCCCTCGTTCACGTGAAACCTTTAACGCGAACTCTTCAAGCATTGCTTGTACCTGTAGGGGTGTCCACTTCGGTGGGAAGCGCACATCCACGTATACGCTCACTTCGTCGGGCGTCCTAGAACCCTTCCAGGGCCTCCCACCCCTTATGGCTGCGATATTCACTATTCCCCTGTAACCCTTGTACTCACTTATACGCTCGAACTCAGCCTTCCACTTTTTGAGTTCTTGTAGCAGTACGTCAACCTGCTCTATTTTGTTCTCGACACCTCTAGACCACGCGGTGTGTACAACGGTGCCACCTGTGTTTGTGATCTTGGCCCACAGTGAGCCGAAGTGGCCCACCATAATCTTCATACCTGTGGGTTCGCCTAGCACCACGAAGTCTGGGACGGCGCTGTGGGTCACAGCATAGTGCGCCCCAGCACCGTACCCCCTGTATTGGGGGCCGATGAACTCGTCTACTTGGGTCTCCTCTATTTCTCCGGATGTGGCTGAGAGCACAACATCGCCCTTAAGCTCGACTCCCGCCTCTAGTATTGCTTTGAGCGCGGTATAGTAAGCTGCGTGTGCGGACTTCATGTTGAAGGCACCAGCGCCAAATATCCACTCTTCGTTGTTTATTGTCTCAACCCTACCCGCTAGCGAAGTGACGCCACCCCTCATAAACTCTTCCTGACCCGTGAAAGACACGTCGAGGTGGCCGTCAAACTGGAGTGTTGGCCCACCACCAATCCCAATGAGCCTGCCTAACACGTTGGGACGTTTTGGCTCAACTTCTTGGAATGTAACCTTTAAGCCGAGCTCCCGAAGCTTCTCAGCCATGTACAAGCCTATCTCGTATTCTTGGCCTGTGGGGCTAGGTATTTTGATGAGTTCAAGTGTGAGCTTTTTGAGTAAATCTCTATCCACACGCTTTAAAACATCCTCTACGGATACATCGGCCAAGTGTGCCACCTAAGCCGCAATCATGCTGAAGCCGCCGTCGCATATGACGGTATTACCAGTCATGTGTATTGAGTCTTGTGAGGCGAGAAAGAGTACCACTGGAACAATATTCTCGGGTTTACCTATGGCTTTAAGAGGGGTGTGGTCCACTATCCACTTCCTCCTCTCAGGCGTCCAGTCCTTGCGCGCCCTGAGTGAAGGTGTGTCCATGTATCCTGGGGCCACAGCGTTAACGCGCACATAGGGGGCGAGGGCGAGTGCATACGACTTTGTTATACCTATCACACCGTACTTTGAAACAGCGTATATTGGTGAGCGTGGGCTACCGGTCACAATAACGTTGGATGCTACGTTCACAATTACACCCGACTTGAGCTCGTCGAGCATGCGCCTACCCACCTCATGCGTCACATAGAGCGTTCCCTTCACATCTAGATCCAGGGTTTCGTTGACCGTTTCAACGTTGAGCTCACGCCACGACATCTGGGTTGCAGCTGTTTCACCGGCATTGTTCACGAGCACGTCAATTCTACCCGTCTTCGACCACACTTCCGATACCATCCTCTTGACCTGATCGTAATCCCTAATGTCAGCTTGCACACTGAAAGAGTCTACACCTTTGCTTTTAATTTCATGAACAACTTCCTCCGCTGAGTCCCTAGACTTCACATAATGCACCACCACATTGGCTCCCTCCTCGGCGAGGCCTAGTGCTATCTGTCTTCCGAAGCCTCTCGAAGACCCGGTTACAAGAGCGTATTGACCGTGGAACCTTTTACCTGGAGGGGTAGCCCTCCTCTTCCAGTCAATTTCTGATTCGACATTCACTCCGCCAGGAGCTTTTCCCCAACTCATATGTGTGAGGGTTGCCCGTCAAGGTATAAGCCTTTTGCATAACGTTTTTATTATGTGCTATTAATCTAATCCAAATGCACTTTGAGGACTTTAAACTTAATGAAGTGTTCAGCACGAAGGGTAGAACAATAACCGAAACAGACGTCGTTGTGTTTTCAACACTTACCGGAGCCTTCAACTCACTCTTCCTAAACGAGGACTACGCTAGGAAGTCGAGGTTCGGCTCAAGAATTGTCCCAGGCTACCTCACCGCCTCAATTGCCACAGGCCTAGTGTACCAGCTATCAAACTCGCCGTTCGAGAACGGCTTTATCGCACTACTATCATCCAGCTTCAAAGCCTTAAAAAGCGTAAAAATAGGTGACACAATCTACTGTGATACCGTGGTAAAATCGAAGGAGGAAAGGGAGAAGACTGGTGTCGTGACACTCGAATCCAGCGTGAAAAACCAAGTCGGTGAAAAAGTGCTCGAAATAACACACACCATACTCGTCGAAAAGAGAAGTGCCACCTAAACAAGACTTATACACTTGTAACCATGAAAAGGCGTGAGAAACATGGCAACAGGGTATATGGGTAAATACACCCAGAATACGAGGAATATCTTAAGGTTGGCCACATATAGGGAGCCTGTGTTCGGTGCTAAAAGGACCGCTATCCTTTTCGAAAACTATGTGTTGGATCTCAACGTCGCGAGCCAGGTTTACTTGGTTGAGCAGGAGAGGGATTTACCATACGCTTACTACTCAGAGAGTAATGCGCCAACCAGTATGCAGCGACTTATAGAGGCGGGGGAACCCGGGCTCCAGCATGTTGAGAAGGTGTTCAAACACTTCTCAGACAACCTGAAGCTGGAATCCCGTGGTCCTGATGGGCAGCGCTACGTTTTTAGCAGGGATGAAGTAAAGATTGAAGCGCCGTTACGACCGGGTAAAATAGTGCACACCGCCGGCAACTTCAGGGAGCACGCACAGGAAGCTGATAAGGCTGGCTGGCCTTTCCCTATTCCACAGTGGATATCCTTCCTAAAGAATCCCGACGCGGTGATAGGCCACGACGACAACATCCTTAAGCCCAGCTTCACAAACCAACTCGACCACGAGTTGGAGCTCGGAATAATAATCGGTAAAAAAATTAAGAACGTGTCCCCCGAAAAGGCGTTCGAAGCCATCTTTGGATTCACAGTTTTCAACGATGTAACCGCGAGAGACATACAGAGGGAGGAAATGAAGAACGGTCTACTAAACTACGGTAAGAACCTTGACACATTCGCCCCACTCGGACCATGCATAGTACCAAGAAAATATATTGGAGACGTGCACAACTTGACGATGGAGTTAAGAGTCAACGGTGATGTTCGACAATCTGGTTCGACCTCCAAGCTTAGTGTTAGGGTTGAACAGATAGTGTCCAAATACTCTTGGGCCACGCTGAACCCAGGCGACATGGTTTCAACTGGTACAATATCTGGTGTGGCAGCATTTAGGAAACCGGACCCAACACCCTTCTTCCTCAAGGGCGGCGACGTGCTCGAGTGTGAGATAGAGAATATTGGCCTGCTCAGGAACAGGGTTGTGAACGCCGAGTAGGTGTGTGTTTTGAGTTTTGGGGAAGACATCTATAGGCTTGTGCTCAAATCCAAGGTGTACGACTTGGGCCAACCATACTGGAGGGGTATGCCCGTTCACCCGGCCGACCCACCCTTTGGGTTCTATCTATATAGATACCACGAGCACACCAAGGATCTCTTCCAGGATATTGCGCCCGGTTTCGCTGACTCTATAAGCCTAATTGTCACATCCATGCATGCGGGAACACACTTGGATACACCTATACACATGTCGAGGAACCTTAGGGTGCTTGGTGTGGATGTGACAAGATTTGAATCGGACTCTGGCTACACAGGGCTACCGGAGGGGCTTCTGAGTGTGGATAGGTTAACACCGCTGGTTCTACGTGGAGTGCTCCTCGATGTTCCAGCGTACAAGAAGGTGGACATTCTTCCAGAGAGGTACGAGATCACAGCCAGGGATCTCGAAGAAACACTGAAATACGAAGGAGTGGAGTTGCATGAAGGAGACTGCGCACTCATTAGGACTGGCTACTCGAGGTACTTTTTAAAGGACGCAGACGCCTACCTCCACCACTTCGCTGGCCTCGGTGCAGAAGCGGCTAAGTGGCTTGCAAACAAAAAGGTAAAACTGGTTGGGATAGACAACCTCGCAGCCGGAGTGCCCAAACCCTTCGAGGTGCACAACATCCTTCTCAGCGACAACGGCATCCTACTTATGAAGAGTTTAAACCTTGAGGAGTTGTCAGCTGACCGTAAATACATAACAACAGTCGTCGTTTCACCGCTAAAAATAAAGGGTGGGGAGGCCTCGCTTGTAAGGCCTCTAGCAATCGGCTAAACTTTTTTTAATAGCGACCATATTTCACGCCAATCCATTGGTACCTTTGTTATCGAGGAGCCATGCTCTCCGAGTGCGTCCGCCACCGCGTTCATTAGAGCTGCGGGACCCCCTATTGCACCCCCCTCACCCATCCCTTTGAAACCCCCAGGTGTAGGTGAAGGTGAGGTCACATGTTCCACCCTAAACTCTAATGGTGCATCCTCAGCGGTAGGTGGTGGATATTGCCAGAAGGAGGTCGTTAGTAGGTTACCCTTATCGTCGTATCTAAGCTCCGAGAAGCTTTGCAGGAATGCTTGGGATACAACTGGGCCGTGAATCTGACCTTCAGCGGTCTTCGGGTTCACAACAACCCCCGCATCATCCACGACAACATATTTGTCAACCCTAACAACACCTGTCTCGGTATCCAATCGCACCACCGCCCCATGCCACGCGTAGCTAACTATCGCCATGTTTGAGGGCGGCTCATATATCGCGTACTCCTCTATACCTGGCTCCTCCCCCTCGGGTAGCTTCGTGGGGATCCTGTAAGCTATCTTGGCTATCTCCCCTACACTCAGCTTCCTATCAGGGTTGAGCGAATCGATCGCAACACTTTCACGTATGACCACGTTGTCTGGGCTTGTGCCTAAGAGGTGGGCTGCAACCCTCCTAATCTTGTTGTTGACTTTTCTCGAGGCGAGGATCACAGCGTTTCCCGCCGTAACCATGGAACGGCTAGCCCAACTTCCAAAACCATAAGGAGTGGTGTTGGTGTCACCCTCAATAACCCTCACATCATCGAGCTTTAACCCTATCTCCTGTGCGGCTATCTGTGCATACACGGTTGCATGCGACTGACCAGTGGAGAGAACCCCTAGGTAAACCGTTGCTTTACCTGTAGGGTCAACCCTCACCACAGCCTTCTCGTAGCCTCCAACCTCCCAGCCCAAGTTGACTTGTAGCCGAGTGGAGGGGGGAGCCGTGTACTCTGAGTAGGTCGATATACCTATTCCCACCCTCTCCCTACCTTCCCCCAACTTCTTTTTCTTGAGCTCCTCATAATCCAAGAGGTCGAGAAGGACCTCTAGGGCGAGCTTATAGTCGCCACTATCGTACACCACCCCAGCGGGATTCCTATACGGGAAATCCGACTTGTTTACAAGGTTGCGCCGCCTTATCTCCGCAGGGTCAAGGCCGAGTTTTCGGGCGGCTATATCCATAACCCTCTCCATAACGAATGCAGCAACAGGTCTGCCGAATCCGATGTTTGGTGACCAAGGAGCCTTATTTGTGGCCACAGCGTAGAGGTCAAACGCGTAGTGCTCGAATTTGTATGGCCCGGGCACAGAGACAGAGGAAACCATCGCAGGTTGAACCTCCACCCAAAATGTTCCACCAGCCCCCACGTCCGCAACTATTTTGTCGTAGAGCGCCAAAAGAATCCCATCCTCGGTGAAACCAGCTCTGACATGGTGTATCTGGTCGCGCTCATGACCAGTCACGAGTAGGTGCTCTGTTCTCGTCTCCACCCACTTTACGGGCACACCCAACCTGAGGGCTATGGCGTACAACGCCATCTCATCTGCGAACACAGAGGACTTAGGACCGAATCCACCACCAACATGGTTTGCTATCACCCTTATCCTGTTCTCTGGGAATCCCAGACACTCCGCCACGTATGTTCTAACTACATGTGGGAACTGTGTGGAAGCCCATATTGTGAGCCACTCACCGTCAAAGTAGGCAATGTGGACCCTTGGCTCAAGCGTCTGGGGCGACGTTCTACCATTATAAAGTGTGACGTCTATTTTCACAGGTGCAGTGCTCAAGACTTCATCCACTTTTTTCGTGCTCGAGTAGGAGTCGTGAAGTAAGACGTTTGTGTCCAAGTCATCGAATATTGGTTGGGCATCCATCGCTTTCACGGGATCGGTTAAGGCCGGAAGCTCCTCATAGTCAACCGACACGAGATGGGCTGCATCCTCAGCTAAATAGTCGTTTTCAGCCACAACGGCCACCACAGGTTCGCCCTGATACCTCACCTTACGGTAAGCAAGCGTGCCCCTAACAGGCTCAAGCATGCCGGGGTAGTGCATCCAATAACCCATCTTCACATCACGAAGATCCTCACCTGTAAATATAGCTACAACCCCCCTCGCCCTCCTTGCCTCTTCCGTGTCAATCCTCGTAATTATGGCGTGCGATACAGGCGATCTAACAAAGAAAACAGAATATGCCTTTTTCGGTAATTCAACATCGGCTGTGAACGCGGCCCTACCAGTCAACAGCTCGAAGTCCTCCTTCCTCCTAAGCGCCTTACCTATAAGACGCTCTTCGTGCGCAGCTTTTTCAAGTCTGGGCACAACGACCTCTTGAGTAGACATATGTTTTTTACTTACAGTCGCTATTTAAATCTAATTCAACTACCAAAGCTAAATTGTATTATAAAAGATTTTTAAAAGCAAACCTGAAAAAATTGTTTAAAGTTCCAAATAAAAGAAATAAGGTCGCCAAGTAATCGTAGTGATAACCATGTGTATTTTATATATTATTATTCATTAATTTTAAGAAGATTGCTATTATGCCCGCAAAATCTCAGTCTGGAAAAACCCAAGTAGCGCCGAATTTTCTATTTCTAAACGTGAATAAGTGGTTGTTATAGCTGTGATCGTCTTAGGCATTACCAATAATTTTATAGATAATCAAAATACTATACTTATTTATACTAGAATATTTCCTAAATTGAAATTATACTTCAAAGCGTGTCACAACGATAAGTGACTAATAGCAACTCAGTATGAATGCTTTTATTATGTTATAATATGAGACCTCATTAAGACGCAGAATATTTAAAAGGATGTGCAAACTATGTGAAAACCTTAATATAAAGTTTCGTGAATAGGGTTCGACGCGTTATGAAATTTGGGATCAGACTGGCTGATTGGTTTGGGAATTGTTCGACAATGGTAGAACTAGGTCTTTTAGCGGAAAAAGAAGGCTTCTGCGGTAGTTATAGGGGCGGGTATAATTGGTGTGAGTGTGGCTTTTAACCTCGCGAAAACTTTACCTCCACCCGTTGTGGTGGTGGATAAGGGGCGTGCGGGGTCGGGGAGCACCGCCTCGGCGCTCGGAGGGTTTAGACATCAGTTTTCGAGCAGACTAAACGTCGAACTCAGTATTGAAAGTGTAGCCATCCTCGAAGACTTAAAACAGACGATGGGTGTGGACCCGCTCTTAAGATATGATGGCTATGCGTTTATAGCTGAAGCGCCTGAAAGTTTCGATGCTCTCAAGCGCAACGTGTTGACGCAGAGATCGCTCGGCGTTCCCGTAGAGGTATATACGGGTGCTGAGCTGCAAAGTCTCTTACCATTTTATAACTTTAAAGATGTCTTGGGTGGGACACTGTGTTACAGAGATGGACATGCGTTGACCTCCGCGGTGCATCAAGCTTACCTCTCTGGCGCTCTCCAGTCAGGTGCTGAGCTCTTAGAAAACACTGAGGTGACGGGAATCAACTTGTACCGTGAGTGGGTGACTGGTGTCGAGACAACACGGGGGAGGATTGACTGTGAAAAAGTTGTGATAGCCGCGGGACCCTACTCCGCGAAGGTAGGTAAGCTTGTCGGCCTAAATATACCAGTTATACCCACCCTAAGGAAGATTCTGTTTACGAAGGGTACACCCCCAAATGTTCCAGAAAGTTTTCCTTTAATAGTTAACGTTGACTCCACCCTCGCTATAGGTAAGGAGCCGCGTTCAATCTTCTTTTCAGATAACACGCTTAATATTCAGGGTTTTGAAGCTGATTTTCCACCCGAGTACGATGAAGAATTGTTTAGCAAAGCCATCGAAAGGATGCCATTGCTTAGCGATCTCCCAATAGGCTACTTCGTTAAGGGGCTTTACGAGATAACTCCCGATTCTAATCCTATTGTTTCTGAATGTGGGATCGAAGGCCTATATATCTGCGCCGGATTTTCGGGGCACGGCTTTATGCACGCGCCCGCTATAGACGTCATCATGGCTGAGCTTGTGGGTTGAGAGAAACCTCATCTCGATATCTCGGAGTTCAGTCTGCGCAGGTTTAAGGGTACAACACAGTCGGAAAATCTAGTTGTCTAGCATTATATGGATCCGTATTAGTCCTTGACGGCTTTCGCCTCTATTTCTAAGAGGGCGTTTGCAGACGGAAAACCCGAAACATAGACCAAGGTTAATGCGGGTTTAATATCAAGAAAGAATTCTTGGTAGGCTTTTTTGAACTCCTCTATTGACAGCTCTCTGACGGCGAAAACCCTCAGCCTTACGATGTCACTCAATTTAAAGCCAAGTGTGTCAAGTGCGTCATTAATTCTCTGGATTGCAAGTCTGGTCTGAAGATAGGTATCCATTTCAGTCCCCACACCAAATTGTCCCACTCCATTTGTTGCCGCGATAAACACAGATCTACCCACCATGATTGCACGGGAATAACCAAATTCAGCCTCATAACGTGTCCCCCCACTCACCAGCTTTCTCATGTTATACTCGGTTAATCACTATGGCGCTATAATAATAGCCTTATTCGGGGTTGGGTAATACACTGGATTAGGGAGCAGTGTTGATGGCTTAAAGTATTCGTGTTGGGTAATAAGGAAAAAAGGACGTGCTTTATTTTATGCGGACATGGTGTGATTAGTTAACCTTCAGTATTACATAATAAAGACTTTGGATGTTGGTTGTGTGGTCTTAGTGTAAAAATTATATTCCGAGTTAGCAGCTGAATGTTTATCGGACTATGCCCCACACTATATGTAAGCTCAGAATGAGCGTGGGAGTTTGAGCACATTGTGTGCAACATAAGATAATGCGAGTTCTTCTGGTACTGGTCCCACCCTGAAGAGTCTGAGGTTTCTCCAGTGTAGCTCTACGCCCGTGTCCAGCGCGAAAGCCATCCCACCGAATATCTGCATGGCTGTGTCCGCCACCATGTTGGAGCTCTTTGCGGCTAGAAGCGCTCCACCGTTGGCCTCAAACGCACACTCTTCACCCCTATCCATTTTTGATGCTCCCTCACTAACAAGCCTCCACGCCGCTTCAAGTAGCACTTTTCCCTCAGCCAGGGGGAACTGCACGGCTTGGTTTGCGCCTATTGGCCTGCCATACACGATTCTTGTCTGAGCGTGTTCTACGGTTTTGTTTAACACCAGCTCAGCGGTGCCAAGCGATATGGACGCTGTCGAAAGCCTCTCCAAGTTAAATATGGATGTGAGCGCACGCCACCCCTTACCCTCTTCACCAAGCACCGCATCCTTTGGGATGTGAACGTCATCAAAGAAAACTTCACACGAGCCCAGCGCCCTGAGCGCTATATCGTCGATCCTCGAGGTCCTGATCCCAGAGTACTCTTTGGGGTCTATTAGAAAGAGTGTTAGTCCTTCCGCCCGTCTCCCCGGCGGGGCGTTAGAGGTCCTGGCTACGACAATCATCTGCCTTGATATGTGTGCCATTGTGATCCAAATCTTTCTTCCACGTAGAGTGTAACCGTCTGCTGACCTCTCCGCCGTTGTGCTCACACTGAGTGTGTCCGAGCCTGCGGTTGGTTCTGTGACCGCTACACACGGGTTAGCCTCACCTGAAACGAGGCGTTCAGCGAACTTCTTTTTTTGCTCGGCGCTACCCAACTTGAATAGCGGGTGGGCGCCGAACGTGTTGTACGCCATGAGTATGTCTCCTGCGGCTACCCCATGTAAAGATGATACAAGTTTTACAAGGCCGACATAGTCGTGTACACCTACATCAACACCCCCATGTTCGCTTGGCACAAGTAGTGATGTGAGTCCAAGTCTTGCGGCCTCGTCTAGGAAATCTTTGGGAAACTCCGCCGCCCTGTCCTTCTCAATCCAGTACCTTTCAGTGAACCTCTTAGCGGTCTGCCTAACAGTCTCCTCAATAAGTGAAGCCTCGGACACAACAATCACCCACGCCTATGGAGGGCGTTAAACACGACATCCCTTTTTATGGGTATAGATCTGACGCGCACACCGGTTGCATCGTAAACGGCGTTGGCTATGGCTGCAGCTATAGGTATTATGCCGTTCTCAGCCACACCACGTGCACCGAATGGTCCATACCTATCCTTGGTGGGCAGAAACTCCACGTGGATTTCAGGTGTTTCACCCACACTTGGCACTTCATAGTCGCCGAAGCCCACTGTTTGAACGCTGCCTCCTTCGACCACAAGCTCCTCGTATAGGGCGTGGCCTATCCCCTGCACTATTCCCCCAACTATCTGGCCGCGGGCGCCAAGCGGATTTATTGGTTGACCAATGTCGTGGACGCTAACAACCCTGAGCACCCTAACTTCACCCGTCTCAACATCCACCTCTACGAGTGCGGCCTGAGCCGCATTCACATAGGCCGCAGATATATTACCCTTATTGTTAGAATCAAGCATCTCCGTCTTAGGATCATAGTAGGCATAGGCCGTAAACGTTTTCCCATTATTCCTGAAGTGAGCCCTCCGCACAAGCTTGTCGAGAGGTAGCTCAACCCCACCAGACTTAGACCTAACAAACCCCCCCTCAATATAGAGCTCTGATGATTTAACACCCAGCGTTTTTGACGCTTCTCTCAGAAGCTCGCGCTTCAGCTTCCTAGCAGCAAGTATAGCGGCGTTGCCAGACACAAACGTGCTTCTACTAGCATGTGTCGCGGTGTCCCAAGGCCTACCATCCACGTCTCCGCGGTATTCAACGCGCACAAGCTCGATTGGCACACCTAGCTCTGTGGCCACTATCTGTGCCAAGCTGTTCACAGTGCCTTGGCCCATCTCGCTCATACCGGTATAGAGTGTGGCTGTGCCGAAGTCGTCGAGCTTTATGAGTGCACCCGCACCATCAGTCCTGTAAACCCTTGCACCCCCACCCACATGGAATAAGGCTGCAAACCCGATACCATACCTCTTGCTGTCCTTGGGTTCAAGCGTGTGTGCTCCACGCCAATTTATTAGTTCGGCGCATCTTCCTATAACGCTTCGTAGCCTGGCATCCCTCACTTTCATGCCTTGGGGTGTTGTGTAGTCACCTTCGTACGCATTAATAAGTCGGAACTCCACTGGGTCAACTCCCAGTTCGTGAGCCATCGAATCCATATGGGATTCTAATGCAAACGTCATCTGGGGGTTACCCGCCCCACGCATATTAATTGTGTATGGATTATTAGTGTATGCGGCCCTAGCCCTGAACTCAACTGCACCCACCCTATAGAGCCCTGTAACAGTGGCGGCCATCACCCTCGCATCGAAGACCCCCCACGACACATACGCACCAGCGTCAAGCGTGACCTCAGCCTTCCTTGCAAGTAACCTACCATCCCTCGTGGCAGCACTCTTCAACCTAATCTTCGCAGGCTGCCTCGTAGGCGAATACCTAAAATCATCCGTCCTAGTGTACAGTATTTTAACGGGTCTCCTAGTCTTAAGTGTGAGGATGCAAGCAGCCACCTCAAATGGATAGAGGTCCATCCCCCTACCAAAGTTGCCACCAACATAGGGTTGGAACACCCTAACAAGCTGAGGGTTAATCCCCAATGCCTCAGCAAGCTCCCGCTTGAGTTGGAAGGGCTCCTGGGTGTTGGACACAAGAACCAGGTTGCCCGACTGGTCAAGGTATGATATTGCTCCAAGTGTGCCCATCGGCGCGAACGCCACGCGCGGCACCTCGTAGGTGTCCTCTCTAACATAGGGGGCGTCTTCAAACACTTTATCGACCCCCCCACACGAAAAGTCGAAGTTGGCCTGTACAAGGTTGGAGCCGTTCTCTTCGTGGATAAGAGGAGCACCGCTTTTTAGCGCTTCCTCCGCGTCGAACACGGGTGTCAGCTGCTCGTAGCTCACTCGAACCTCGTCTAATGCCCGGACCACCTTATCCTGATCTGTTCCAGCAGCCACCAACACCTCGTCGAGCATAGACCTCACCTTTGGGTACTTGAGCACAGGCTGGTCTCTTAGAGGCCCAACACTACCAACCTTCACATCCCTGCCGGAAATCACCGCCTTGATAAAGTCGTGTTTGAGCAATGCGGAATAGTCTAGCTCTCGTATAAAGCCGTGGGGTACCTCACTCCTCAAAATGACACCATATAGCATCCCAGGTAGCTCCATATCAAAAATGTATTCAGCCCTGCCACTCACCTTTTCGTAGCCATCAACAAGCCTCGGAATTGGTTTACCAACATACCCAGAAGCGCTACGCTCAACGAGCAGCTCCATAAAACCCATTTCGATAGGCTAATCGCTTAATAAAAACGTATCGAACAAGCAATTTTAACAAACGTACACCTCCAAAAGAACACATAGCTACAATACTACCATAGAAAAATAAACAGCGTCTACCATTCAAAGGAGCCAATATACGGTGTTCACATCGAAATGAGCGGTGTGTCCACAAGCAATGCTGAAGCGCGCTTGGTTTACCAGTGTGAACCACAGACCACCTCTTAGAAGTGCTACTTTAAAACTGTGTGCAGAGGCTGAATCCGTGCGCATTAATCTTATTAGGAGTTGGGGTTGGCTTTATGAGATTTTAAGTATGCTTCGTAAACATAGCGTGCTGCGACCACGTCAAGGTAACCGAAGCCAACAGATTTATAAATTGTTATATCACCATACCTCCTTTCCACTTTGAGTCTGCCCTTAACAATATCCACTAACTCCACAACTCTTTCGGCCGATATCAACCCCGCGTTGAGTGCGTCAATCACGTCGCCCGCCTCCCTAAGCACACCCTCCACATTGTCGGCGACGAGCAACGAGCACCTCGCAATGGTCTCCCGGTCTAGCTCTCTGCGCTCTGGGAGTGTGCCGATGCTTACAATGTGCGCGCCTCGTTTAACAGCTGACCCGCTGAGGACCGGTGTAGCGGAGTCGGTGGCCACCACTAGAATATCCGAGTTTGCCACAATCGGGTTAGGGTCGGGCGCCGCCTGGGCGTCATAATGGTCGCTGTAGTATGATGCAAACTTCTCCCTTCTTTCCTTGTTCCTACTGTATACATGAATCTTCGTTATGCCGGGTCTAACTCTGAGCACAGCGTCCACTATCAGCTTCGCCTCATACCCCGAGCCTATTACACCAAGTCGCTCGCTGTCCTCTCTCGAAAGGATCTTGGTTGCTATACCTGCAAGTGATGAGGTTCTAAGCCCCGTGATATAGTGCGAGTCAATCAGGGCAAGAAGCCTCCCGGTCGAAGCTTCTATGAGTTGCGTCAACCCTGTGGCCTTCGGTAGCCCCTTTACTGGGTTATCCTTGTACTCTGAGACCATTTTGACAACCATGGTGTTACTAGATAAGTCGATGACGGGCATTATGAGCCAAACCGCACTCTCACCGAGTCTGACCACATTACGTGTGGGTTGCACAACCCTACTAGCTTCATATGTCCTCAAAGAATCTTCAAGGTAGGCGTCAAAGGCGGCCGGGTTCACAAGACCCTTGAGCACATCATGCGTGAGAACATGCATATGAACTACAAAAGTTGGCCAAATAAATAAGCTTTCGATGGAAAATCGTTATTTATAGGATCAAAAGAAGCGATTTATATGCGAAACCTTGGTGTTTGATTAAATATAGATAGTGTATATAGACCTTGAGGCCAAAGCATCTTGCTGCTAGTTGCGGCTAGAGGAACGACTACCCACTTGGTTTGAAGGCACCCCCCTTTTATATTGTTGTTCAGAGGATCACTAGTAGGCGTGGCCCTTGTGTATGGTTTTGTGGAAGATTTATATTTGCTGTTTGGTTTGCTTGCCTATGCAGTATGTGCGTGTGGGTAAGAGTGGGCTTAGGGTGTCACGTATATGTGTTGGAGGGCTGTCATTTGGTAACGATGAAGAGTGGAAGATAGAGCTGGAGGATGCGCGCAGGGTTGTGAATCGTGCTCTCGATTTGGGTATCAACTACTTTGATACCGCAAACAGGTATTCTAAGGGGAGAAGTGAAGAGATAATCGGAGAGCTACTCTCTGGTAGACGCGACGATGTTGTGATTGCAACAAAGGTGGGCTTACCCCCAGGTGAAGGCTTGAATGTGCGCGATCTGTCACGGCGCCATATTCTCGAGCAGATTAAACTATCGCTTAAAAGGCTCAGAACCGATTACGTGGACCTTTACCAAATACACAGGTGGGATCCCAACACGCCATTAGAAGAAACCCTTTCAACCCTAACTAGCCTTGTGGAGCAGGGTGTTGTAAGGTACATTGGTGCGTCCACGCTTTGGGCTTGGCAACTCATGGAGGCAGAGTGTCTAGCTAGAATGAGGGGGTATGAGAGGTTCATTTCGGTTCAAAACCACTATAACTTGGTCTATAGGGAAGATGAGAGGGAGCTTATCCCACTGTGCCAACACATAGGTGTGGGCGTGTTGCCTTGGAGCCCACTTGCCCGAGGCTTTCTTACTGGTAAATATTCACGGAACAAGCCTAGTGATGATCCAAGATTCAAGTCGGATAGATACCTGAGAGAGAGATATTTTCGGGATGAAGACTTCGAGGTTGTCGACAGGGTAACAGAGCTATCTAGGCAGAAGGGTGTGAGCAACGCTCAGATCGCCTTGGCTTGGCTGTTACACAAAGAGTATGTCGTGGCCCCAATTGTGGGTATGAGTAAAGTTGAACACGTTGAGGAAGCCGTTGGAGCATTGGACGTAAAACTGAGCTCGGATGACATAAAGTACTTGGAGGAAGCGTACAAGCCGCACCCCGTGCTTGGTAGCCCATGATGAGTACACCCACAACACACCTCCTCATCCAGCTGGGACTCCTCCTAGGCTACCTCGGCGCGGTGAGTGTTGGAGGCTACTCGCTTGGAAAGGCCTCAGATATACTGTTAGGCAGGCTTCAGGCCAGGATTATCGGGGGCGTGCTGCTTGGTTTCGCCGCCACGTTACCCGAATACCTATTTGCATTAATCTCGACCTTCGAACACCGCAACGACGTGGCGCTCGGCTCCGCCTTCGGAGGAAACATATTCCTGTTCACCCTCCTTTTCGGCTTGCTCTTTTTGGATCGTAGATCCTCGCACACCTTATATAAGGGGTTGAAATTCGACTTCGGGGTACTTGGCCTCTCAACGCTCATAATACTATTTGGTTTCAGCCAAAACACTCTCAGCGTGTACTTGGGACTAATATTGGTACTTATCTATGCACTCTTTATAGGGTACACTGCTAAGGCTAAAAATAGCTTAGAACATGCGGAAGGTATCCCCCTCAGTGTTGGATCCAAGCTCAAGGCGCTGGTCTATTTTGGAGTGGGGCTGGCTCTCACCGCGGCCTTCGTCCACCCCCTAGTGGATCAGGTAGTGGTGTTTTCACACGCTGTTGGGGTGCCCCCTGTGATAACCTCCTTCACGCTTGTACCGGCTGGAGACGAGTTACCAGAACTCGTTGCTATGTTCACACTTCTGCGAAGTAACCATAGTTCGAATACCGATGAGCATGGGTTTCAAACCGCGTACGCCAGCCTCGTAGGTAGTAAGGTGCAGAGCAACACACTCCTTATTGGCACGATTGTGATGGTTGCGTCCATGTTAGGCACCCCCATAGCCGCTGACAGATACTCCCTATTCACGCTTTACGCCATGGTGGCCACAACGTTTATGGGTATGGCGGCAGCCCCACTTCGAACACGAAGAAGCGTCGGCCTACTGCTTATAGCATCCTACTTTATCATAGTGGGTGTCGCCGTCGGCGTGGAAATATAAAAGCGAACCGTCCACAAAACAGACTTGACGCTGGTGACAACCGCTATAGTTACACACCACTTAAGCGGGTACAGGCATTTCTTCTTCCAGGTGGAAAAAATGGTTGGTAGGGGCTCCGTACTAGGTGTCTTCGCTGTGCTGGGGTTCGTGGCGGGAGTGGCATTCGGGTTCGCAATACCATATATCGTCCCTGCGTTGGCTTACCTGCCGAGAATAGTGACGGCGCAATGGTTCCTTGCAGGCCTTATGGGTGCGCTCTTCTCGGTGGTAATAGTTCTAGCCTATATAGCTGCTCACCACGAGTAAGGCTTTCTCGAACCCCAACTTTTTATTATTATGTTTTAAGGGCCTTGTTGTTTTCGGTTTCAGCGTTTGTAGTGGTGCTGATGTCATGGAATAGATAGTCCAGTGGTTTAACTTGGTTGTCTTCTTTTCTATACACCCTCTTTCTTGTTATCCAGAGTTGTTTTTGCTCGTCGTATATTGTTTGTAGTGTAATGGTATAATAGCCGTGTTTACTGAATATAGCCTCGGTGAGCACGCCCCACGCTGTCATCAGGATATCGGTTTTAAGCTCCTTGCTCTTCTTGTATGAGATCGAAGTTGCGTCTGTGACCTCATAGAAGAGTGTTCTAAGCGGATCCTCACTGCTATAATTAATTTCGATTTTCTCAGACACTGAGGCAAGGTCTGTCATAAGCCTTAAAGACTCTTCGATGTTGCCTTTAACAAGCTTAACACCCTCTTCCTCCTCAAGGAGTTGTAGGGATAGTTCGCCAGCTTTCCTAATTAACTCGGCCGCCTTTTTTTCGCCGAATGTGTCAACAAGTGTCTTACCGAAGGCGTATAGTACAGTGTTATAGTACACGGATGCCGTAGCGGCCCTAGCCATTTTGGGAACATCGTCGGTCTTAACAAGAGATAGAACACTAGCAATATCTGGGAGCTCCCCCCAGAGTAGGTCGGCGAACGCAACAATGTTTTCGGCCAACCCCTTATCCTTAATATAGATCAGAGAATAGCTAGATGGATCCTGTGAAAGTCTCATCGAGTTTATGATTATTGTTGTCTTTCTGTCGACAACTATAAGGTTGTCCTCTGGTTCCTTATTAGCAACATGGATGTCGACAAAATCTCTGAATCCTTCCAATTTTGAGAGTTGGTCTGTGATTAGTGGTGCAATAACCCTATTCTTAACTTTCCTATTATAGGCAGCCCTTAGATCGTCCCGCAGCTCTTTGAGTAACGCGTAGCACGATTTGTTGAGCACCATTACGACTTCTTCCTCGGCTTGTCCGAGCTCATCCTTTAAGGTCTTTACGCCTCTGCTTTTCTCTTTTATTGTCCAGAACTCTTTTCGCTCCACTCCGTCCTTATCCTTTATTTGACTGAAAAGATCCACGAGCCTGTTGAGTTGCTCTTCCATCGAGTCGAGCTCATCTTTCTTTTTCTCTAGAAGAGGTTTGAGTGTGGCTTCTGGTGATACGGCTCTGCACATGTACTTTTTTTCGGGTAGGAATTCTACGAAACCCTTTTTCTGTAGTTTTCTAACGTTTGCGTAAACTTTTGTGCGTGGAACGTTTGCTTTCTGGGCGAGCTCTGACATGCTGCACGGTCCGTTTTCAACAAGAGCCCAGTATATCCTTGACTCGTGGTCGCTCAAACCGAATTCTGATAAGTCTTTTAACCTGTTGGTGTGTGTAGAATCGGGCATAAGGTGCTGTCACCCATGTGCACATGAGGAGTGAGTGGCATAAATGAAGTGAAGATGTATTTATAAACATT
>JAVZKQ010000044.1:0-18102 GCA_038884175.1 Thermoprotei archaeon | reverse complement strand
CGCCCCACTGAAGGACACGATGGTGCGCCTCTTAGTGGTCCACCTGGCAAGACTCATTGCAGCCTCACACGCATCGGCGCCCGTAACAGTGAACATGATTTTTGAGTTGTTTTTCATGGAACCGGGGAGGGTAGAGTTAAGGGTTTCCAAAAAACTCACTCTCGCCTCGTTTGGTACCTCGTTCATGTGGACCAACTTGTCGATTTGTTACAACATGGCCTTTTTAACTATTGGGTGAGCGTGTCCCAAGTTTAGGACGCATATACCTGAGAACCAGTCGAGTGGTCCTGCATGCCCACCAAGTCGAGGCCGCTCTTGTCGGCTATCTCCGCTATCCTATAGGCTTCCTCAAAGTGTGCGGCTGAAGGATTAACACTAACTCCAAACAGTGGCTCCAACACGTGTTTTATGCGCGCTTCTTAAAGCTAAAAACCCTACTGTGCGGTTAAAACCCGTGGATCCCGCTGTGATTGTGGGTATACTTGCTGTTCGGGTTCTCAAACATTTGGGGCAAATAGTAGTGGAAGGTATGGGGTGGCTGGAAGAGTGTGGGGTTAGGCTTGTCACACGATTTTAGGGGTGTTTTTTGGCTAGGTCGGAGAATGCCCTCCAAAACGGGTCTTCGCGTGGGTGTTCTATTTTGGTGGATGCGCCTTTTTCATCCACGAGTTCCACACCGCTACCCTCCTCTATTTTGCCCACAACCTCGGCGTCTATCCCCTCGGCTTTTAGGGCGGTTTTAACCTCGGCTGGTCTGTGTGTGACTATAACCATTGTGCCCTCGCTAATCGACGTGTAGGGGTCTATGCCCACGGTTTTTGTGACCTTGTCCACGGCTCTGTTGATAAATAGTTTTTCTTTGTTTAGCCTGATGTGTTTGCCCGCTGCTTCGGCCACCTCGACAAGCGCCCCCCAGAGACCGCCTTCTGTGGCGTCGTGCATATAGTGGAAGCCCACTTGGGATGCGATTAGACCGTCCCTCCAACACGACATCTTCCAGTATAGTTCATGCGCCTCACGGTAGACTTCGGCCTCTAGTTTGTCTTTAAAGTGTTGGGGGTAGGTGTTTACTAGGAGGGCTGTGGCCTCTATCGCCGGACCCTTCGTCACAATGACGCTGTCGCCCACCTCGACCTTTTGTGGTGATCCTAGCGTGTGTTTGGGCCCAATACCAATCATGGTGAAACCCCCAAGCATGGGGTAATCCGTCCCCTCGTAGACTCCTGTGTGTCCCCCAACAACCATGACGCCGATCTCTTTTAACGCCTCGTGGACACCCACCCACATGTCTCTTAGCTCCTCCTCCCCTATTTTTGGTGGAAGGTTGAGGTCGATTAGAGCATATCTGGGCATGATTCCCGATGTGGCCACGTCGCTTGCCAGGATGTGCACCGCGAACCAAGCTGCCTTCCTAAACCCGTACTGGGGTACGATGAAGAATGGGTCGGTCTTTACGACCATTACTCGGCCGTCGCCCAAGTCGATCGCCCCCGTGTCCACACCGTGCTTTGGACCCACCACAACTTCCTCTAGGCGCACTCCGAGGTGGGGGTAGATCACGCTGTCAAACAACTCTCTATCAATCTTCCCCAAACGCAATACCACACACCCTATAAACAAGTTTTAAACCCACTTATAAAAGCATAAACCGAAACACCGAACTCGGCGGGTATAGTACCACAAGCCGAGTGTACCATTATATATAGTTGGCACGGCTGGACTAACACAAGTTGCATCTCCACCCACACTTAACCTCTGGGGATGTGCTATAGCTAATTAACTACTCCTGGGCAATAAAACGATTTTTGGTCGTACACGCATCTCATGGAAATATTGTTGTTTAAAGTAATTTGTGTGGCAATACGTTTATATACTTACCTAGTGTGGATGGGTTCTATGAGTGATAAGCTGAAGGCTGATAGTGTGGGTTTGTGGGGTTTGATCTTTATTGCCATGGGCTCTCTTGCACCCATTGCAATATTTGCGGGGGCGATAACTGGGGCGGCGTCAACCGCGCTCGGTGAGACGACGCTTTCGTTTGTTGTAGCCATGGTTGCCGCTCTTTTTGCGGCTAACACGATTTTCCAGTACTCTAAGAGGGTGATTGGTGCGCAGGGCTATTATGGGTATGTGCGCGATGGAGTGGGGAGGCATGCGGCTGTGTACACTGCCTATCTATACGTGTTCTACGCTGTTTTCAACATAAGTTTCCTAATCCTGATTTACGCTTGGGCTTTCAGCGGCTCCATCAACCTTATCTTGGGCACTTCGCTGCCCAACTTCGCGGGTGTCTTATTCGTATTGGTGGTGACCCTACTATCATTCTTCGTGGTGTACAGGGGGTTGAGGCCCTCCGCTGTTTCGCTTTCTATTCTTGGGATAATTGAGATAGCCATTGTGGTTGTGGTTTCAGCCATCCTTATAGGTAAGGTACCCTCCCCCAGCCTGACACCCTTCATGATCCAGAAGGATCCCGGTGTGACAGGCCTGTTCCTAGGTGTTGTTACGGGTAGCTACCTTGCGTATGCGGGGTATGGCACAGTTGTTTCCCTCGGTGAGGAGGCTAAGGCGCCCAAGAAAACCATTGGTAGGGCGGTTGTGGCTGTTATCCTCATTGCCACAGCATACTATGTGTTGGGTAGCTATTCGACCACCTCGCTGTGGGGCCTTAACAATATGGCTAACTTTGCGTCGTCGGGCTACCCTGGGGCGATCCTAGCCAAGGAGTATATTGGTGTGGGTGTTGCCGCACTAATAATCCTCCTCTATAACTTCGTGATGTTCAGCCCCATCGTCGCCTTCCTAAACAGTGTTTCAAGGGTTATGTACGCGATGGGTAGGGACGGCCTACTACCCACCAGGTTTAAGAGCCTCCACCCGAAGCTATCCACACCCACATACTCACTCTGGGTTGTCCTCGGCTTGGTTGCGGCTACAACAATTATACTTGGCGGCGTCTTCTACGCGTTATATGGCTTTTCGAACGGTCTGTTCGACGCGTGGCTTTTCGCGGCCACTGCGACCACGATCTCCACACTGATTGTGCATGGTGTCACAAACGTATCGTTGGGTTTCTCGGCTAGGAAGTGGGCTGATCGCAACTTGTTCTACCACTATGTGGCGCCAGCCATATCCACGCTCGTGATAATCGTGGTGTTGTACTACTCGGCGGTAGGCCTCCCCTACCCGATCTATATAGCGCCCATTCTTGTCTTGGTGTACTCTATAATCCTTATTGCTGCTGTGTACGCTAAGAGATCTGGTATTCCAAAGCTGGGGGGTGGTGTGTGACCCTCATGGTGGAAGAATCCGCTTAATAGTCCTGGTTTTTGCCTGCATTGGTTGTCCATATTATTCTGTGGATGCAGAGTGTGGTTTGGGTTACCTCACGGGTGTGTTTGGTTGCCATTCGGGTTCTATTTTTTCGTTTAGGGTGTTGTTGCTGTGCGTGTTCATTGGTTTGTGTTGTTGACACTTTTATCCGTGAAGTGATTGGGCAGATAAAGCTTATATTTTCCACTTAGCTCTAAATTAACCCGTTGACTCAAGGGGATGGTGTCCCCCTGGGTGCGACCCTCAAACCGCCCCCGTGGTGGGGCTGATGACACCTACCTCACAAAGAGTGGTGAGATAGGTGGAGACAGTTTTATATGCGCTTGTGGCCGCACCCATAGTGGCCAATGTGTTCTATAGGTTTAGGGTTGAGTACGCTACACTTGCAGCGTCGGTCACCACAATTGTGCTATTAGGCCTTCTATACACTCGACTCCCAATAACTGGCGCCTTGTATTTTGATAGGATGAGCTGGGTTTTCGCTATTAGCGTGTGCGCGGTCTACCTCGCTTCAGCGATCTATTCGACTCGGTATTTCACTGATATACACACGAAGTTTGGGTTACCTGTCTACTATGTGCTTCTAAACTTCTTTGTAGCTTCGATGCTCTTCACTTTGGTTGTGAATAACCTCGGATTTATGTGGGTTGGGCTTGAGGCGACCACTGTGTCAACGGTTCTCCTCGTGCTTGTAGAGGGCGGTGAGGCTGCGATTGAAGCTGCTTGGCGATACGTTGTGATAGTTTCCACTGGGGTGGCCTTCGCGTTCATCAGTGTAATCCTTGTGTACTATTCACTACACACCCTCGAGCTCAGCGTGGTGCCCACCGAGAGCCGTGTGCTTGCGCTCGCGGTGAGTGTGGCGCTTGTGGGATTCGGCACAAAGGTGGGTGTTTTCCCGGTTAACACGTGGTTGCCAGATGCGCACAGTGAGGCGCCCGCGCCGATAAGCGCAATGTTTTCAGGCGTTCTTCTCCCGGTGGCGCTCTATGTTTTGTATAGGGTTTACGAGCTCAACCCAATCCCCCAAGTGTTCACTTGGGCTGCAACAATATCCATAGTTGTTGCCTCAATCATGTTGGCTTCCCAGAGGAATGTGAAGCGCTTGTTCGCCTATAGCACAATTGAGAACATGAATCTTGCGCTTCTCGGGTTCGCGGTGAACCAGCCGCTTGGAGCTCTGATACTTATTGTGGCCCACGCATTCGGTAAGTCAGCCGCATTCTACTCTTCTGGGCTAATGTATAGGCTAACGGGTAGTAAGCAGATTGGGGCCTACGGCCTGTGGAAGCAGAGGTATTTACCATACTCGCTTATACTCTCCTCCCTCACAGTCACTGGGGCGCCACCCTTCGCAACATTTGTGGGCGAATTCCTCATACTTTCATCGCTTCTAAGGTACAGCCTAGTCGAGTTCTTTATCGTTTTGCTAAGCCTCGGCTTGTCGTTCGTGTCGGTTAACTTCCATGTGAGTCGCATGGTGTTCCAAGGTGAGGGAGAGCGTAGGGTGGAGGACAGTGTGATGGGTGGTGTGAGCGTCGCAGCCTCACTTATCCCACTAGTCTTGGGTGTGCTCCTAGTCTGGTGGTTGCTGTGAACCCGAAGCCGAGAATTATTGGGGAAACGGATGGGTACAAGCTTTACTCCGACCGCTTGGAGGAGGCAGGTGTGAGTGGGGAACCAAGCAACCTTATTAGTAAAGTGAGGCCGGGCGGCTCGCTTGTGTTCGAGTATGGTCCAGCCGCAGGCGGACTCTTAGAGAGTGCTGGTGTCGATATTGACACTTTCGGCGAGTATATTCGCGGTGTGAATGTGACTCCTTACAAAGTTAGGCGGATTAGCGTTTCGGGCGGCGTTGAAGATGTGCTTCTACGTGTTGAAAGGGTGAACGGCTGCTTTGCAGCCTCACACACAGCAGCGTTTCTTTTGGCTTTAGAGAAGGCATATGGGGTGGAGGCTCCACAGGACGTGGTTATTGGTAGGGTGGCCCAAATCGAATTGGAGAGGATTCGTAACAATATGTTTGTGGCTCAGAGGCTCGCTGAACACGCCGGCTTCTCTGTGCCGTCGGCAAACCTCCTCTACCTTATAGAGGAAGTGAATAGGGTTATTGGGCGCGCCTTCGGGCATAGGTATTTCTACGGGGTGAACACCCTACGGGGCTTCAGGATGGATTGGCAACTCGACCTTGGAGCGCTCAAAAATATTGTGGACGAGTTCCGAGAGGTGTTTAGGGGTCTATTGGATAATAGGGTGTTCATCGACCGGCTACAGGGTAACGGTGTAATTGTGGATGAGGGTAGTATTGGTCCTGCGGCGAGGGCGGCTGGCTACGTGTACGATGCTAGGTTGGATGGGGATCTAGCTGGGGTGTATGCTGGGCTTGGCTTAAGTGTTGTTAGGGCTGACTCTGGGGATGCTTTTGGCAGGCTTCTTGTGCGTGGATTAGAGGTTGACGAATCCTTCAGGATTCTAAGCGGCTTAAGGCTTAGGGCTGGTGAGAATGAGGTGGATTGGCTCAGTGGGTCACACTCGGATAATACGGGTTTCAGTGGTAGTGGGCTTGGGTGGGTTGAGAGCCCCTCGGGGGATCTAGCGTATCACGTTGTTGTACGTGATGGTAAGATAAGTCGGGTGCTTCTTTTTGCACCCTCCAATGTTAACCTTAGGCTTTTCACCTCATCAATGGTGGGGAACGTGTTCACCGATTTACCTTTTAATTGGGAGAGTTTTGGGATCTGGATGTCCGAAGTGGGGGTGAGGTTCGTTTGAATTGGTTCATTAAGGGTGTAAGGAAGGGTGTTAAAACTGAGCGGGCGCCAACAGATGTGGCTGCTTGGAGCACGGAGCTTGGATTTAGGGGGGATGGGGGTGGAAGCCCGAATTGCCCAACCTCTGCGATTGAGGGTGGGGTGTGGGTGGCCGAGAGGTGTGTTTACTGTAGGAGGTGTTACCCACAATTTCAGCCCACGGGTAACCACAGGCTTGGGAAGATAAAGAGGGTGGAAAAAGTGTTCGCTAGATCATTCTACCTATATGCAATAGATGTTGGCACCTGCGGTGCGTGTAACGCGGAGTTCAAACTCATCGGTTCACCCCAGTGCGATATGACGAGGTTCGGCATATTTTTCACCAATACGCCGAGACACGCGGACGCGCTTGTTGTCATGGGTGTTATGACTGAGGGTATGAGGGAAGCCTTCAAGAAGGCGTATGAAGCCATGCCTGAGCCGAAGCTTGTGATTGCGCTCGGCGCGTGCGCCACGTCTGGTGGATTATTTGGGGAGGAGAAGATAGACGCGGATGTAGTTATACCGGGGTGTCCACCTTCACCCTACACTATTCTCGACGCCCTCATTAGGGCTAAGGGGGGAGAAGGATGGTAGCGCTCATAATCCCAGCGCTCGTGCTGCTTGGTCTGGCGCCAATAGTGGCGCTCGCCCATAGAAGGTTTGGCTACACCGTGTGCGCCGCAGGCTCAACCCTATTCCTTGTGCACGGCGTAGAGGTATACACCTCGACGCTGGGCCTGTTCTATATAGCCACAGGTTTGGTGTGGGTGTTCTCGTCCTCCTACTCACTCTTCTATGACCACCACCGTTGGCTAGCCCCACTCTACGCCACCTCTATACTTGGTATGGCTCTAGCCCTAACCACAAACAACCTACTAGTATTCCTCGCAGGCTATGAGACCATGACAATCCCAGCGTACGTGATTATCGGACTCTATAAGAACACGGATTACCCGGCGTTCGTGTTTATGGCCTTCGGTGAGCTTAGCACAGTGCTAATCCTGGTGGGCTTCCTCTATTCCTATGTACTCACGGGCTCACTTGTGTTTTCCACTCTGGGGGTGGCTGGCCCGTTTATTTTGGCGGCGCTCGGCTTTATGGTTAAGATGGGTGTGCTACCATTCATGGTGACAGAGTGGTTGCCCATCGCCCACGGCAACGCGCCTTCAAACGTGTCGGCGATCCTGAGCGCTTCCATGACCCTTGTTGCGGCCTACGGCATAGTTAAGATGGCGCTTCTTTCACCGCACCCAGATTATTTTGGACTCATCCTGTTGGGTGTGGGGGCGTTCTCAGTGTTCTTCGGCGCGTTCTACGCATATGTTAGTGAACACGCTAAGGCGCTTTTGGGGTTCAGTACGATTGAGAATAATGGTGCAATCCTAGCTTCGGTGGGCGTCTTCCTAACCGCGCCAACACTCCCACTCGCACGCTTCGCGTTGATAACCGCCTCGGTGTATGTCTTGGCTCACTCACTCGCCAAGACTGGGCTTTTCCTAACCACTGGTATGATGGAGGATGTGTCGCTTGTAAAGCCAAGCTTAGCCAAAAACTGGTTTAGCACGACTGGAGGCATAATTCTTGCTGCGTCCATGTCTGGGCTGCTTCCCACACTCGGTGGGCTTGCCACATGGGCGCTACTTGAAACGCTCTTTATGGAGGCCTACACACTTCACTCCACACTGTCGGTGATACCCATAATTGGTGGTTCAATCATCGCTATGGGTGAAGGTTTCGCCACATCAACCATGCTCAAATTTATAGTGTTCACACACGTGTTCAACAAACAAACAACAGCCGAGAAGAGTAGGCCGATCATTATTTTGGTGTTGGGCATAGTTGTGCTCGCGTTCGGTAGCTTGGGCTACCTTTTTTACACACCGTTTTTGGCAAGCAACCCAGGCTTGGGGTTACCCTTCGGGCTAATAGCCTCAACGTTCTCCGATGAGCCTTTCGGCGCCATCTCACCACTCTACGTGCTTGTTCTCCCACTCATTATAGGCGCGCTCATCTTAGTGGTGGTTGGAAGGCCGCGCATCCGCAGGGTGGAGGTGTGGAATAGTGGTAGACCCATAAATGAGGGGTACACTTCGTTCGCCTACTCGAACAATATTAGGCTGATGCTACGCAAACTGCTTCTAACACAGGTGGACACCAGCCATGTGAGTGTCGTCGACGTCTTCTGGAGTTTCACACACGTTTTAGCAAGGCTGTATCTGGGCTTCTCAAAGCGCTTCGCACGCGCATATATGAATAGCAAGTTATGGTGGTATGTGGTGTACATGATTTTAGCCCTACTCGTCTTCACGGTGGTGGTGCTAGCGTGATCAGCCAGATTGTGGAGGCGGTAATCCAGGTTTTGGGGGCGGTTCTACTCGCCCCCCTCTACGCGGGTATCCTCGACAAACTCAAAGGTGTTGTTTCACTGAGGAGGTCGCAGAGTGTGCTTCAACCCTACTATGATATATTCAAGCTCTTAAAGAAGGAGACGGTGGTGCCCTATGGGGCTTCGCTGCTCTTTGTGTATGCACCATACTACACATTCGCGGTATACATACTCATATCGTTCGTGATACCCGTGGTGTACCCTAAACCAGTGTTCCTCACACCCACAGTCGACTTCCTCGGCGGGGCGCTATTATTCTCCCTCGTAGGCTTCGTGAAGATTATATCCGCAATGGACTCAAAGAGTAACTATGTAGCTCTCGGAGTGTCCAGGGCCGCGTCGTTCGGCTTTCTGGGTGAAGCCACACTTATCACAGTTTTCTTTGCTGTGGCGTTATCCACCGGGACAAATAACCCATATGTGGAGTCAGTGTTCGCGTCTAACCCATCAAACTACTTGGCGATCGACCACCTACTAGCCACAGTATCCTTCTTCCTACTATGGCTCTTCGAAACGGGGAAACTACCAGTCGAAAGCCAAGGTCTCTCGGAGATGGGTATGATCGATGACTCGTTGACCTATGAGCACAGCGGTAAGCCTCTGGCGCTACTCAAATGGGGTAGCTACCTCAAAGCGTATCTACTTGGCTCCGTGTGGCTAAACGTGTTCCTCCTACCCTGGGGAGGTCAGCTCGGCGTGTTTGGAGCGCTTGTGGACATTCCTGTGATGTTTGCCAAGTGGATGGTGCTGGTAGCCGTTGTGCTCGTTCTTGAGACGTCGCTTGCAAAGCTTAGACTATTCAAGGTTCAGGATCACTTGGCGCTCGCCTTCGTGCTATCAATCTTCTCCCTTCTCTTCTCGGTGATATGAGTTGATCGTCCAACAAAATGTTTTCGGCGTGCTGTACATCTCTATTGTTGCGTCCGCCTTCTATATTCAGGGTCAAGCCTACTATAGACCACTGGTGAAGATGAGTGGTGTGCAGTCGTTGCTCATCGCGCTACTATCCCTCCTGGTTTATGTGGAGAGTGGCTCGCTGGACTATGTTTACCTAGCCGTGATCCTAGGGGTTGTGCGGGGTGTCATAACACCATACGTCCTACTCAGGGTGCTTGGGGAAAGGTATGGTGAGCGTGAGAAGATCAGTGGTTTCGCATCCCTTTTAATAATAGACCTATCGTTCTTCTTTATAGCTGTGTTCGTGCTCTATAACTTCGTGATAACAAGGCTTTTCCCAGGTGACTACTACTTGGTGTTCGCCTTCTCACTCTTCTTTCAAGGTTTGTACCTCATTGCCTCACGTAATTCAACCCCATCCCAAATAGTGGGATACCTCGAAGAGGAGAACGCGTTAGTGCTCTTCGGCTTGCTACTTATACCCATACCCCTACTCATCGAGGCGAGCGTTCTACTCGACGTCTTAGGACTCGTTGTTATATCCGCGGTGATAATCTACGAGAAAAAGATTCACACGCCGCTCGAAGAACTCAAGGGATGAATATTTGGACTTAGACATTGCCTCCACGTGTTATCCAAACACCCCACACCACAAACCCACCTCTAGAGTATACACTCACTTATGAGGCGTGGGCTATACACCGTTTCCACTGGCCTAATAGGTGTTTGGTGATGGCGGTTTTGAAAAATTAAAATATTCCCATGGTGGTTAGCATATTAGCGGGATGGAGTTCCCGTTATAAGCGCCTGTGAAGGCTGATAACTCCTACTACCATTTAGAAGGCGTTTAGCATGGCCTTCCAGAGCATACTGTTTAAAGACCCCGCTAAGCGGGTGGGTTTGAAGAGTGCGCCCCCGGATTTTTTTGTGGATCTGGGTTTGGATGGTGTTGCTAAAGAATTGGTGAAGGGTTTTAGTGAATTCGGCGTGGAATCGGTGTTCTACACGCCGCTTGAAAGTGTTGAAGAGATAGTGTATAGGCAGGAGGTTTTCGCTGACCTTGGAGACCAGAAGCTCATGGGTGCGATTAGAACTTTCTCGGATAGAATGAGAACAATACTCGCCTATGTTGGTAACGACAGGCTTTATGAGTATCAGAGGCTTGGGGTGTTTCTCAAATCTGTGCTCATCTACTGTGATGCGTTAAGGGAACTTTTGGACGCCCTGAGCACTTCTGCCCTCCACTCGGAGGGGTTGCGTGGGTTTAGAGACTACTTGTCAGCCTACCTAGATAGTGGTGGGTTCAGGGTTTTAAAAGATGATGCGGAAGGTGTTCGGTTAAGGGTTACGAGTATTGGTTTCTGTGTGACAATTAAGGGTGGTAGCATCACTGTTGCTGAGTGTGAGGAGGTAAAGGATTACAGTGAGGAGGTTGAAGAAGTGTTTGAGCGGTTCAGGTACCAGGATAGTGGTGGGGAAGATGAATCCGTTAGGAGACCAGTTTATGTTCGGGGACACGTGGAGGAAGCAGTTCTAGAGTTGGCCGCCAAGCTGCACCCCAAAGAATTCGGGGAGCTTTCAGCCTTCTACACGAAACACAGGGACTTCATCGATGAGACAGTTGTTGGGTTCTATCGGGAAATCCAGTTTTACTTGGCGTACCTAAAATACGTTGAGCCAATCAGGAGGGGTGGACTCCCACTGTGTATTCCCCGCTTGACTCTGGATAAGGCTGCGATTGTGTGTCGTGGTGGTTTCGATATGGCTTTGGCTGCAAGGCTATTGAAGAGTGGTTCGAGTGTTGTTACTAATGACTTTTATTTGGCTGGGGATGAGCGTATAATTATTGTTACCGGCCCCAATCATGGTGGTAAGACAACCTTTGCGAGGGAGTTCGCCCAAATACACTATTTGGGGAAGCTCGGTGTGCCTGTGCCTGGGAGTGAGGCTACACTGTTCCTCTTCGACAATATTTTCACACTCTTCGAGCGTGGTGAGGCAGTTGAGAGCCTCAGGGGTAAGCTTGAGGATGAGATTGTTAGGATTAAGGGCATCCTTGAGAGAGCCTCGGATAGGAGTATACTTGTTGTGAACGAGATGCTTGGGTCGACGGCTGTTAGAGACGCTGCGGCGATTGGTAGGAAGATACTTAGGAGGATTGTCGAGAAGGGTTGTATATGTGTGTATGTTACCTTTGTTGATGAGCTCGCCCTGGTTGAGGGGGTGGTTAGCTATGTGGGCCAGGTTGATCCAGACAACCCTGAGAAGAGGACTTTTAAGGTGGTTAGGCAGCCGCCCAACGGCTTGGCGTACGCTTTGGGGTTGGCGAAGAAGCATCGTGTGCGGTACGAGGATATATTGGAGAGGATAAAGCCATGAGGCTCTACCTGATGTATAGGGATCGTAGCTTCGATGCGTCCAAGCCTCACCCTTGGAACTACGAGGACCTTGTGAGGGACCTAGACCTAAACCCCATAATTGAAGCCATGGCCGCCGGCGACGAATTCATTGCCCAAGTTTGCACGAAGGCACTACACACCCCCGAGGGGGATGTTGACACAATACTTTACAGGCAGAGTGTGTTGCAGGACACGTTGAAGAACTTGGACACGATTAGGCGTGTTTATTCAACGATCACACAAGCTATAGCTGAAGGTAAAAGGAAGCTGTTTTGGATACCCAACCCCAACCCAGAGTCGGTTGTGTTCGACTCAATCAGGGTGTTAGAGGTCTACTTGGACACCCTTGATAGGGTGAGGGAGGCCTTTGATACGTCGGCCGCTGGGTTTAGTTCCGCTGGTTACAGAGACCTGATAGAGAAGCTTGACTACCAGTTCGATAGGGAGTACCTGAATAGGATTCGGGTGCACCTGTCGAGCCTCAGGTTCACAAGTGGTGTGAGTGCTGCTGTAAAGCTGGATGATGAAGCGGAGTTGACGGGGTTCACGCTAATCAACCACGAGCACAGAAGAAGTCTGAGGAACCTACTCCCACTTAAACGGAGGTACACCTGGAGTCTACCTGAGCGTGACGAGGCCGGCGCCCAAGAGTTGGCTGAGATGAGGAACCACGCCCTCGTAAGGGTTGCAAAGGTTTTGAGGAGGGCTGCCAACGATGTTCTGGGTTTTATAGACTCGCTGCGAACAGAGCTCGCGTTCTATTTGGGGTGCGCAAACCTGTGGGCCAAGCTTACAACGTTAGGGGTCCCACTGTGTTTCCCAACACCGAGGGAGATTGGGTCACACACGCTCGGATACTCTTGTTTGCACGAAGTGTCCTTGGCGCTTAGGATGAACGCCAAACCCGTGTGCAACGACCTTAGAACAACATCGAAACCCCTGTTCCTAATATCCGGGGCCAACAGGGGTGGTAAAACGGTTTATCTGAGGAGTGTTGGCCAAGCCCAATTGATGATGCAGTGTGGGATGTTTGTGGCCGCAGAGAGGTTCGAGTCGTCCATAGCCACTGGGGTGTACACCCACTTTAAGAGGGAGGAGGACACGAAATTGGAGGGTGGCAAGTTGGATGAGGAGTTGATAAGGCTGAGCGCCATAGTGGACCATGTTAGGCCCTGTTCAATGGTTCTCTTCAACGAGTCTTTTTCATCAACCAATGAAAGGGAGGGCTCAGAGATAGCTAGGCAGGTTGTCTCAGCGATGCTTGAACGCGGGATACGCGTGTTCTTCGTCACACACTTCTACGAGTTCCCAACATGGTTTTACGAGAACAATCCTTCGGTGGCCGTGTTTCTCAGGGCTGAGAGGAAGGAGGACGGCACAAGAACGTTTAGGGTGCTTGAAGGAGCCCCACTTGAGACCAGCTTCGCCATGGATGTCTACTCTAATGTGTTCGGGGATGGTGCTGGAGGATGAGTGTGCGCGCCGCGTGGTGAGTGGGAAAACCACGGGAAATGGGTGTATAAAAGCCTAGGAGTGGGCGGGCTGGCCAATACACGGCGGCCCAAACCTTTTTGCGTGCGTGTGCGCGTTGCCGTTATAACATTACAGGTGTATTGTTGGGCGTGTGTCCGGTGTGTTCATGTCTACTGTTTGTGTGTCGAGGCGTATTCTTTCTATGCCCTCGGCTCTTAATAGCTGTACACCAACACTTGTGTATTCGGGTGTGTACGCCATACTCGTTTTTCTAGTGGTTATTGTGAGTGTGTCTCCACGCCTCTCAAAGTGTGCGTCAAGCTGGAAGAATTCGCCGCGCCTATATGCGAGGGTGGACCCATCGTCGTCGTATAGTTCGGCGTCAGCCTGACTCTCAACGAAGGCTTCGATCACGGGCTTCCAGTTGTGGGCGTTGACGTGTTGGGCTTCGGATACCACAAGCGTTGTGTTCTCTCTGACGAATAGTGGTATGCGTGTGAGTGGGGCATCCACGAGTACCCACCGGCCACCGCTGTACACTTTACGTGTCCAATAGTCCAGCCACCTTGGGCCTGAGGGCAGGTAGACCGACCTAGCCCTAACCCCCGGCTGTGTTATGGGCGCGACGAGGAGGTTTGAGCCCACGAGGAACTCTGAGTCTAGGTCCCAGGTGGACTCGTCATGTGGAAATTCGTATACGAGCGGTCTAATCACCGGCTGTTTCCCCGATTCGGCCTGCCTGAATAGTTTGTAGATTTGTGGTAGGAACCTGTACCTTAACCGTATCGCGTCGGTGATCGGGCGCTCGTACTCCTCCCCGTAGACCCATGGCTCCCTCCTGTTGGAGTCCTTGCTGCTGTGGTTCCTAAAGAATGGGTAGAACGCGCCAAGCTGGGTCCACCTTACCATGAGTTCGGGGTCGGCGTCGTCGCCGAAGCCGCCAACATCGGAGCCCACGAACGGTAGGCCGCACAGGGATAGTGTTAGTAGTTGGGGTATGCTCATCTCCATCTCACCCCAGTCGGCCTGGTTGTCGCCAGTCCAGAGTGCAGCGTACCTCTGTATTCCTGGGAAGCCGGCTCTTGTGAGTATGAACCACCTTTTGTCCGCGTTGTGCGCCTTGAAGCCCTCGTGTGTGGCCCAAGCCTCGAGTAGGGGGTAGGCGTTGTGCACTTGTGTGTGTGGTAGCCTACCACCACTATCGGTTGTGTGCACACCGTCAATCGGCACCATGCGCTCCCCTTTATATAGACCCACGGTGTTGAGTTTTGGGAAGCTGGCTAGTTTTACGCCGAGGCTCTCTTCGTCGTCCACGTTGTCGCACAGCTCTCTGAGTTGTTGTGCGGCTTTTTGCACCATTAGGAATATTGATGGCTCATTCATGTCCAACCATATCCCGTCAACCCCCTGGGTGAGCCAGTCGGCTATGAGTTGGGCCCACCTTTGTCTGACCTGTGTTCGCACAAAGTCTGGGAAGACGCACACACCCGGCCACACAACGCCGAGGAATTCTCCGCCCTCCTTGTGTTTTATGAAGCCGTCCACTTCCTCCAATAGGTCGTATCCACGGTAGCCCACCTTTTTGGGTAGACCAACATCCACTATTGTGACGAGTTTGAAGCCCATGTCGTGTATTCCCTTGATCATTTGTTTGGGTGATGGGAACCCATCTTTATTCCATGTGAAGTTGGTGTACCCATCCATATAGTGGATGTCGAGCCAGATGGCGTCGCAGGGTATGCCACGCCTCCTCAGCGTTGAGGCCACCTCCAAAACCTCCTCCTGGCTCATATAGCTATACCTGGACTGGTGGTAGCCAAGAGCCCATTTGGGTGGGAGTGTGAAGCCGCCGAAAAGCGTGTAGATCGCGGCTACGACCTCCCTGATTGTTTCACCCCAGAGCACATACACTTTTACACCCTCCGAGTCAACCTCAACGTTTAGTTCCCCCCTGCGATCTATGTCCACGTTGAACCCCGTGTACCCAGCATAGTCAAAGTAAACAGCATAGCAACGCTTCGAGGAGAACACAATATAGAGGGGTATGGAGGCATAGCTGGGGTCGGCGCTAGGCTGGTTGTACGGCTGGTCCACGTTCCACATATTAAACCTCTTATACCGCCTATTGAGCCTAGCATACTTCTCCCCAAAACCGTACACCCTATCCCCCTCCTCTAAGCTCTGCTTGAACCTTATGGGAGCAGAGCTCTCGGCTACACTGAACCAGAAGAGCTCGGCACCCGCATGGAAAACACGCCACCCCCCAGATGAGGCCTCAGCAGCCCACACACCACCCCCACTATTTTGGGCCGGCTCAACCACAGCGTAGCCATAATCCACAGGTCTACCCAGCCGTATAATCGCGATGTTAGCCGTCACACCCAAGAACTCCATACTGTCCACACTCACCCAACAATTATAGGTGGAATCATAGAGGGCTTTTAAGTATTAACCAAAACCCAAAGTGTACCTCAAACCACTGTGTGTAACGGGGGAGTAGGCCCCGAACCCGGGCTGTTGTCAGCCTCCAATTTAGAGCTGGGGAGGATGATTTCCCAACAATGTGGTGCGCCGTCCCACAGGGGTTAGGTGCAACGGGTGTGCGTTGTGGGCGCCCCCTTCTTTGTGGAATCGCACACCTCAGTATCTGGGTCAGCACTACTTGTGGTTCTTCTCGCCCACATAGTTCACTCTGGCGCGATCGCCATCACGGTGAGCGGAAGAACACGCGCCCCTTTGTGGGTGGGCGGTGTGCGAATCTAAACATATAATAGTTTTAATATCAAACTGTGTTGAGTAGCGTGTGGCGCACGTGAATTAACACTTGTGCAGGCTTAGCCTTTCTACGTCGTGACGCGGGTGTGTGGGGCGTATTATTCGGTTTATGCGCTTAGACATTGTCATAGCATCATACTAATGTAACGTTTAGGCAGAGAAGATATTAGCGACTGTAGGGTTTTACTATGTGGAAAACCACTAGTATAATGTTGTGGTCAAGAGTGTTGGTAAAGCGAGCTGTTAGTGATAAATTTGCGGCGTGCTTTAAACTCGGGATGGAAATCCATTTTCCATTCGGTCACTACTAGGGATGGCTAACGAATTTTGTTGAATTAATCCATGTTTGATGAATATAACCATCTTTGAGAGACTTGGTCTGAACGGTATAATGAGTTTAAGGCAAAGGCGCCTCAAGCTACCGTTCCGTCGATACGACTCGTCAGGTGGTTTTTTCATTTCACGAAGTCTCCAGAAACTTAAATGGAAGACAAAAAAATGTAGCAGGATTGGGTAAAGATATTGTGGTATGGGATGTTTTCCTTTCGCGGTGATGTTTATTTGCTGTCTGAGTTCTAGGATTGTTGTTTGTAGAGTTGCTTTCCACATTTATAGCAAAAGTTGGCAGTCGCTTCGTTTTTTGCCCCACACTGGCTGCAATATATTGCTTGAATGTTCTGTTGGGGAAACTGGCTCGCCTCCGATTGCTGGGTATTGTGTGGGGGAAGCTGAGAGGGATTGGATGGTGGCATCGTTTGTGCTTGGTTCTGGTTTAGATAGGGCCCGCTCTTTGGAAGGTAACCATAGATCTGGTCTATCGCGATGTTTGTAGCCTTCCTAACAGCTTCCTCGACGCCTACGTTTCTCGCGTACTGTTCATTTTGCACGGTTGTGGTTGTTTCCTCCAGAAACCTGCGGACGTCCCAGGGCGACTTTATCGCACGCCAGAATAGGGATCCGCGGTTTGTCATAAAAATCACTGTTCCATAGT
The DNA here is from genome assembly GCA_038884175.1 of Thermoprotei archaeon. Lineage (GTDB taxonomy): Archaea > Thermoproteota > Thermoprotei_A > Marsarchaeales > Marsarchaeaceae > ECH-B-1. The sequence goes on along the minus strand of JAVZKQ010000044.1, from coordinate 1,056 downwards.
TGAGAAGGCGGCCGAATAATCCTTGGCTAACCTGTGTTCCCGTTACCCTATAGGTCGAGTAGTCAAGAACCCCCCCAACCCTATAGTACGTTAAGGCTATAACCCTCCTTCCCACCAACCCTTTCGCCATAATTATTCTTTGGTCAGTAAGAGTGTAGAACGTCCTTCTCCATTCCAAGATTGTAAGGATGAGTGGTAGAAGTACGAGAAGGAGCCATAATGAAATTAAAAGAGCGTCAACGTAAAAATTCATTATAATCGCGGTGAGTCCCATGAAAATAATGGTAAATATAATGAATGAAATTGTTACAGTAAGTCCTCCAATCCCCCAGAAGGACGGCCTAGTCTCAAATAATATTTTCTCTCCAGAATTTAGATATCGTATAGGTGTAACGCCGTTTGCGATCGGTAAATTTCCATAGCTGGAAACCGGTGCCGTATTTGCCATTTAAGTTTCTTTTCAAATATTTTGGTGATCTATTTAAACATTTTGTGACATATAAAATTGGGGTAACAATATAAAACAGGCCATCAACCATTGTGCTAACATAACTGATCGAGAGGTTAACCGTTTGAGCTTGAGAGCATGTGTCGACCACGCTGATCATGCGCATTGCCTATTACCCCAATTTCAACTTTTCTACGCATTCTTCAGATCAAGCGTGTGTTTTCCCCATTCTTGAGCCCGAGGATGTATTTCATGTGTCCGATCAGTGATTTTTGTGAAAAGGTGATCGTGTATCTTTGTTGCTGTCCTATCCGTGAACCTTAGATTATTTGTATGACACAAACAATATCCATCCAATTTCTAATAAGAATTATTGTCCATTGTACAGCATACTCGTCGAAAGGCGAAGAATTTATAACTGAAGGAATATGGTTTGCCCCACAATAAACAACATAGAAAGGGTATAAGCAGAGAGTGTATGCTGGTATAGTGCTAGTTGTTATAATAATTATAGTGGCAGGAGTTCTTCTCAGCCTAAGGCCGTCGTCAACTCAAACAACCCCAATCTCGCAGACATCAACTATTCCACCTGTTATAACCACATCTAC
>JAVZKQ010000043.1:0-19349 GCA_038884175.1 Thermoprotei archaeon | reverse complement strand
AGCTTGCTAAGTATAATGTAGAACTAGCACACACAACCCACGCGCAATAAGCGTGTTATATCGCGAAACCCACCGCCAAATAAATGGGTTGTTTCACAGCGCGGATGGAAATTTAAGAATGGAAGGGGTGAGGGGCTCTTTATGATCATTGGTGGAGGATATAAGGAGGATACAGAGGTTATCGGGAAAAGATGTGTAACGTCGCCGGGCGCAAAACGCTGTTAAGATAACCATATATGTCTTATTGGTATACCCTTAATGCTTGAGGGCCACATAGCGACCGCATAAACGATGTTTGGCCAACTCGCCACAGTTTGGGTCACGATGGGTTCCACTCTTAAACCGCCTAGTTTACCGCTATAGTTGGGGAACCAAGTTTCAAAACGTTTGAAACGCTTGGTTGCCTCTTGCGCCCCTCTTTTGTCGCCGCACGGTTTGCACGCGCCCTATAAACACTTTCAAAACGCTTGAACAAATATTCAAGCGTGCAGGATTATGTGGTTGTGCGTATTAGATGGTTTGATCGAAAATGGCTTACGGCAAAAGGTTTTGGGTGTACCCGGTCGCCGCGGTACTAATCGCGGTGATCATAATTGCTGGGACAGCGGTATACATGGGTGTGCATCCGAAGAGTGCGCAGACATCCTATAGCGTCTTAGTAGTCAAGCTCACAGACCCACCCCAGGTGCCGCAGGGTACGGTGTGGTTGAACATGACCTTCACACAGGTGTCGCTACTTGTGGGTGAACCAACAGGGACGAGCGGTCAGTTCGCTGTTAAGAGTATCACGTTTACACCACCCGGCGGTGCGTCCACACTTGACCTCCTCGGCCTACAGAACTACACGGTGACAGTGGCTCAAGCAAACCTCACACCCGGCTCAGTGCTGTACTCGATAACCTTCACTGTCCAGAGCGTCGAGATAGATGTGAACGGAACACAGTCACAGGTGACCCTTGCAGGCAGCGCGAACACGCTTCAGGCTGTGATAGCCAACCCTCACTCTTTAAGTGGTGACAACGAGGCTCTCATAGAGCTCAACCCACTGGTTGTCAACACGCCTAGCGGTTACCAGTTGGTAGCCTCCGCCGTGGCCGTGGTTGGACCCACAAAAGAGATTGGCCACGTTGGCGGTGAATCCACAATCAGCCAAGAAGAACAGAAACAACTTCAAGAAGCACGTGGAAACCTAAGCGTAAAGGTGGTGTCCCTCACCACGAGTGGTGAAAACACCACGTTCACCTTGTTGGTCAACAACACTGGCAGCATACCCGTCCAACTTGTGGGCGTCGCAATCCACGGCGACTTTAACGTAACCGGCTCAGCTTGTAGGGCTAGTGGTGCGGGAGGCCACAACGAAGGTGGAGACCATGGAAACAATGGGGTGGGTGAAGGGGACAACAACAACTCCACTGGAAACACAAAGGACACGGCTAGCAACAAAGTGGTGTTTGGCCCAGACGACCACACTCAATGCGAACACCCGGATGAAGTCCTGTTCGTACCAGTGAACAACTCGACCCCTCAGGGCACAACAACCACCACCATAACCACTACTTCGACCACCACCAGTAACACGTGCCAGGTGTTCAACATGCGTGTTGTGGGCAGTGATAACGGTAACGACAATTCTCAGGGTGATGAGAACCAGCCCACCGGCATAGTCATCCAGCCACACGAATGCGTGCAGTTGACCTTCAAAGGTGCAATAAGTTTCGGCTCATCCAACCTAACCCTCATACCAACGCTGGCCACTGGCTCAACATACACAATACACATAATAGCCTCAAACAGCGCAGAACAAAAACTTGCTTGCACCGCACCCATAAGCCCAGCGAGCTGTGCACAAGTACAAGAGGACAACGAATCAGACTGACCTATCCCCCACTTTTTTAACACTTGAACCTTTTTGGATCACACCTCAGTATTATTCTCTAACCTCCTGCAGACGCTTAAACCACTTACAACAGAACGCCAAACACATCCCCCACCACGCCTACGTATAGGGATTATCGAGATGGTGCTGAACTGCTGCGGGCTTAGCTAAGTTGGTGTGTGCACCGACGCAACCTTAGCCGCCTGGACTTGAATAGCCCGCTGGAAAATTGGAGGCGTGTTCCATGGGTGTTATGAGTGTGTGTGGGCAAAGTGGTCATACGGGGGCAAGGTTGAGCTCTCGAATAGTGCTGCAACCTATTCGGCGGGGCTTCTAATGGCTGAGCTCGTTGTTCGGATTGAGGGTGATTTTATACCCTTTTCGCGTATTACCTGCATAGCTCTATCGTAGCCCGCGTCGGCGTGGCGCACAACACCCAAGCCTGGGTCAACCGTGAGAACCCTCTCGGCTCTTGTATCCATTTCGTGTGAGCCGTCCAGCACGAGGCCGAAGCCGGCGTGTATGGAGTAGCCTATCCCCACACCGCCCCCATGGTGGAATGCCACCCATGTAGCTCCGGCTACCGCGTTAACGAGCGCGTTGAGCACGGGCCAGTCTCCCACCGCGTCGCTTCCATCCTTCATCCCTTCGGTCTCCCTGTAGGGTGAAGCCACGCTTCCGCCGTCCAAGTGGTCTCGGCCAACCCAGATTGGGCCGGTTAGCTCACCACTTCTCACCATCTGGTTAATTCTAACACCGAACTTAGCCCTCTCCCCAAAACCAAGCCAACACACTCGTGCAGGTAGCCCCTGGAATCTGACGTACTTTGACGCGTTTCTAATCCACCTCGAAAGCTTTTGGTTTTCCCCGAAGAGTGCGAGCACCTCGTCGTCAAGCCTGCTGATATCCTTTTCTTCACCCACTAGGCTCGCCCACCTGAACGGTCCGCGGCCCACCTCGAATAGCGGCCTCATATACACCATTTGCCCCGGTATTCTGAATGCGTCACTCACACCAGCATCATACGCAACCTTCCTGATGTTGTTTCCATAATCAAATACAACTGAGCCTCTATCCAAGAATTGGAGCATGGCTTCAACGTGAATGCGCACGGTGCGCATAACCCTCCGCACGTACTCTTCAGGGTTCTCCCCCCTCAGCCGCTCGGCCTCCTCGAAACTCATACCACTCGGCACATAGCCGTTTAGGGGGTCGTGCGCCGCTGTCTGGTCTGTTACGATGTCGGGTATGACTCCCTCCTTTACCAGGAAAGTATAGAGGTCTGCGGCGTTGCCGAGCACACCCACACTGAGAGCCTCACCCCTATCCTTCGCGCTTAGAGCCATGCTGAGAGCCTTTCCAAAGTCGTCACTCCAAGTGTCCAAGTAGCCCTGCTCTATCTTCCTCTTGATCTGTTGGGGGTTGACTTCAGCCACGAGGGCTACGCCTCCATGCATTTTGACGGCGAGGGGCTGCGCACCACCCATTTCGCCCAGCCCCGCGGTGAGCACAAGCCTGTGCTCGAGGCTGCCCCCGAATCGCTGGTCGGCTATGGCGCCAAACTCTTCGTATGTACCCTGTAGTATGCCCTGTGTGCCTATGTACGCCCAGCTACCGGCGGTCATCTGACCATACATGGTGAGCCCCTTAGCTTCAAGCGTTCTAAAGTATTCCCAGTCAGCCCACTTTGGCACGAGCATAGCGTTGGATATGAGAACCCTTGGAGAGTGAGTGTAGGTCTTAAACACCGCGACCGGTTTGCCACTCTGCACGAGGAGTGTCTCGTCTCCACTGAGTGTAAGGAGGGTGTTGACTATGGCTTCGAAGCACTCCCAGTTCCTTGCCGCCTTACCTGAGCCGCCGTACACAACTAAGTTTTTGGGGTCCTTGGCCACCTGTGGATCGAGCACGTGGAAGAGCATGCGCAGAGCCCCCTCAATTTGCCAGTTGGTCGCGTGTAGCTCGTGGCCTCGTATAGCCTTCACACTCCTAGTGTGGGGGTCGTAGTAGCCTTCGTCTATCAGCCTTTGAATCGGTCTAGCATCAACCATAGCTATGTAATATCACTACTCATAAATATGTTTGATTAAAGCCCTCTAGGTTTAAATATGGAGTAAGAGAGTTAGCGCGTGTGTCCGAAGAACTAGTTTCGAACATGGTATCAAAGATGCGTGGCCACATAATAGTGATGGGCTACAAGTTTTTGGGTATGTATGTTGTCGAGCGTCTAAGGGAGATGGGTCTAGAGTTCGTCGTGCTCGTACGGGACGAATCACAGCTACCAGGACTCCACAAGGAGGGTATCCCAGCGATGGGCTCACCCATAGCGCGCTCATATCAGGCGCTTGTTAGGGCTGGGGCCGACAGGGCTTCCGCGATTATTTGCACGTTCGACGATGATGGGGACAATCTCCTCACAATCCTTAACGCAAAGAAGATTAACCCTAGGATTAGGGCGATAACCATTGTGAACGACGACGAACTCTACGAAGCAGCAGTTTCAAGCGGGGCTGACGTTGTCATCGCACCCTACGAGCTCGCGGGCCAGATACTCGCTATGTCCACCGTTTCGAGGGGGGTGTCAGCTGTGTTCGTTAAAGGTAACATGAAGAACAGGTTTGTGGCCGAACTCGCGGTTGACAATGAGAACGTAGCCATAAAATTCTCAGAGCTGTGCAAGTTGGCCTCGGTGATAATGGTGTTGGACCGTGAAGGCAAACTGCTACCCAACCCGCCGGACGACTATGTGGTTAAGACGGGGGACACGATATACGTGCTTACAGAGAGAGGCGAACTACTGGAGCTCGAGCACAGGCTGGCTGAAAAGGGTGTAATAAAGCGTGGTACGCCCGAAGGTTAAACCCCGCGAAGGTTTGGGTTCAAGGTTTAAGGACGCCCTCGACGTCCTACTCTACGGGCCATTCGCAGTTCTACGCCAGATACGCATACAGCTTGTGCTAATAGTGGCCATGTTTGGGTTTGGAACCATAGTGTTCATGCACTACCAGCACCTGAGCCCCCTCGCTGCTTTCACGGGCTCCGTGTCCACAATAACCACGATTGGGCTGTACGCACCCAACATTACATCCATGCCCCCACTGGAGCAGGTGATAATGGTTGTGATATTCATTGTGAGCGTGGGCCTAGCCGCATCGCTTGTGCAGAGCATAGTTACAACGGCGGTAAGTAGGGAGACCCTCAGAGAGCAGCTGGTTGTCAGGAGGGTGTCCCGTCTGAAGGGACACGTGATTGTGGCCGGCTCAGGTAGACTCGCGAACCACACTATAAAGTGGCTTTCCAATATTGGTGTGGGCCACGTTGTGATCACCACAAACCGCGACGATGTGAGGCGGTTTATCCATGAGGGTAGACTGACCGTTTACGGGTCGCCTGAAAGAGCGTACGAAGCGCTCCAATCAGTGGGTATTGGCCGTGCGAGCGTCCTCGTGTGCGCGTTCGATGATGATGGTGACAACCTCCTCCTTGCGATGAACGCTAAAAGGCTTAACCCAAACATCAAGGTACTAATGGCTACACATGATAGGAATCTGGCGCAGTCAGCACAGACTTCAGACGTGGACATGATGCTACCCATCATGGATATAGTGTCCCAAGTCCTCGCCCAAGCCTCATACTCACAGGAAGTTGTGGGTGTTGGCTTCAAAAAGGGGACGAGTGGGGAGTACCCCGTTTACGCCGAGTTCCAGGTTGAGCACAGTGGAACCAGTATAGGCACACTATCAAGAGTCGCACCCATAATAATGATACAGCGGGGTGGAGAGGTTTCACTCAACCCATCTGAGGACACTACACTTCAGAGTGGGGATACAGTGTACGTCTACACCGAATATCACTCGAAAATTGGTGAGCTACGCGAATACTTCAAGCACAGAGTGATACAGCGGTTCAACCCTCCAGACAGGACGCGGCAACCGTGATAAGGCTACAAGCAATCGCTGGTGTGCCACCCTCAAGTCGCGCTTTTTAGGGGTGTGATGGCCACCGCCTCCTCACGCCGCATTTTCGCACAAACCTCGAAAAATATGGCGGCAGTCTCCAAGTTCGTGATGAGTGGCACCAATAGTTCAACAGCCCTCCTGCGTAACTCATAGCCTTCACGGTTGGTTGAAGCACGTCTGTTTGGGGGTGGTGTGCTCACCACCAAGTCAACACTGCTCCTTGCAACATCACCCACACTTATAGCCTCTAAAAGGCCAGCATACTCTTCTCCAAGCCACTCGAGGTACTCTAAGCGCTTTGTGTCCAACACGTATACCCGCACACCCAATTGTACGAGCTTCTCGACGAGCCTTTTAGCCTTGGGGGTGCGCTCATATAGGTCTACAAGTACCCTACTTACATTAAATGAGTAGCCTACGGCTTCCATCGCCTTTGTGAAGGCCTCTTCAAAGGTGTTCCCGAACCCCGCAACCTCCCCCGTTGAGCGCATCTCGACGTCGAGCACTGGGTCTGAACCTTCAAGCTGCATAAATGAGAACTGTGGCGCCTTTACACCATGCTCAAAAACCCGCTGACCAGCGTCCTGTGGGGGTTCTTCTCCAAGTATCGCTTGAGCCGCAAGCTCGATTAGGTTCACCCCCCTGAACTTGGAGACGTAGGGCATACTCCTCGAAGACCTGAGGTTGCACTCGATGACGTAAACCTGGTCGCCCTTGACTATGAATTGCACATTGAATGGACCACTCACTTTCAGTGCTCGGCCTATCGCCTCCGTGTAATCAAGTATTTTACGCTTTGCCACCTCGCTTATCCCCTCGGCGGGTATGTGCATCACCGCGTCACCCGAGTGCACGCCGGCGTTCTCTATGTGCTCTATTAGAGCACCCACGAACACGCGGGATCCGAAGCCAACGGCGTCAACCTCGACCTCCCTAGCATCACGGATGAACCTGCTCACGGAGACAGAGTAGTCACCCGCCGCGGCCTTAGCCTCCCTTAGGAAGTCCTCTAGTTCGTGTTCGTCCCACACAACGCGCATCGCCTGGCCGCTTAACACAAATGAAGGCCTTAGTATCACAGGGTATTTCTCGCGGGCGAATGCGCGCACTTCTTCGGCTGACCTGGCCTCAACCCATTCAGGCTGAGGTATACCCAAGGAGTCGAGTAACGCGGAGAATCTCGCCCTGTCCTCGGCAATCATGATGCTTTCGGGTGATGTTCCAAGTATGCGCACACCATACTCGTATAGTTGGGGGACCAAGTTGTTGGGTGTTTGGCCACCAACACTGCACACGAGGCCTAGGGGTTGCTCGGCTTCGTATATGTCCAGCACCCTTTCAACGCTCAGCTCTTCGAAGTACAGCTTGTCGCTCATGTCGTAGTCTGTGGACACGGTTTCGGGATTACAGTTAACAACAGTTACCTCGTACCCTCTTTTTTGGAGCGCCCACACCATGTTCATCGTGGACCAGTCGAACTCAACCGAGCTACCTATCCTGTATACACCCGCTCCCAGAACAACTATCCGCTTAACACCTTGAGTGTAACCCGTGTTTTCACTTATGCGGCCATCATAGGTTACATAGAAATAGTTGGTTTTAGCGGGCCACTCAGCGGAGAGGCTATCCACTCTCTTAATGCTTGGAAGCACGCCGAGCTTCTTTCTGAGCTCTCTCACCTCGAGGGGTTTCAAGCCAAGCCTCTTGGCTATCCAGTTATCCGAGAAGCCCAACCGCTTTGCCTGCAAGAGCACTTCACGGCTCGGCGCCACGCGCGCTTCGGCCAACCTCATAAGTTTTTTGTCAAACTCCACAATTGAGCGCACACGTTCAATAAACCATCTGTCAACCCAGCTACGCCTATAGAGTTCCTCCGTGTCCACACCCATTGCGCACGCTTCAGCGAGGTTATAGAAGAATTCATCTGTGGGGTTGGACACAGCTTCGAGCACCTTCTCTTTGGAGCCGAGGGGCTTATAGTCACAGACCCCCTCTCTCCCGCTGTCAAGCATGCGCACGGCTTTTTGAAGCGCCTCCTCAAATGTTCTACCTATACCCATAACCTCCCCAATACTCTTCATCTGTGTGCCAAGCTGCCTTTTCACAGAGGGGTACTTTGAGAACTCGAACCTTGGCATCTTCACAACAACATAGTCGAGTGAAGGCTCGAAGGCAGCGGTTGTTATACCCGTAACACTGTTCTTCAACTCGTTAAGCGTGTAACCAAGCGCCAGCTTTGCGGCCACGTAGGCTATCGGGTAACCGGTGGCTTTGGATGCGAGCGCGGATGACCTCGATAGGCGTGGGTTCATCTCGATAACATAGTAGGTTTTGGACTGGGGGTCAAGTGCGAACTGCACATTACACTCGCCGATGACTCCCACCGCGGCAGCCGCACGCATACTCACCTCGCGTAACATATGGTACTCGTCGTTTGTTAGGGTCTGCGATGGTGCGACAACTGTGTTGTCCCCTGTGTGTACACGCATACTCAAAATATTCTCCATGTCGCAAACGGTGACAGAGTTGCCAGCACTATCCCTCATCACTTCGAATTCTACCTGTTTCCAGTGTCCAATATAACGCTCTATGAGCACTTGGCTCACAATACTGTGGGCGAGCCCCCTACGCACAATTACTTCAAGCTCTTCGGGGTTCCTCGCTACACCCCCACCCCTACCACCAAGCGTGAAAGCGGTCCTCACAATAACCGGGTAGCCGATCTGTTCAGCCACTCTGAACGCCTGCTCGAGGGTATATGCCTCCCTGCTTTCGAGCACGTTTATACCTGCATCCATCATTGTCTTTTTGAACATCGCCCTATCCGAGGCCCTCTCGATGGCCTCAACACTTGTGCCCAACACCTTTACGCCATACTTCTCGAATACACCCATCTTCTTTAACATAAAGCCACAGTTGAGCGCCGTCTGCCCTCCGAAGCCGAGTAGCACGCCGTCAGGCCTCTCAGCCTCGATCACACGCTCAACATACTTCGGCGTGACTGGTAGGAGGTAGACCTTGTCGGTGAGTGAGGTGTCCGTCTGAATTGTGGCCACATTGGGGTTCACAAGCACGGCTTCAATACCCTCCTCCCTGAGCGCCTTAATCGCCTGCGAACCAGAATAATCGAACTCGCCCGCCTCAGCTATCTTTATGGCCCCGCTTCCAAGCACAAGCACCTTCCTAATCGAGCGATCAAGAGGAATAACGGTCACCTCCCAAGCATTCGCACAAACACATCGAAAACATAGCCCCCATCAACCGGACCAGGCGAAGCTTCGGGGTGGAACTGTACACCAAGACACCTCCTCGACGTGTGTTTGACACCCTCCAACGTTTCATCGTCAACATTCAAAAACCACTCTTCAAAGGGTGTGCCCACAATGGACTCCCTTGACACGGCGTACCCATGATTCTGGCTCGTAACCATACTCCTACCGTTCGAAAGGTCTATCACAGGTTTGTTCTGACCTCTGTGCCCATACTTCAGCTTGAATGTGTGTGCTCCTTCAGCTAGAGCCAATAGCTGGTAGCCAAGGCATATGCCAAGTGTTGGCACATCTTCGTCTATGAGCCTGCGTGCGACCCCGATCGTCTCAACCCAGATATTGGGGTCACCTGGACCATTGCTGAGGACCACACCATCTAAACCATCATCTAACAATTGGTCGAACTTTACATTGTAGGGGTAGACCACTACCTCTAAACCCCTCTTTACAAGGCTTCGCACAATGTTGAGTTTCAGCCCACAGTCAACCACGCCAACCCTACCCCTAACACTCTTACCAAAGCGCACAGCTCTGCCCGTGCTCACAGCCTTATAATACTCGGGAGTCATTTCTGAGCGTGCAGCACGGATAGCCTTCTCAGCATCCTCCACCGTGTGCGCTATAGCCCCAAACATAACGCCTTTCTCCCTTAGGTGGATTGTGAGCTCGCGAGTGTCGACCCCCATAATACCGGGCACACGCTCGTCGCCCATCCACTCGTCGAGCGTTTTAGATGACTCATAATGGCTCGGTTTATCCGAAACCCAGTGGGCTATTACACCCGCTACCTGTATGCGTTCCGATTCGAATCCACTTAGAATCCCGTTATCGTCGTATCGCTTTGCTGGCACACCGTAGTTGCCTATGAGTGGGTACGTGAAGCACAGAAGCTGCCCCCTATAGGATGGGTCCGTCATAGCCTCGACGTACCCAACCATGCCAGTGTTGAACACCACTTCACCAGCAACAGGTAGGCTTGAGGTAAACCCGAATGCCTCACCCCGAAAAACCGATCCATCCTCTAAGAGTAGAACTGCACTCTCGGTTTCCTTTAGGCCTGACTCACTAATTTTGAGTGCCCTCAACGACATGTTGGAACCCCTATATAAGACTACTGCGCACAAACGTCAACGCCTCACTGAAGCACCAAGTCCAACACTTCAACCGCCTTGGACATCTCTTTTTCATCCGTAACCACTGGGGGCAATAGTCTCAGCACCGTCCTACCAGAGTAGCCCACTATGAGCCCTTTTGTGAGGGCTGCTAGCAGCGGTGTACGCACATCAACCTTTAACTCGACGCCGATCATTAGACCCAACCCCCTAACACTCCTCACACTCCTCTTTGTCTGCACGATCTTCGAGAGCTCTGAAAGAAGCCACCCACCCTTCCTAGCAGCCTGAGCACACACGTCGTTGGACGTGATATAGCGGATGGCTGCCACACCAGCTGCGCAAACAAGCGGGTTACCCGCGTAGGTGCTCGTGTGCTCACCCTTCCCAAGCGAGGAGCCAACATCCTCCCTGGTAACCGTGGCGCTCAGCGGAAGCCCTCCACCCAACACTTTGCCGACCAGCAGTATGTCGGGTGTAACACCAGCGTGTTCACACGCCCACATTCTACCGGTGCGCCCAAGCCCGGTCTGTATTTCGTCCGCAACCATGAGCGCCCCCACGGCGTCGCACACCTCTCTCACCTGGCTCAAATAATCTTTCGGGGGCACTATGACACCACTCTCACCCTGTATTGGCTCAACAATTACACACGCGGTATCAGAGTCCACACACGATTTAAGTGAGTCGGCGTCACCGTACTCCGCGAAAACAAAGCCGGGTACGAGGGGTTCAAACGGCTCCCTGTATTTGGGGTTCCAGGTGGCCGAGAGGGCGCCATAGGTTTTACCGTGGTAGCCGCCCTTCATACTCACTATCTTCTTCCTACGCGTGTAGCGCCTAGCGAGCTTAATAGCCACCTCCACAGCCTCCGCCCCACTATTCGATAGGTAAACCCTCGTAAGCCCCCTCGGCGTTATTTCAACTAGGCGCTCGAGCAAGTCTGAGCGCGCCTGGTTATAGAAGCTTCCATGGCAACTCATGAGCTTCTGCGCCTGTTGGCTCACAGCCTCAACTATACTCGGATTAGAGTGGCCTAGGAAGGCAACCCCGTAGCTCGCCAAATAATCGATGTACTCCTTCCCAGCATTATCCCAAACCTTAGCACCAGACCCCCTCTCAACCACTAGAGGCAGCTTTTGATAGCTGGGTGAACCAAACTTCTCATCGGCTGTGACCGGGTCCAATCACGCCACCCCAAGTATTGTGTAGTGCATGCAAAACACCTTAGACGGGGTGTAGCGGGGCGCCTTCAAGCCCCAACCACTCATTCATACCAAGCATGATATTCATTGTCTGCACCGCATTACCAGCAGCACCCTTAACAAGGTTGTCTATTGCCACAAGCACAACCAGTCTACCACCCCCAGGTTCAAGCTCGAAGCCAATGTCAGCGTAGTTTGAGCCCACTACGAGTTTTGGGTCAGGATACCTGAAAACACCCTTCTTATCCCTTACTAAGCGCACAAAGCGTCTACCGGTGTAAGCATACCTGTACGCCCTCCACACATCCAAAGGTTCAATTGCTCCATCCACAAACAAGTGGACCGTTGCAAGTATCCCCCTAACCATGTTTACGGCGTGCACCGATAGGTATGCTTTAACAACCGTGTTTGATAGCTTCGACAACTCTTGCTCAATTTCTGGTGTGTGCCTGTGCGCCACAGGCTTATAGGCTCTGACAACACCGAAGCGCTCAGAGAAGTGGGTCGCAAGCGATGGTCTACCACCTGAGCCGGAGGAGCCAACCTTGAGGTCGACGACAATACGCCCAGCGTCAACTTTTAGACTCTTGGAGGAGAGAAGCGGTGCCACCCCAAGTATTGTGGCTATGGCCATGCACCCAGGTGAGCTCGCTAGGCTTGAAGCCGCCGCCTGCTCGCGGTTAAGCTCTGGGATGGATAGCACAAATTTCTCGAGTAATTCGGGGTGCGGGTGTGTGTACCCATACCACTTGGGGTATAAGGCGGGGTCTTTAAGCCTGAAGTCGGCGCTTAGATCCACCACTTTGACACCCGTCTGAATATAGTTTGGTAAGTGTTTGGCTGATTCGCCGTGTGGTAGTGCTGAGAAGAGCACGTCCACATCTAATGGGTTTGTTGTGAGGCGTGATTCGTCGGTGAATCTGAGCTGTGTGAGACCGCGTAGATTGGGGTGTGCGCGAAACACGTACTCATCTTTAAACCTGGACGAAGATGCGAACACTAGGTCCGTTTCTGGATGTGTGAGTAGGAGCCTTATTAATTCCCCACCAACATAACCCGAACCACCCAGAATACCCACCCTGACCATCACTTCTTCACCTCACGCACTAGGTGCTCCACTATTTTTCTGGGTATGCTGTTTTGCACAGCCGATTGTGCTCCCCTGAACTCAACTGTGCCGTTGACCTCATGCACCAGGTAGCCACCACCCGACTCCATTGCGTCCACGCCGAGTATGCCTCCCCCAACAGCCTCAGCCGACCTTGCAAGCAGTTCGGCGAGCTCCTCTGAAGGCTGAAGCGCTTCTGTCGTAGCCCCCCTCGCAACATTCGTGCGCCACTCACCCTCAGCCGAAACCCTGTACACCACTGCAACCACCTCGCCTCCAACCACAACCGCGCGTATATCCCTAGGCGGCCTACTAACATACTCCTGGAGGTAGTAGAGGTGGTCGAGGGGGTTCCCGAGCTCCTCTCTGTGCTCTACAAGTGCCTTGAGCGTTTCCTCATCCCTTGCTAGGGCCACAAGCCTTCCCCAGCTTCCCACTAGTGGTTTTAGCACGAGTGGGTAGCCGAGGGTTTGGGCGGCTTGGTTCACACCCTCTGCCGAGAAGGCCATGAGAGTCCTGGGTGTGGGTATACCGTGACGCTTGAGCGCGAGTGTTGTGAGCAACTTGTTGGAGCATGTCTCCAACACACTATGGGTGTTCACACATGTGTATCCAGCACTCTCAATTATTGCCGAAACCATCTGCGCACGGAAATGGCTTATACACCTGACGTACACTACATCGCCTAGGTCCAAGTTGAAGCCGCCGTCACGGGAGTCGTACACCATGAGTTTAGCGTCCACTAGACCAGCTTGGACACCCATTTTACGCGCTTCTTCGTATAGGCTTTTTTCCTCCCAGCGGAGCCTGTCATAAACTATGCTGAGCTTTATCTGGGTTCACCACTACTTCTATTCTCCCCAGTCTTCGGACACCGCTTCCGCCTTCTTGAGTTTGACGCCTTCTTCGCCTATACCCGCCACCTCGTACTCTGTGCCGCACTCTGCGCACTCAACGATTTCGCCCACTATGGCGTCATCCGGTACGTCTATTGTTGCCTCACACTCCGAGCAAATTGTCTTCAAATTTTTCACCTCCCATCTAAAACACGTTTTACCTCCCCTAGTAGGGTGGTTTCAGCCCCAGCCAGTGAAGCTGAGGTTTCTGAAACCCAGTTCTCAAACTGTTTCAAAAAAACGTGTCTTTTAGCTAGCTCCCCATCAATCTGTTCGGGGTTAGCGCCCCCCACTGTGGCAATCATTTTGAGCAGGTTTTCAGGCTCTGTGGAGCCCACAAGCGAGTTGACGTCTATGTTCACCCTTCTACCAAGCGTGTGTTGAGCCACACGCTCAAAGTTGGCTTTCACACTTTCACCAAGACTTATACCGCTTTCCTCCGCAAGCCTGACAAGGTTCCCCACCACTAGGTGGGCCTCTCTAAAGGAGGCCACACCCAACGCTGTTAGCCTGTGGGCGAGCGCTGTGGCCGCGAAGCTCTCATCTTCGGTTGCCCTACTGATAGCTTCACGCTTGAATTCGAGTGATGCGAACATTTCAGACATTATCTTCACGGAAGCAACGGTGTGCTCCAACGCAGCCCAAAGCGCGCGGGTTATCTCCTGAAAATCTAGGTTATACGTGTAGGGTAAACCTTTAATCGTGGATGCCGCCGCGAGGAGGCAACCCAACACCGTTGAGGTCTTAGCCCTCACGGTTTCGGCTACAACTGGGTTCTTTTTGTGGGGCATAAGGCTACTGGTGGCCGCGTACTCGTCACCCACCTCCACGAAGCCAAACTCGCGGCTAGACCACAAAACGACTTCCTCAGCCATGCGGCTCAACTCCAACATTACAAGTGAGCACACAAAGATGGTTTCAATCGCGAAATCACGTGAGGACACACCGTCCACACTGTTACCCACTATTCCGCTGAAGCCTAGGAGCCCAGCGAGTTTCTCCCTATCAAGGTTTAAATAAGAGCCAGCTAGGGCGGCTGAACCCATAGGGCAAAGGTTCACCCTTTGATACACTTGCTGAATTCTCTGCTGGCTCCTACTCAACGAGTCAAAGTAGGCTAGGAGGTGGTGGCCCAAAGTTATAAGCTGGGCTCTTTGGAGGTGGGTGTAGCCTGGGAAGGCGGTATGAGCGTGGTTTTTGGCCTTCTCTAGCAGGACGCTCTGGAGTCTTATTAGTGATGCTGATAGGTCTACCAGCCCACCTCTGACAGCCATCCTTAGCGCAGTGGCCACCTGGTCATTCCTGCTCTTACCCCAATTCATATATCCCGCCACCTCAACCCCCCACTTGTCAACAACGTATTGCTCGACCGCCTCGTGTATGTCCTCTACTGGGCGTCCAACATTTGGCTCACCTGTGAGCTCTAGCAGCGAAGAGAGTATTTTTTCGGCTTTGTCGACGTGTATCCAGCCGCCCCATAGTAGCATCAGTGTGTGAGCCATGTTTATGGCCACCACGTGGCGGCTGAGTGGGCCGTCGAACCCAATCGAGGAGGTGAAACTCGTCGCCTCATCCGAGAATTTGCTCAGCCTTTTTCCACGCACGTCCACTTTTACCATGTTGAGCCAACACCTCGTTGGCAATCCTCGACTGAAGTCCCCAGAGCTCCACAAACCCGATTGAGGCTTTCTGGTCGAACACAGATCCAGAGGAATACGTGGCGAGCCTGGGCTTGTATAGTGAAAACTCTGAGGAGACGCCTACAACCCTAAACGAACCCTTAAACAGTTTAACCTTCACAGTGCCGCACACACGTGATTGGGTAGCCTCATTGAACGCCTCCAAATCCCTTCGAAGCGGCTCAACCCAGAGACCAGAATACACAAGCCAAGCCCACTCCCTCTCAACCGTGGATTTAAAGTTGAGCTCCCACCTGGTGAGAACGGCTTTCTCGAGCGCTCGGTGAGCCTCAATCAAGACCAGGGCGGCGGGCGCCTCATACACCTCCCTAGACTTGATTCCAACAAGCCTATCCTCTAAGTGGTCCACCACACCCACACCGTTAGCGCCACCCAGCCTATTCAAATACTCTACTAGGTCTAAGCCACTCATACTCACCCCGTTAATTGAGGTTGGCACGCCGCCTTCAAACCCTATCTCAACATAGGTTGGATTGTCTGGAGCCCTCTCAACAGGCACAACCCACTCAAAAGCATCTTCAGGTGGCTCGACGTTGGGGTCTTCGAGCGGACCACCCTCAATAGAGCGACCCCAAAGATTCTGATCCACGCTGTAAACCGAGCTCTTAGACTCGACGGGCACATCCCTACTCAACGCGTACTTCAACTCTTCGTCCCTTGTCATATTGAATTCTCTTACTGGCGCAATAACACGAATACTGGGGTTGAGCGCCCGCACAGTCACATCGAACCGCACCTGGTCGTTACCCTTACCCGTGCAGCCGTGCGCCACGGCCTCAGCCTCTTCCAATTCAGCTATTTCAACGAGTTTTTCGGCGATAAGCGGCCTGCCAAGAGCCGTGCTGAGTGGGTACTTATCCTCGTATAACCCGTTAGCTTTAATCGAAGGAAATACAAAACGCGACACAAATTCCTCCCTAGCGTCAACTTGGTAGTGTTTGACCGCTCCAGTCGCATAAGCCCTCTCCTCGATCTTCTGGAAATCATCTCTCTGACCCAAGTCGAGCGTGAGTGTCACCACCTTGAACCCATACTTCTCTTGTAGCCACTTGATGGACACAGAAGTGTCGAGCCCACCGGAATACGCTAAAACAACTTTGTTTGACATTTGTCTTATAAGAACACCAATGAGCTTAAATATTTTTTGGCCATAAAAGACCAGAAAAATGATTAAAAGACCCAAAATTCGCAAATCCAGAACAAACACCGTGATTAGCCTTGTAAGAGAGGAAGTGGAACTAGACCAGTACATTCAGGACGCACTGAGCCGAGGCTACGCCAATCTAAGCGCCCTCGCAAGACAAATCAAACCTAGAATCGAGACCAAAACAGGCCAAAAAATAACTAATTCAAGTGTAGTCACAGCGCTCAAACGAATACGCACCCAACGGTCAAACACTGAGAGAGCCGTTGAGACACTTATAGCGAACAGCGTCATCACTGTGCGCACCAACGTGGCCAAACTATCACTCGAACGCACCAAACACACCCTTAAAATAGTGGCCCAAATAATATCAGCCCACCACGAGGAATTCATCCAACTCTCAGAAACATACTCCTCGATAACACTCGTGTTCGACCAGAAAATCCTAGAGAAAATAAAGCAGGAAATACCATCCCACAGCGTACTAGAAGAGGGCTCAGACTATGCCGCCATAATAATACACAGCCCACAAGAATTCATATACACTCCTGGAGCCCTACTACCATTTTACGCCCAACTGTCGAGGAGGGGTATAAACATAGATAACACTGTAAGTTGCTACACTGACACCGTGATAGTCGTGAACATGAAGGACGCTGGGAGAGCCTTCGAAGCACTAACCGAGCTCATAACACACACCAAGAACAAATTAACAGTTGGACAAACCTGAGCCAAACTCCGTAAAACAATTAGAAGCAAAAAGGTGTCTTTTGGGTAAAACAACTATCTGTCCCCGTGCTTGTGGGCACAGGGAACCAGGGACTCACGCATCACAGAGACCGGATTAGATCTAACATTAGCTAGGTTTGCATAAAGTTTTTAGAGCTTGTGTCTACCCGCCATAAGTTTTCAACAACTATGTTGGGACGAGCTTGGCTGGACCTTAGGGGGTGGAGAAGAGGGTAATAGAAGAGAAAAAGGCGGACGATCGACGCTAGCCGACTTTGGTTGCTACTTTTGTTGCTGCTGTTGTCCGCCCTCGGAGCCCTTCTTCTCTTCAGCCTTTTTACCCTTCTTGGGCAAGGTTTTCACCCCTCCTCAACTTCAGATGAGGAGGAGGCAAATTTATGTCTTGCGATCCAAGCGCCCCTAACAACTAAGGCATCCCATCTATGTTTAAAGGGTACTAGCTGGTTGTCTTCACACCGCTATGAGTTGCTGCAGCCTCAGTATAGGGCCAAAGAAAACCCTTACTCTTTATGGAGGCGCATATGCACCATAAGATACCTCCCCCCACAAAAAAAGTCGTACACCAAAAGTGTTCAACACTTGTGTGCCACCAAATCACCGGATACAGGCCGGCTCTAACAAACCATTGTGTTACACAATTTGAGCTCAAAACAAAATTTTGATTCGAGTAGGTGTGCTTACACCTTCTACCCCTCCTTAGCTGCAAGTCATCTGACAAAATGAGGCACTGGCCCATCCATCGAGCTGCTGGGAAGAGGTGAGCATCAAATTCTCCTTATGAAAAAGAGAGCTAGAAGGCAAACGATGTGTGGGTTAGATAGCCAATGAGTCATACATCTGGTTTCTCAAACTTGACGGCCTCTTCTTTCACAGCCTTACGCGCAGGAGCTAAGGGTTCACAAAGTCCCCCTCCAGATCAATTGAGGTATTGGAGAGGCCGCCTACCTACTCCACAATAATAAAGTGTGTAGCACCCCAAGATAAACCTGGATGACCCCCCACCTATTCCAACAACCTTTTTGCTTTACCAAAATGTACCTAATGTAAAATTCGTGGTGCCTTGCAGAAGGATGGGAGAGGGCATGGGTTTAATTACTTAGAGTGGGTTTTTATAAATAGTTCAGGGGTGTTTAAACGTGTATTCTCTACCTGAATCGGAGTATGTTGAGCGTGTTGAGAGGCTTCGGAAGTGGATGATCGAAAAGAAGTTTGATGCGGTTTATATGTGTGGTCCCACCAACCTCAAGTACTTTGTTGGTTTTAACTATCTTCCAACGGAGAGGCCTGCGGCGATAGTTGTGCCTCAAAACGGTGAAATAACGTTTTTTGGGCCTATAATAGAGAAGGATCATATCCCCTATCAGACGAGGCAGATATCAAGAGTGTATACATACTTGGACTATCCGGGTGAAGTTCATCCAATGAAGCATTTTGCTAGGTGGCTCGCTGAGATAGGGTTAGAGGGGAAGCGCATAGGTGTAGACAACCCATTATTCTATAGTAGCCCTTACGGTTATACTGGCCCTCTTCTCTCAGAGCTTGTAAAGAACACAGTGTTTGTTCCAGTGGGTGGAGAGTTGTATTCTATGCGCCTAGTAAAGTCCAAAAACGAGCTTGAATTGGTCAGGGAAAGTGTTAGGTGGGGTCATTTGGCCCACGAACTCCTCCAAAAGTTTTTGGCGCCGGGGGCGTATGATTTTGAAGTGGCCGCTAAGGCATCGCTTGAGGCCACACTCAGAATGAAGCGTGTGTTGGGCCCAGAGTTCAGGGCCACCACCCCAAGCCCGCTCACAGCCCACGCTGGTATACGCGGCCAAGTTGGCCCAAACTCAGTCTTCCCACACGCTGTGAGTATAGAGCGACCCATCCAGAAGGGAGACATTATAGGCACCGGTGCAAGCGCCGATATAGATGGGTACCACAGTGAGCTCGAGCGCAACCTATTTATGGGTAGACCCGACGAGCGTGTGCGCAAATACCACGAAATAGCCCTGAAAATGCAGGAGGCGGCGTTCAACGCCTTAAAGCCGGGTGTCCCCTCTAGCGAGGCTGATAAGGCCTCGTATAGGGTAGCCAAAGAATTCGGTGTCACAGAGTTTCTCAGACACCACTCAGGCCACGGGATGGGTTTGGAGGCACATGAGCCTCCATTCCTAGACGTGGGTGACGGAACAATCCTGCGGTCCGGCATGGTCTTAAGCTGTGAGCCAGGCATCTATATACCCCAGCTAGGCGGCTTCAGACACTCCGACACCATAATAATAACGGAGGATGGTGCTGAATGGGTCAACAAGTATCCGCGCGACACGGAATCACTCATAGTCGAGTGT
>JAVZKQ010000042.1:0-19726 GCA_038884175.1 Thermoprotei archaeon | reverse complement strand
TAACGGGAATTCCCAAGGACCGTATAATATGTATCGTAGTCTCTTCACACTGTATAGTGGTATGTTCTCGGTGTGTCTCACCACAATGCCAGACGATATGTCATACCTGAAGATCCCCGTGGCGGGATACATCCTCCGCAGGAATTCCAACCTCCCCACACTCCTCACATATCGACGTCTGGGTTTGGGCATCAGGGTATCCCCCTCCAGTCCACCACTTTGCTGCGGGCATCAGCGACACGATACTCATAATTAATCTGAAACTCAGCCCCCCAAAAGTAATAAACATAGTGGGAGAACGGGGCTTCCCAAGGACTGTATAATATGTATCGTAGTCTCTCCACACTGTATAGTGGTATGTTCTCGGTGCGTCTCACCACAATGCCAGACGATATGTTATACCTGGATATCCCCGTGGCGGGATACATCCTCCGCAGGAATTCCCACCTCGCGTTAACCTCCACAAGTCGCCGTCTGGGCTTAGGCACTACGGTATCCCCCTCCAATCCTCAACCTTGAAGCGGGCGTCACCAACACGATGCTCATAATAATCCTGTAACACCTGTTCCCAAAAGTAATATTCATAGTCGAAGTTCGTATAGAACCGGAAACCGAATAATATGAGTTGCAGTCTCTCCACACTGTATAGTGGTATGTTCTCGGTGTGTCTCACCACAGTGTCCAACGGTGCGCCATACCTGAAGATCCCCGTGGCGGGATACATCCTCCGCAGGAATACTATCCTCGCCTCACCCCTCACATATCGGCGATCAGGTGTTGGCATCAGGGTATTCCCCTCCAGTCCTCAACCTTGGAGGGGGCATCACCAACAAGATTCTCATAATTATCCCGAAACCAACGATACGAAAAGTAAAATCTATAGCTGGAGAACGGGGCTTCCCAAGGACTGTATAATATGTCTTGTAGTCTCATCACACTGTATAGTGGTATGTTCTCGGTGTGTCTCACCACAGTGCCCAACAGTGTGCCATACCTGAAGATCCCCGTGGCGGGATACATCCTATATAGGAAATGCAACCTCCCCACACTCCTCACATATTGTCGTCTTGGTTTGGGCATCAGGGTATCCCCCTCCAATCTCTAACCTCATAGTTGCGGGCTAGAAGAACATCATAATACACGTATCTACGTAACTCATCCTCCTTAAAGTCATATTTATAGTTGAATCGCCGACCAATCAAAAATAATATCCTCTGTAGCCTCACAACCCCATATAGTGGTATGTTCTCAACATACCTCTCCACGACATGCCCTTCCGAAGACTTATACAAGTGTATCCCAGTGGCATAATGCATCCTATACAGGAATCTGTCCCTCGCGTTAACCCTCACATCTCGTCGATTGGGCTTAGGCATCAGGGTATACCCCTCCAGTCCACCACCACACCACGGCGGGCCTCAACAACAAAATAATAATTGTAATAATGATATATCTGTTTGTCTTGGAGTTGACTAATATAGTCGGTATACCGTAGAGAAGATGTTCCCAATATGTATCGCAGCCTCTCCACACTGTATAGTGGTATGGTTTTACTGTACCTCATCACAGTATACTTCGCCTCCACAACATACACAGATATCCCCGTGGCATAATATATCCTCCGCAGGAATCCCCATCTCCCCTCAGCCTCCACGAGTCGCCTCTCAGGTCTAGGCATTATGGTATACCCCTCCAATCCTCAACCACACCACGGTGGCGGGCATAATTAACAGCATGATACATGTGATAACGTAATGATTCAACATTAAAGTAAGCTATATCGCCAAGTCCACTACCCCCCACAAATAATATCCTCTGCAGCCTCTCCACACTATATAGCTGTATGTTTGGCGCATACCTCTCCAAGATGTACCCCGCATATCTATACGTGTGTATCCCCGCGGCGGGATACATCCTCAACAGGAATTGCCACCTCGCCTCAGTTCTCACAGCTGGTCGTCTTGGTGTTGGCATCAGGGTATCCCCTTCCAGTCCTCCACCACTTCGAGGCGGGCACGATCAACAAAAGTGTGTATGTAATGACGTAAATTATAATCATTAAAGTATAAATCATAGTTGAATTGTCGACCCCACCAAAATAATATCCCCCGCAGCCTCTCCACCCCATATAGTGGTATGTCTGGAGTATCCCTCTCCACGGCGACCAACCCAAATGATGTGTATGCGGATATCCCCGTCGCATAATACATCCTATGCAGGAATTCGTCTCTCGCGTTAACCCTCACATATCGACGTCTGGGTCTAGGCATCAGGGTATTCCCCTCCAATCCCTCACTTCGAGGCGGGCCTCATCAACATTTTCAGTATAATCCTTAAACGGAGAATAACCTAAGTAATGAATATATTCCGTATACCTCCCAGTGACTAGCGGCACCAATATACTACGTATCCTTTCCTTACTATACAACTGTAAGGGCTCACTCCTCCTCTCAATCAACGCCATCCCAATCAACGGTGCGAACATGAATATCCCCGTCGCATAATACATCCTATCTAGGAATTCCCGCCTCGCGTAAACCCTTAGAATTCGCTTCTCAGGCTTGGCCATCAGGGTATCCCCCTCCAATCCACCACTCTACGGCGGCGGGCATCATAAACAATAACAATAACCATGTTTTCTCTTAACACATCGCTCTTAAAGTAATAGTCATAGTCGAATCCATCACTATACAAAAATAATATGTATGTCAGCCTCTCCACCCCATATAGTGGTATGTCTTTAACCAACCTCTCCACGAAGTACCCCCTTGAGTGGTACGTGGATATCCCCGTGGCATAATACATCCTCTCTAGGAATTCCCACCTCGCGTTAGCCCTCACATATCGACGTCTTGGTTTGGCCATCAGGGTATCCCCACCCAATCCGTCACCCTATAGCTGTGGGCTAGACTAACAATAGAAACCGTGTAATCACTTAACACATTACTCTTAAAGTAAAATCTATAGTCGGAGAACGGTATGTCCCAGGAACCGAATAATATGTCTTGTAGTCTCTCCACACTATATAGCTGTATGTTTGGCGCATACCTCTCCACGACATGCCCCTTCGAAGACTTATACGTGTGTATCCCCGTGGCATAATACATCCTCACTAGGAATTCCCACCTCGCGTTAACCTCCACAAGTCGCCGTCTGGGCTTAGGCATTACGGTATCCCCCTCCAGTCCACCACCACTTCGAGGCGGGCATCATCAACAAAATTCTCATAATTATCCCGAAACCAAGATGCCTCCAAGTAAGCTGTATAGTCGAAGTTCGTATAGGTCCAGTAACCGAATAATATGTCTCGCAGCCTCTCCACACTGTATAGTGGTATGTTCTCGGTGCGTCTCACCACAGCGCCCAACGATATGTCATACATGTGTATCCCCGTCGCATAATACATCCTATGCAGGAATCCCCATCTCGCCACAACCCTCACATATCGCCGTCTTGGTTTGGGCATCAGGGTATCCCCCTCCAATCCCTCACCATATGGCGGCGGGCATCATAAACAAAATAATTCATGTAATCATGTAACTCATCCTCATTAAAGTAATAATCATAGTTGAATTGCTGACCCCACAAAAATAATATCCCCCGCAGCCTCTCCACCCCATATAGTGGTATGTCCTCAACATACCTCGCCACATCTTCCCCCAAAGACGTATACATGTGTATCCCCGCGGCGAAATACATCCTCATTAGGAATCCCCTCCTCGCGTTAACCCTCACATATCGACGTCTGGGTCTAGGCATCAGGGTATCCCCCTCCAATCCCTCACTTCGAGGCGGGCATGATCAACACGATGCCAATAATCCCTCCGAAACCTAGGCCTCTCAAAGTAATATTCATAGTTGGATAACGGGGTTTCCCAAGGACCGAATAATATGTCTTGTAGTCTCTCCACACTGTATAGTGGTATGTTTCGAGTATACCTCTCCACAGTGGTCGGCCATATGTCATACTTGGATATCCCCGTGGCATAATACATCCTCTCTAGGAATACCTCCCTCCCCTCAACCCTCACATATAGTCGTCTTGGTTTGGGCATTACGGTATACCCCTCCAGTCCTCCACTTTGCGGCGGGCATCAGCAACACGGTGCTCATAATTATCCTGAAACCCAAATGCCTTAAAGTAATAATCATAGTTGGAGAACGGTATGTCCCAAGGACCGTATAATATGTGTTGTAGTCTCCTCACACTGTATAGTGGTATGTCTGGGGCGAACCTCAACACATTGTACAGCGATATGTTATACGCGGATATACCCGTGGCAGCATACATCCTCACTAGGAAACTCCATCTCACCTTAGCCCTCACATATCGGCGATCAGGTGTGGGCATCAGGGTATGCCTACCCAATCCTCAACCTCGCCGTGGCGGGCATACCGTCTAACAAAAATATTGTAATCACTAAGTAACATTGTATCCTTAAAGTAAAATATACTGCCGAGTTCATTCCACAAAAATAATATGTATCGCAGCCTCTCCGCACTATCTAGTGATATGTCCTGAACCTCTCTCACTATGGGGATCTCCGACGCCGCAAACGGGAATATCCCCGTCGCATAAAACATTCTCCTTATGAATCGGTCTCTCCCAACAACTCGCAGATGTTCTCGTCTAGGTGTTGGCATAATTAGTGTATTTATTGTCGGTTAAAAATCTTTTTATGTTTTTGTGTCGTGGTGGGGGTTTGGTTGCGCTGTGTTCTCCCCAGTCATATATCGTTTGGCGATCTGTATGATTGGTCCCCGCCCCTCTAGGAAGTTCTCGAGCACCTGGCCGAGGGGCATGTTTATGAAGTTGGGTTGGGTGTTTGTGGCCTGTGGTTGCTGTGGTTGGACTTTGACTATGACGCCGTTTTTGACTAGTAGGTAGATTTGCGCGAGGTCGACTGTGGTTAGGCGTAGCCAGTTAATGTTTAGGCCGAGTTTGGCGTTGATATAGTCTGACATCTGTACGAGTTCCTCGCGTTTCCTCACTAATGGTCACCACTATTATCCGTGCCACTCCCTTTTAACTCTTTTCGCAGCTGTTCTACTTGGTGTGTGAGTGCCTGGAGGTCTCCGCTGAGCCTATCGAGCATAATCCTGTTCTCCGTGTTCCTCGTCTTGTCGTCACCAATCTTCTTGGCTAACTCTACAACGTGGCCGTCAAGCCTATCTATCGCCATTTTGAGCTCACTCATCTTCTCCATTAACTCCTCGAATAGTTTACGCGCCTCGTCTGGGCGTATACCGAACAACCCGCCGAGAGCCATCACAGCATCACCTCGAGCACAGGCTTATACTTGGAGCGTAGGGCGTCAAGTATCTCGGTGCTACCCATCACTGTGTGGTATACTTGTAGCGCCTTAACAACACTCCCACCGCCACGGAGGCGCACATCACCCATAAGCCAAACGTCGACTGGATCCACTGATATTGGGCCGTTCGCCGTCTTCTTGTAACCCAATATTAGCTCGGCCACCCCACGCGGTGTAACAATCACCTCATAGTCAAATGTGCGTGGGGGCTTCGAGAGCACCCTGATCTTATCGGTTATCTCAACATATATTTCGCCGAGCACCTGGTCGTATTCATCACTCATAAGCCTGAACTTGGCCGTCGTACTATCATCCAAACCATACCTCCGCTTGATCTCCGGTATATCGATCTCCTTATTCGATAAACGTATGATGTCGGTCAACACCGATAGGAGGTTGTTGACCACACTCTCCCTGACACCGCTAACCATACGTTTAACAACCCTGGCAACCGTGGACTTAGCGGGCTCCTCCACCACTAGTGCGGCGACCCTATCGAACACCTCGGGTTCAAGCAGTGGTTCCCCCCTACTAATCTTGTTGGGCATCTCGGCGTCCAGCGGTAACTCGAAATAGTTGGGTACACCATACTGTTTAACGACCTGTGATAGATCAACGCTGCCAAACATACGTGAACCGTTAAGTGATACCATGTTCTGTATTACCGCGATTGGTTTAACCTCCATATACCTGATCACCTCGAGGCTCCGCTTCAGGTCGGTGACAGCTGTGGCTGGGTGTAGCACTATAACCACACCCGCAATCCTATCCTGGAAGTTCTCGACGAAGAACTTGAGTATATCCGATGAACCGCCAGGCGTATCCACAACAATATACTCATATTTATCGAAGCTGGGTATACTCTCAATAAAGGAGCGTAGCAGGATCTGATGCTCTGTGCCCACGAGCAGGGTTCCCTGCGTTCTGTCGGCTAGGAGTGATAGGCTGAAAACATCCATCTGTCGCCAACGTACGGGTGTAATCGTCTTCGTATCATAGTTTAACCCAACCTTCACATTGTCGGGTATATTCGCTATGGATGCGAAGTTGGATGATTCGAGGTCGGCGTCAAAGAGTAGTACACTGTGACCCCTCTTCGAGAGGGCCTCCGCCAGGTTTATGGCCACAACGGTCTTACCGCTACCACCCTTAGTGCAGGTTGAGAGCACCATCCGCAAGACATATCACTCTTTAATGTCTTCTGGTAGCTGGTCGGCGAGGTTGGCTTCGGGTTGAGCCTGTGTGGGTTGGGCGAAGACCTCCTTAGCTATACCCACAATTTCCTTCATGGGTTTCCTATCGTTCAACACACGCTCAATTGTGCTCATACCCTGCGTTACAATCGCCTCACCCGGCACATTTGATGGCGGGGTCCTCATAGCGAGCTGTTTGGCCTCCTGCGCCTCCCGCTCAATCTTCTTAATCCTCTCATCAGCGATTGCACCCTGTAACGCTTGGAGTTGCTCTGTGAGCGCGCTAATCTTCTCCTCATACATCTTACGCTGGTTTTCGAGCACAGCCTCAAGCGACTCCTTCTGCTTCTCACTCGCTGTACCCCTTATCTCAGCCTTTAGCTGTGTTATACCATTCTCAAACTCTCCCTTCAACCCCATCACAGCGTTACGTAGCTGCTCAAGCATCTCCTCATGCTTCGCAAAACGCTCCTCAATCCTACGCTTCTCCTCCTCCTCCTTCTGCCTCCTATTAATCTCTTCAATCTCCTCCCTATGCTTACGCTCCTGCTCCTCAAACCGCTTCTGCCACTTCTCCTCAAGCTCCTTCAACCTATCAGGCTGAGACGGCTGCTGGGCGACAGCACCATAACTGAAACCCCTACCCTGCGGTGGCACACCATACATGGGCGGCGCCGCATACACATCACCACCCGCGGGCAAACCATACCCAGGCTCACTATGTGTAGTCACGGGCGGATAGAAGGCTGGCTCAGCCTGCATCCTAGCACGCTTCATCTCCTCCTGCTGCACAAGCCGTGCGAAATCATTAACAATCATAGCCACAGTACCATTATTCCCCTTCCACGGGCTACCCACCGAGGTGAGTAGAAGCGTGGATAACTCCGAAGCACTCACAGCGCCAAGCGTCTCAATCCTCTTAACCACAAAATTCTTAAACTTCTCAGGGCAATCCCACAGGTCGAGCACCTCGGCAACTATCTGCGCCGGTGTGCGTGGACCCTCCAGCCCGAACCCCTTCTCACCACCCTCACCCTTCTCACCCCTCTTACGCTCAACCCAAATGGGCACACTCTTCGGTCTCAGCGACGCATTACACAGGGGGCAACGCGACCACCCGCCGCCAACATCAATAACATAGTCCAACTCGCTACCACACGAGGGGCACACGAACTTGCGTTCACCGCCAGCCTCACCTTCACCGCCCCCCTCACCTTCACCGCCAGCCTCAACCTCACCCATATCAGCATTAATATCCTTCCCACCCTTCGGCATATTAACCACCTAAACCTCACAACTCCAACCTAGCTTATAAAGTCATCGGAATTCGAGTGTAACTCTCAAAGTGAAATATAGCAACAAAACACATAGGATTACCCCTATGTCACCACCGCCATCAGGTCTAATCCACCCACTATCTCCACAACCCTTTTAGTGCGATCCTTTAAAGTGTTGTTTAAAAGGTTTTCCAGACTCCACTTAGTCCAACTGTAGAGGTGTCCATCATCGTGTTGGTCGGCGTCATTTGTACGTGCGTTGGGTACCACTATCACTATGAGTTGGGCGTCGCCTAGGGCTGAGAGTAGGTCGTATGGGTGTTTTAGGTGTTCTAATGTGTGGGATAATAGTATGCTGTGGCCTGCGACGCTGTTTTGTTTGACCCATACCTCAACATCCTCATAGTGTATTTGTGCGTTGGGATTATATGTGAAGCCGTACACCTCAAAGTATCGGTCGAGGTGTGTGTGGGTGTCATCCCTCCCAGCGGGTGTGCGTTCGGCGAGTGTCACCCCTATGTCCCCACGGCACCTCCGACCGCATCCGAGGTCGATCCTCATGTTACCGTCTCTCGAAGATGTCCGCGAGCCTCTGTGTTACATCACGCCACGTATACTTTGAGGCGTTGGCAACAGCCTTATTCACAATATCGCCACGCAAATTATTATCTGTGAGCACATTATATATGAGTTCCCCCATATGTTTATAGTCCACAATCCACTCCCACGAACCCCACACTGTTGGATATGTTGGCGTGGATTTTGCGTATAGTGCACCGTCACCATACACCTCACGTGAGACAGGTGTATCTGTGACTATGATCGGTGTGCCACACGCCTGGGCCTCGAGTGGCGGTATACCGAACCCCTCACTCGCACTACTTAAAACCAACACGTCGAACGCATTATATAGTTTAGCCATCTCCTCCACAGTGAACCCCCACGTCTTACCCTGAAACGCTGGGAAGAACACCTTATCCTTTAACCCCAACGTGTCAATCCACGTGTTGAGATCCCAGTAGGACGCGCGCTCCGACCCAATAAACATGTATGCGTCCCCACCAAGCCTATCAGCAGCCTCTTTGAAGGCGGCCATAGCTAGGGGTATCATCTTCCGATAATCATAGTTCATACCAACATAGCCCACGAGTGGTTTATCCAGTGGGAAACCGAAGTATTTTTTGCATTCCGCCTTATCCATCGGCCTATATATTGTGTGGTCTACCGCGTGGTATACGTAGTCCACCTTGTCGGGAGGCCAGCCAGCCTCAACGTAGGCACCCACACCATACCTCGTCATGGTTATAATATAGTCCACACGTCTGCGGCACGCCTCCACGAGGTCGCGTGGGAGGGGCTTCGACTGTACGGGTGTGTAGGCGTATAGCCGTGCGCCCACACTGCGGGCGGCGGGTAACAGGTCGTATGGCGCCTGAAAGAACCTGCTAAACACCCAGACATCCCTGATGTGGAGCACAACATCCGGCTTCACATCGACAATATACTTCGACATCGACTGTGGGTTACCCCCCTCAAACATCTGTATACCGGCCACAATATAGATTGGTGCACCCGCATATTGGAAGCCTGCAACCGACACCTCGTGTCCAAGCGCCACCAGGTTGACTGCGAGGTTCCTCGCAACGTTACCATAACCCGTGGAAACGGTTGGGTTATCGCTCAGGATAGCCACACGCATCGTGTTCCCCTATCCACGCACAACTTTAGGCTGACCGCCTTCCACACCTTTCTCCACTGGCTCGAGTTTTAACTTGTAGCCATACTGTAGTGCTTGCTGCTCAAACTTTTTAATGAAGCCGACGAAGTCGTCCACACTCTCGAAACCCACCTGGAAACCCAGCAACGCCTTACTCTGATCCTTCGCATTCACATCCACTGAAACCGACAATATTACGGCCATAGCAATAAACATAGAAAACATATATATAATTCTTTCCCTAAGCACACCACACTGTTTCGAAACACACTCAGAAGTAGCCCATGGCCCGCAGCTGTGCTACAACCTTATCTTTCTCCCGTCGACCCCACCTCTCAGGTTTATCCGCCTCGAGTACACGTTGGGTGCACGGCATACAGTCAATTGAGCGGTAACCCTGATAGTAGAGGTTGTTAAGGGGGATACCGTTCAACTCGAGGAAGCTGAGGGAGTCATCCTCCGACCATTCAAGTATCGGGTTCACCTGAACATACTTATAGCCCGACTTCGTTGTTTTCTCCTCCTCAATCGGCGCCTCCTCACGCCCAACACCATCACTACGCTTTATACCTGTAAGTATGGCTTTGACACCCAGCTGCTCCAAACCGTCGTGGAGCGGCTCAACCTTGTTAGCATAGCAACACGCCTTCTTGTCGACAGCCATATCCTGGATTGGCTCACCCCTCTTCAACACATACACAGATATGTTCAACAAACGCTGTATCACACGCACATAATTCATCGTCTCACGGAAGTGTGCATAGGTGTCAATAAACAACACTTTAACATCGGGTTTAACCCTGTGCGCCATCACGAGCACAGATGTACTATCCTTCCCACCACTCCACACCACGGCGAGGCTGTCACCCCACCTTTCAACCGCACGCCTAACCACACCCATCGACACACCAACCTTACCAGCGAGGCCACCACCAACATTCCACTCGGAACCACCCTTCCTAAGCAGACTCACACCGTCAACCTGCACACCCGACGGGCTGACACCCAGCAGATCCCACACTGTGGGTATAATATCCAGCACACTCGCACTTTTAGGTGGCTCCACATCTAGCTGGGATATAAGGTAGAACGAGTTGGGCCAATGATACTTGAATTCATCCGACCACCCATGGTCGCTGAACACCACCACATGGTCCGCCTTAGCCACCCGCGCAACATTGAAACACGCCGCATCAATCGCGGTCATAACCCTACGCCTAGCCTCAGGCGTATCATTCGGTGAACCCGCTGGGAACAACTGTGTGTGGTGTAGCCTATCAAGCTCGGGGAACCACGCCACCGCGAAGTCCCACTCAAACATGTTGAGCACCCTACCAAGCGCCTCACCCCTCTTCCCAGCTATACCCACAAGTTCATCCACACCCACAGGTAACCGTGTATCATCGGCCACATCGGGCGTATACCCCCACTCCGCAAGCCTCTCCTCAAGCCACGGCGGCTGAGTATAGTACCCAGCCTTAAACCACGGCGCACCACCAACACACACACAGCCACCAACACGCGGCACAGGATGCATAAGCGGAATATTAAACCACACCTCACGCAGCCCACTCACACCAACAACACTCTGCGGGAAACTACGCATATCATGCGTACCCCTAATCATACCATCCTCATCCAGAGAATAATACCAGTCACCCACAGGCCTACCACCCCACCGCGGCAGTCTACCCGACAACAAACTCCAAGCAGTAGTCACAGTATGCCCAACACCTATAGGCGACAGGCCACCCCTAAACCTCGAACCCTCCCACAACCCCTTCAAAAACCCCGACAAGTCACCCACAGTAGCAGAATCAACAACAAAACACAGAACACGCCCCAACCCAGCCACCCCACCAACAACAACAATACACCCACACCTATATATGTATAGTGAACCGTTTAGACCCCAGAAACACTATCAGGGGAACACGGCGTAATTATTCCCAACCCAGCCAACCAACGACAGCACATAGCCGTGGCCGCCGGGAGCCGTGAACGATTTGACCAGCCCCATCGTCGACGGGCTGACCTGATCCACGATACCCGGACTCACACTGTAGCCAGCATACACATATTTCCCATCGTAGGTCAACGATGTCACATAGTTGTGGCCGCTGGGAGCCGTATACGATTTGACCAGGCTCATCGTCGACGGGCTAAGCTGTTCCACGTAACCCGGAGCCACATAGTAGCCAGCATAGATATATTTCCCATCGTAGGTCAACGATGCCACATCGTAGTGGCCTAGGTTTACCCCTAACCTCGGTACGTACACATATTTCTCATCGTTGGGGTTTATGGGGTCTGTATACGATTTGACCAGCGTCATCGTTGACGGGCTGATCTGATCCACGATACCCGGACTCGTACGGTAACCAACATAGATATATTTCCCATCGTAGGTCAACGCATGCGAATAGTTGTGGCCGCTGGGAGCCGTATACGATTTGACCAGGCTCATCGTCGACGGGCTTATCTGGTCAACGATACCCGGACTCACACTGTAGGCGGCATAGATATATTTCCCATCGTAGGTCAACGCAAACGCATAGTTGTAGCCGCTGGCCGTGAACGATTTGACCAGTGTCATCGTCGACGGGCTGATCTGATCCACTATACCCGGACTATTATAGTAGCCAGCATAGATATATTTCCCATCGTAGGTCAACGACCACACACCGTTGTGGCCGCTGGGGGCAGTGAACGTTTTAACCACCGACATGGTTGACGGGCTGATCTGATCCACGATACCCTGAGACCCACTGTAGCCAGCATAGACATATTTACCATCATAGGTCAACGCCCGCACAGAGTTGCGGATAATGGCAGAGTGTGATTTGACCAGCGACATGGTTGACGGGCTGATCTGGTCAACATAAGTCGGCACTGAGCCTGCGAGCCCGTAGTAGCCAGCATAGATATATTTGGGTGGTGGTGTGGGTGGTGTGAAGTTGACGATTGCTGTGACCTGGCCTGGCCCACGTATCT
This sequence comes from Thermoprotei archaeon, assembly GCA_038884175.1. Lineage (GTDB taxonomy): Archaea > Thermoproteota > Thermoprotei_A > Marsarchaeales > Marsarchaeaceae > ECH-B-1. The sequence goes on along the minus strand of JAVZKQ010000042.1, from coordinate 7,230 downwards.
GCGCCTCGATACTGTTCGGTGTGAACACCACTGGTCTAACGGAGCCCGCGCCCTGCACCACGTCGGCCACAGTGTATGGTGGGCTCACCGTGATTGTGGCTAGACCCTGCTCTTTAACTTGGATGTATACGTTACCCTGATTGTCACTCACCCTCTCCTCAGTGATACCAGTCGGGTCAACATATGTTACTTTGACGCCCGCCGCTGGTGGGGGTATCGGTGGGGGTGGTATTGATGTGATGTTTATAAATTGTTTGAGGCTTGTGGCACCCGACCCGTCGGCGTTCTGCGCCGCGTAGAGTGTGTATCCACCGGAGGATGGTAGCGCCACCCGGACACTCCACACACCGTTAACCACCTGCGCTGAGGCTACGGGTACCCCCGAGACGAATAGGTATACTGTACCCATACCCGTCGCCGTCCCAGACACCGTGAATTCCTCGCCAGCCACCACACTTGTCGGCGCAGACGTTAGCGACACGGCTGGTGGTGGCGGTGGCGGCGGAGATGTAGTGGTGGTCGGCGGCGGAGATGTAGTGGTGGTTGGGGGGAACGCGGCGTAATTATTCCCAACCCAGCCAGCCAACGACCACGCAGAGTTGTGGCCGCTGGGGGCAGTGAACGATTTGACCAGCCCCATGGTTGACGGGCTGACCTGATCCACGATACCCGGACTCACACTGTAGCCAGCGTAGACATATTTACCATCATAGGTCAACGCCCGCACAACGTTGTGACCGCTGGGAGCCGTGAACGTTTTAACCACCGTCATGGTTGACGGGCTTATCTGGTCCACGATACCCGGAGCCGCATGGTAGCCGGCGTACACATATTTACCATCAGAGGTCAGCGAAAACACTTTGTTGTGACCGCTGGGAGCTGTGAGTGATTTGACCAGCCCCATCGTCGACGGGCTTATCTGGTCAATGACACCCGGGCTCGTATTGAGGCCGGCGTACACATATTTACCATCGTAGGTCAGCGAATCCAGTTTACCCGTACTCGTATACGATTTAACCACCGTCATGGTTGACGGGCTGATCTGTTCCACGACACCTGAACTCGCAAAGTGGCCGGCGTACACATATTTACCATCATAGGTCAACGCATTCGCGTAGGGTTGGCTTGTCGAGTATGATTTGACCAGCGTCATCGTCGACGGGCTGATCTGGTCAACATAACTTGGGCTATTGTTGTAGCCAACATAGATATATTTCCCATCGTAGGTCAACGACCCTACCTTATTGTGGCCGCTGGGGGCAGTGAACGATTTGACCAGCCCCATGGTTGACGGGCTGATCTGGTCAACGATAGCTGGGCTCGTTTCGTAGCCAGCATAGACATATTTGCCGTCGTAGACTAACCCATACTCATCGTTGCGGCCTGTGGCGGGGGTGTATGTTTTAACCAGCCCCATGGTTGACGGGCTGATCTGATCCACGTAGCCGGGAGACGACTTGTGGTATCCAGCGTAGACATACTGTGTTTCCTGTGTTGACATTCACCCCACCCCCACTAGGCTAGCCTACTCGCCTTCGACGAGGATGTATCTAAAGAATGTTGCCCCACTTATACTCGCAACATCACCACTCGCAACATGCATCCGGAACTCATACCACGCGCCACTCGCGAGGACCGACCCACTGTTGAGACTAGCAGTCGTGGTTCCCCCACCACTCGGGGTAATCGACAGGCTAGCGATTGTACCAATCCCCACAACCTGAATGTTGAGCGCCCCAGTCACTGGCACAGTATACGGGTTGGTTGTACCCACCACAACAACACGCGCGGTATTAAGCAGTGTATTACCCACAGTCACAGTGGGAGTGCCAACAATAGACACAGACCCCGTGACCGTGGGAGTGCCAACAATAGACACAGACCCAGTCACAGTGGCGTAGACTGTGCCTGTGACTGTGGCGTAGACTGATCCTGTGACTGTGGCTGTGCCCACTATTTGGACTTGGCCTGTGACTGTGGCTTTGAGTTGGTCGGTTGTCTGGTTATAGGCTATGAGTGAGGATTGGATTTGTATTGGTACCTGCACCCTGGCGCCGGCTATTACGACTTGGCCGCTGAGTGACATTTATCGTTCCACCAACACTTTTAACCTGTCGCCCACTGTGAGGGGTAGATACCACCATTTGGATAGGTCGTCGATATATGTTGTCCTTATGTCGCCTGGTGATAGTGGGTAGCCGGTGGCCTGTGTTAGGCGGCTGTTACCCAAATATATTACGTTCTGGTTTGTGGGTGGCGCCTGGATTGTGGCGTACCTGTTTGGTGTGGATACTGTGAATAGTGGTGCTATCACGTTGGCCTGCTGTGCCTGTATCTCATATATCTCGATTTCGGTTGTGGGTTCTATTATGACTTCTGTTGCTGGCTGTTCTACTTGTGTTACCCCCGTTGGCTGTGTTATTAGCCGTGGTTTCACCGCTGTGTTTAGTGCTGCCTGTAGCTGTGCTAGTTGACGGTTTGTTTCGGCTAGCCCCTGCATTACACCTTTGGCTACTAGTGCGACGAACTCGTCTTCAGCCAGCTCTCTTATCGGTCTCTTGGCCGCCACTATTGGTTACCCCCTATTTGTCGGGGTGTTCAGTCTTCGCCGGCGCGGTCCCAATACCATACTGTGACGTTCACGGCGGCGGTTGGGTTGATTACGAGGTTCTCGCCTGATACGAGTACCTGTACTACTTGGTCGACGCGGCCAAGCGACCCGCTTGTGGGTATTGGTTGGTTTCCTGATGCTGGTATGTTTAGCCCACTGATCACTGTGGCTAACACTGTTGATAGTGCTAGTTGTTTGCCTATTGTGACTGTTGCCGGTGTTGCGCCGGCGGATATTAGTATGCCTGTTACATATCTTGTGACTGTGTTTGGTACGGGTGATGGGAATAGTGGTGTGATTGAGCCGGTGACGGTTGCGGGTGTGTAGGTTGTCTGTGTGCGTGTTAATATCTCTATTGTTGTGATCTCCATTTTAACCACCTCCTCCTGTTACCGTGGAGAGTTGGGCTGCCTGGTCGAGTGTTATTGGCTGTATGTTACCGTAGTTCTTACTTATATTGGTGAATTGTAGTGGGCTCTGTGCTGATCCGAATGTTAGGAAGGCTGCTGGCACCTTGCGTTGGGCTATTGATGCTATGAGTTGCCTCTGGTAGGTTGGGCCGTTGGGGTCGAATATCTGTGTTGTGTATAGTGCGAATCTGAGGTTTAATACTGGTTGGACTGGGTCGAATCTTGATGGTAGGTAGAATTCGAAGCTTAGGTGTATGCCTGCGGGTATCACTAGCTCCCTGTAGTCTGTGGGGGCCTCGTATGGGCTTTCGAGGCCGTCGAATCTAGCGTAGGGTACACCTATACCTGGCTGTGGTGGTTGGAGTGTGGGCCACCTGCCTAGGAAGGCTTCACCCTGCGGGTAGTGTACGTATACTTGGACGTAGCCTGGCTTTACACCTATGGCGCCGTGGAGTATCGCTGTTTCGAGGCCGGGTTGTGGTGGTATGTATAGTGCGTCGTGTAGCTCTTGTGGTGCGAATGGGCTTGCGAGTATCACGTTTGTCTGGTTCTGGTTGGCTGGTGATATTGCGTTTTGACCGGATGGGTAGAGTGATGTTGGGAAGCTCATAATGTTTGTTCCCGGTTGGAGTAGGCCGAGTTGGTCGTATGGTTTATATGTTAGGAGGCTCCTCGACAGTACTCTGCCGAAGAGGTAGCCCTCCTTCACTAGGACTGCGAAGAGGTAGTTTGGCTGGAGGAACTTCTCATCTATACTCACAACACCGCGGGACCACATCTTATCTTCAACTCCCGCACAAACCGCTAGTTGGGTAGACCGTACACCAACTCTAAGCCTGTCACATTCACTGTTGCTGTGACTGAGGAGGACACACTACTACTCTGGGCGGTCGCCGCGAACCGGGTGACAGACCTATCCGTGGACATTAGGAGGTTGTTCTGCGCGGCCGAGAAGGAGTATGTGCCCACTGCGGTGAATGTGGCGGCCACGGTGGCAGCCTGGTTGTTGTCGTATGTTGCGGTAACCGTTACTGTGGCTACTTCGCCGGTTTGGAATGCGCCCCCAAGTATGACTACGATGTTGGGTTTAACCACGCCGAACGCCCTCGGATTATTCAACCCGAGGACGACGGGGGTTGGTGTGCCGCCTGAACCCGTTATTGTGCCTATCGATATTGTGCCCGAAAAGTCGAGGACGCTTGTGAGGGTCATTACGGCGTTACTCATTGGTAGCCACCCCCTCAGTAGTGAACCACTGATTCGACGCTTGTGCCACCGTTGAACAGGTTTGCGTCGAGGAATTTGGATTGTGTGAAGGGTAGGAAGGTCACACCGAAGAAGTATGGCGCCTCATTTGTTGAGGAACGCTTAGCATAGTAGTACCAGATAAACTGCGTCTGGTTCTTATACACTATCGCCGAGTCCAACTCGAACAGTCTTAGGTTGGTGTTCACGAAGACTGGTTCAACAACGTATACCGACTCGAGTGTACCGTTCAGGTTCTGTTGGAAGCTGTCTATCACTGGGTTGGCCGAGTAGTCGCCGAGGGCGATTATTGCGTGTACAGCGTATTTACCCACGATCAGCGGGTTTACACTGTCGCTTGGGTTACCTGTGAGTAGGGCTTTGGAGAGCCAAGTGTTCACACCCTGCGCTGCCTGGTTGCCATCTATTAGCACGTTTGGCCCACCGCCCGTGTAACCCGTGTTGTCGAGGTACCATGTTCTTAGGCCCACGAATGGTGCTCTTAGCAGGTACATGCCGAACTCGGTTGATGTGGGTGTGAGCCCGCCGAAGTTGAGCTGGAACTGCGCCTTAGCTATCTCCGCTGCTGTCTGTATCTCGTCCTTGTGGTTCAATAGGATTTGGTTGAAGGGTCTCTGTATGTTTTCAAAAACAAAGGTCCGTGAGAATATCCGGTCGAACACCGCCTGCTCGTCTGATGAGAGGGGTACGGTGCCCGTCGGAATCTCAGCCGGGTTTGAAACCGTCGTGCTCATAGCGTCATATTTGTGGAAGTGTTTAATAACCCTTTATGTGTATGGATTGATGATGGCGTATATGTCCTTCAAGAGAACGCGGCGTGTGCAGGTTTTACTCAGCGATAATGGCTACACTATTTTGAGGCGTATCTGTGAGAAGGAGGGTAGGAGTATGAATGATGTTCTGCGTGACGCCTTCTATAGATACGCTTATGAGGCGGGTTATCTTAATCCACCTATACGTTGAGTGGTGTGTTGCCATGGGTAAACATGTGCTTATTGTTGGCGGCGGCTTCGCGGGTATATCCGCTGGTGTGGCGCTACTTGAGGGGGGGCGTGTTGATGGGGTTGACCTTGTTGAACGCCAGTCTAAGCCCATTGTGAAGACGACTGGCGGCTTCGCACAGTGGTGGATGCGCGGCCGTAAATTCGATGTGCCCACGAACGCTGTTGCAGCCCATGTTAACGGTGTGCGTATTGTTTCGCCTTCGGGTTACGATGCCGTTGTGCGTTCACATGAGAGTGTCGCGTTCGTGATACACCCACAAATATTCCTCGAGGAGTATTGGAGGCGCTTCGAGGCGCTTGGGGGACACATTGTCACAGGCGCCACAGTGCAACACGTCGACGTGGATGGTAACGCCACCTATACGACTAGTAGTGGTGTTGTTGTGAGGGGTAGCTATGATGCCATAGTTGCCGCTGACGGTGTGAAGAGCACTGTTAAACGGATACTCGGGCTACCCGAACCTTCCGACGACGACATACACATCGGCTACGAGGAAACACATCCAAACACACCCAAATACGACCACAGCCTCGTACACCTCTACATACACCCCCAACTCGCACCGAAAGGTTATTGGTGGGTTTTCCCCGATGATGACACTGGCCAAAACGTTAGGGTCGGCGTCGGTGTACCCAAGAGTGTTGGACTATCACCAAAACACCAGCTATCCATGATAAAGGAGCGGTATGGGGGCTTCGACGGTAAACCGTTAAAGGTTGTGGGTGGACACATACCGACAGCCAAACCACCGAAAACAAACGTGTATGGGCGAATACTACTCGTGGGTGATGCTGGCAACTTCTGCTCCCCACTCCACGGTGGTGGAATAGGCTTCTCGTGGCTGTCAGGCATACTCGCATCCGAAGCCATATCTGCGGGCGACCTTAAATCATACGACGCCAAATGGAGGAAGACACTCGCCCCACTCCTAGCACGCCACTACACTCTCAAAAAAATATTTTATAGGTGGAACACACCCCAATTCGACAAGGCGGTTAACACCATAAGCAAAATGGACATCAAAGTCACCCCAAACACTGACCCAAACATCGAGATCATACACGCTGTTAAAAACCTTATACACGTTGACCCAAGACTGGTCCTCGACCTTATACGCCTCAAACTGTGACCCGAAACACTTATCTGGTACCATACCATACCATACAGTATGGTGGATAAAATATGCGTTTAGGTGCAGTCATAGCGGGCGTCCTCGTAATCATCGTCGGCTTCCTATTCGGGATAACAATCATCGGCCTCATCATAGGGATACCGCTCATCATAGCGGGATTCATCATCCTAATATACGGTCTACTCGCAAGCGACAAAAACATAAACATAAACATAAACACCGGGGAACATGGTGGTGGAGGAGGACAAACCAGAACCCTCTCAGAATTCAAGTTCTGCCAGAACTGCGGTTCAAAGATAGCGAAATCCGCAGCCTTCTGCCCCAACTGTGGTGAACAACAAAAATAGACTGTGCGTTGACCATGTCCACAAAGGTTAGAAGAGTTAGGGTGAGGGGGTTCCTAATCGAATGCGACAAATGTGGAAAACGGTTCATCAGTCTCTCAGAAGATCAGGTTAAAAACATGTATTATGGACACTTGGTTAAACACAGTGTTAAAGCGGGGGGAGAAAAGGAAGGATAGTTTATCCTAGCTTTATCGAGTAGTTGGGGTTCTGCGGTGTTAGTGGTGCCCCTATTGTTATTGGTGCTTGGAGTGCTACACCGCCGAATGTTTGGCCGAGTAGTGCTCCTGAGCCTAGGAGTTCGAGTCCCGCGCCGGATCCGACGCCCGCCCTCACATTTGTTATGGTGGCATGGACCCGTGCGAGTAGCGGCATGCTTGATGTGACGGATCTTATGTTTGCCCTAATCGCCGATGTTCGTGTCGCGAAGTTGTCTCTTAAGGTCGATATGGTTGGGAATTG
>JAVZKQ010000041.1:0-20108 GCA_038884175.1 Thermoprotei archaeon | reverse complement strand
CTCGTCTCCATATACTTGACTGGTTTCTTGAGAATCTTTGCGAGTAGCGCAACCAGAGTCGCGTGGGTGTACGACATTATTTTGCCACCAAAAGAGCCTCCAATGTTTGGCGGGTGAACCATCCTCACCTTTGAGGGGGGCACCCTTAGCGCACCGCAAATCATAGGTATAACGAACATTGGCATTGGAACCATATTGTAAATTGTAAAGCTATCCTGAGACTCGTCATAGACCGCGAGAACACCGCTCGGCTCAAGAGGTATAGGCGCATACCTGTGGAAATATATCTTGTCCCGTATGATCCTATCGGCTTGAGCGAAGGCTGCGTCAACACTTCCAAGATCCCAGACACCCTCCCAAACAAGGTTTGTACCAGCTTCATCATGTACGAGGGGTGCTCCGGGTTTAAGCGCCTCCTCCGCGTCGAGAACACACTCCAACTGTTCGTATTCAACCTCGACGAGCTCAGCTGCATCCTCAGCGGCATACCTACTTGTGGCCACCACCGCAGCAACCGGTTCACCAAAATACTTTACTTTATCCACTGCAAGAGGATAGTCGTATATCTTTCCGTTCGGCGGCTCGGTTATCTCCATAAAAGGCGAAAGCAGCTTCTTAACCTCCTCACCAGTAATACAGTAAACTACGCCGGGGTGTGAGAGAGCCTTACTAACGTCAACCCTTTTTACACGCGCGTGAGACACAGGCGCCCTCACATATGCAAGATATAGGGTGCCGGGAATATCTATATCATCGAGATAAGTGGCTTTACCCGTTATTGGGTAGACGTCCTCCTTAACCCTCAAAGGCCTCCCAATCCACTTATATGTTTGGGTGGCCATCACTCAACCCCTCCTTTGGAGGCGGCCTCTTTAACCGCCTTAATTATGTTGATATAACCAGTGCACCTACAAATGTTTCCAGCAAGCCCCTTCCTTATCTCTTCTTCGCTCGGATTTGGATTCTTCTTGAGCAGGTAGTAGGCGGACATAAGCATCCCGGCTGTGCAGTAGCCGCACTGGAGGGCGTGGTTATTCCAGAAGGCCTCTTGCAGAGGGTGAAGCTTATCATCCTTGGCCAACCCCTCCACAGTCATGACCTCAGCCCCATCCGCTTCAAACGCAAACATGGTGCACGACTTAACGCTTCTACCATTCACGATAACCGTGCACGCACCGCAGCTAGTAGTATCACACCCGATCTTGGAGCCCTTAAGCTTCGCAACATCTCTTATAAAGTCGATGAGAAGCATCCTCGCCTCAACGGTCTCAGAGTAGACCTTCCCGTTTATTTTGATGCTCACCCGAACGGTCTCCTCGGGTTCAAGCTTAGCGTGCTTTTGCGCGCTCATCCCACTCACACCTCCAAGGATTCAAGCGCTCTCCTCGTGAGCACCTTCAACAGCTGAACCCTATACTCCGAGTCGGCGTATATATCAGAGGGTGGGTTCACCCCATGAACCGCGAGCTCAGCAGCTTTGGACGCCGACTCAGGGTTCAGCGATTTGCCTTCAAGGTGGGCTTCCGCGTGACGGGCCCGTAGAACAGTTGGTCCCGCAACACCCAGAGCTATCCTGGCTTTAGATACCGTGGAACCCGAAACACTTACGTTCACCGCCACACTCACAATGGGCCAAGTGGTCGCGGTCTTGCTGATCTTCATAAACGTCTGCTTTGACGAGGAATCATATGGGATTTCGAACCTTTTTACCACCTCATCGTGCTCAAGAGCCACGCTGAAGGGTCCAGTGTGGAACCCATCAATACTAGCCCTCCTCTCACCCTTCCCACCTTCAATTACAAGGGTGGCGTCAAGCGCTAAGAGGGTGACGCCCAAATTCGCCGCCGAATCCCCATGACACACGTTACCTCCAATTGTACCCCTATTCCTAATCTGCTGATCCGCGACCTCGCCCGCCGCCTTAGCCAACGCGGGCAACCTCTGCCTTAACACATCATTTGTTGAAATATCCTCATACGTAGTGAGCGCATTTATAGAAACGTGGCCGCCAGCATCATAGATTTTTGGCTGAATCTCGCCGACCTTCTGCAACGAAACCAACTTGGGGGGACTGAACACGCGCAGCTTCATCATAGGGATCAAACTCTGTCCACCAGCCAGAACCTTCGCATCTTCGTTTTCACTCAGAGCATTTATAGCCTCTTTAAGGGTAAGAGGCCTAAACACACCAAAACTCGCAGGTCTCATGAGATCCGTGTAGAATAACCCACGACATTTAAAAAGCTTTCTAAAACCATGTTTACACAAAGAAACATAGTTGAGACAAAACGTGCCAGAATAACCCTATGAGCTGCACACTAAAGCTTTAAACACAGATATGAATATTTGTGTTAGCCAAAGGTGTCGAGCATCCTAAAAGCCGCGGATTAAACCTCTGCGAAATGGTTCACGGCGAAAAACGTAATAAAGGGTGGAAGGCTAAAAGAAGCGGTGATATAAACCGTGATAATTGAAGGGTCAAGAGAGATAGCTGCACCACTCGACGCGGTGTGGGATTTTGTAACAGACCTTAACCGTGTTACAAAGTGTATACCCGACACCACAGTTGAGAAGATAGAGGGCGACAGCTTTAAGGCCAAGATGAAGATGGGGGTGGGGTTCATAAGGGGAACATTCGACGGCCAGTTCTCACTAGTGGACAAGAAGCCCAAATCATCCTTCAGTATTAAAGGTGCAACCAAAGGTATGGGTAACACCGTGAATGTTACAATCAACATAACTCTTGAACCAAAGGGATCAAACGTGTCCTTGAACTACAGAGCGGATGTCGCAGTGTCGGGCACCCTTGCCAGCATGGGCGCCAGATTCATGGATGATGCCGCACAGAAAATCGTAAACCAAATGTTCGACTGCCTAAAGTCCTCTATATCCGCGTAAAACGGACTTTTCCACCTTAATCTAAATATTTGGGGGGTCTTTTTTCTAGAAACGCTTTTAGGCCCTCCTTCGCATCACCTGTGACGAGCGTGTTCGAGTAGGCTTCACCCTCATGGGTTAAACCCTCGCTAAGGGACCATCTCAGCGAGTTGTTGAGCAGCCTCTTAGCTTGTTGTAGTGAAGCTCTGCTTTTCCCAGCCAGCCTTTCACACAACTCGAGCGTGCGTTGGAGAAGCTCTTCCTTCGGTACTACAAGGTTCACAAGACCCCAACTAAGCGCGGTGTTAGCATCTATAGCTTCACCCGTGAGAACCATTAGTTTAGCCCTCCGAAGCCCCACGAGGCGTGGGAGCCTCTGTGTGCCACCCCCACCAGGTATTAGGCCCACGTTGAGCTCACTCTGCGCGAACCTCGCATCCTCGCTAGCCACAACTATGTCGAGTGCGAGCAGGAACTCTAAGCCACCCCCAAAGGCTACTCCGTTTACTGCGCCAACAGTTATCTTAGGGTACTCTTCAACGTAGCTTAGAAATTCGCGCACCGAAGCACTATAGGCACGGGCTTCTTCAAGGGTGTTTAGCCCAAATAGGTATTTAATATCGGCTCCAGCACTGAATGCTTTACCAGAACCTGTAAAAACAACACACCTAATCTGGCTGTTCTCCTCATAAGATTTGAGGACCCCGCGAATTTCGTCTCTGAACTGTGGGTTCAAAGCGTTTAGGGCGCTAGGCCTGTTAAGCGTAACAAGAAGAGTTGGGCCGCGTGCTTCAACACTGATGAACTCCATAAACACAAACAAAAACATGGATAAAAAAGCGTTTCGCAAATAGGTTAAGAGTGATTAAGACTAGGAAGATAAGCCGGGTTTGCCTGCCACATAGTGAACTAAGTATAGCTATAGGGACTCGGTTGCTATTCAACATAAACGAAAAGTTGTTGTTTTTTTAGGCAGATATCTAAACATTTAGTAGTATACCATTTTTAAGCTATACAAACGATAAGTTAAAATAGTACATCTAAAACATATTAGCTCATGGATGAGAAGAACTTGCAGGCAGACAAAGATACCCTGCGTAGCAGTATTAGTGATGCGACCGCACCAGCTCCTCAACCAGCACAGCCAGGCAAAGAGCCGGGCACTCTCACTGTAGCGGAGTCCACAGGCTATCTCGCTTTCCTCGCCATAGCGATATACCTAGGATGGGGGTTGATAAACACAGACGGCAACCTGATCCTAATACTCTCAAGCCCCATAATTTCAACGCTGCACCTTACAATCCAGCAGTACTCATACGTTGTGTCAGCGGGCTTCTTTGCTAGCTTTGTGGTAAGCCTGATTCTGGGACCACTCGGAGACCGGCTTGGCAGAAAATTTGTGCTGCAACTTACACTCGCTGGTACAGCGTTCATATCTATGCTCCAATACTTTATAAACAGTTTCCTGAGCTGGTTTCTGATAAGAATAGGTGCAGGCGCCTTCACCGGGAGTGAGTGGGGTGCTGGTGGAACCGTCTTGGCTGAAAACTTTGGTAAGCGTTACAGAGGACTAATACTCTCAATCATGCAGTCAGGCTGGGTTTTCGGGTATGGTTTGGCTAGCCTAATATCTCTTCTTACAATATCGGCGTACGGATCCACCTATGGCTGGCGTGTGGCCTTCCTCTTCGCCTTCCTACCCGCCCTTCTAATATTTGTGATGAGGTTTAAACTCAAAGACCCAAAGAGGTTTGAGCACGCTAAGGCTGTGAGTGAAGCCAAAAAGAAGGGTGACCAAGAGACACTCAACAAGCTTTTAGGAGCCTATAAGGTGGACGTCGAAAAAGTGGATAAGCACCCATACAGGCAGCTATTTTCAAGCGACCTTCTACGCACAACGGTCGTACTCGCCTTCTGGAACTTTCTAACAACAGGTATCGCAATAACCACAAATTCCTTCCAACCAATATACTTCGAGCAGGTGCGCGGCTTCAGCTTCGAGGCAATAACCTTCATGTTCACAGTCGTGTCATTTGCAGGTATCCTAGGATATATAGCCAATGGTTTTCTGAACGACCATATAGGCGCGAAGTATTCGATCATAACATTCGCACTCCTCGAAGTTGTAGGCATCTACCTCACAACAATCGTACCTCACAACATCTACTATCTGTGGCCAGCGTACATCCTATTCTTCTTCACGGAAAACGGGCAATTCTCTGCGCTAATACGTCTAAATACGGAGGCCTACCCAACACGTTCACGCGCCACTGGCGCCATTTGGGGTGGTGCTTGGTGGAGCCTAGGGCAGGCTGTGTGGCCCCTGCTCTTCGGTGTGGCCCTCTCAACGATTAGCTTCAACGCAGCGTGGTACTATGTGGAGATAGTGCCAGAAGTGATTGGAATCGTGATACTCGCGGTCGCAATGAAGAATATACCGCCACGCAGAGAACTCGAGGAAATACATATCTAAAATCTTTTTAAATACAACTTTCTTTTTTATTTACCCAATCTACATTTTTTAAGCGGTTTTAAACTCAAACGCCTAAAAACTGTTCAATCTTAACGCCTCCAACCACTGCGCAGATGATTTTGTTGTAACCTACCACATAGTTATTGGAAATGTTACGGCTTTCACCATGCTTAACACACCAAGCTTTACAAACTCATCTTCCACTTTTCATATGAAGCCCTAAGTTTGACGCTTACGCCGCCCACTATGGGTTCGCCGTGCCCAGGGCAAAGATTCTCCACATTAAGCTCAACCATTCTTTTTGTTGAATGTATGGCTTCAACATAGTTCAGTGAAAAGCTTTTACTAGGCGGGGAGGGTTCCCCTCCAGAGCTAAGCAAGGCGTCGCCGCTGAAGATTGTGTGTGTTTCAGTGTCAAATAAACATATACTTCCAGGTGTGTGTCCAGGTGTGTGTACCACCCTGAGTCTGCCTACACTATCGCCATCCTTCAAAACCCCATTTGGCTTAAAGTGTTCAAATCTCACCAAGCCCCCAAAAAGCCTGAAGCCAACACCAGCTAAGCCTCTTGGTGGTGGGAGCCTACTGTCACCTATCACATAGGGTGCATCCAGTTCGCCAATAAGTATTTTGGCACCGTAACGCTCAGCCAGCTTCGCCGCACCCCCAACATGGTCTACGTGGCAGTGGGTTAAAACAATCGTTTTTAAATCGCTGGGCTTCACACCCATATTCGCTAGGTAGCGCTCAACTTTTCGAAGACCACTTGGCATACCCGTATCTATAAGAATTTTCCCACCGTCACCAAAATCCATTAGGTACACGTTACCATTAACACCATCAACCCTATGCACGCCTGCTATAATCTCACCCAACGTTAGCCTAGAAACAATCAACCTCCAGAGTTAAATTTTTTACCCAACACCAAAATTTTACTCCAAACCAACAATTGTTCCACCTATTCACGGAAGGCGTGGGTCTCCAAAGGTGCGGTTCGATGCGCCGATTTTTGAGTAGCCACCGTGAACCACAGAATGGTGTAGTAAAGTTTTAAATTCCTAGTAAATAGGTCACACAAATGGTCGCTGGGGTTAGGTCTAAACTCATAGTAGTGGATTACCCCACCTTTACACTGCAAGAGTTCGACTTAGGGTTTAATGCGAGGTGGGCGTGTTTTTCGCCTGCGGGCGAGATCTTATGTGTTGGTGATGGTGGGAAGGCTGTTCTAATGGATGGAACCAAAACTATTAGCTTGGAGTCTGGGGTGACCTCTAATCTCAGGTGTGCATCCTATTCACCTAGCGGGGAACTCCTCATTGTTGGTAACAATGGGCTCATCCTATTTGGTACCGCGTTTGAGCGGCTTAACGCAGAACGCTCCGAGAACTTTAGGCGTGTGGTTTGGTCCCCTAATGGTGACCGCGCTCTCATCGTGGGCAATAATGGCGCTGCACTAATGTTCGAACAAAACACAAATAGTTTTATAACCATTGATGGTGCCGTGAATAATTTGAGGTGTGCTAGTTGGCCTCCTGGTCAGGAGCCAGTGGTTGTTGGAAATGCGTTTGCAGACATGTTTGTCCCCACACCCAACGTATACCGTCTGCGTGGTGAACGTTTAGAACCAGTTGGACAAGAAGCTGGTGTGGATCTTTTAGCTGTTGATTACTGCCATTCTAAGGGGGTGTTTTTGACTGTTGGATATGACGTTGTGTTCCATGAGCCGAGGGCCTATATTCTCAGTGATGGTATGGAGAGGCTTGACTGGAAGGCCGAAGCAGTTTACCCTAGTGCTTTGGGGTTACATCCAAATGAAGAGGTGGGTATAGTGGCAACTTCGCACCCAAGCTTGTCGAAAAACAGGAGGTGTTTTACCTATATTTATAGGCGCCAGGAGTTCGAGACCCTTTATGAGAGTGTGGGTTACGGATTCGTTTGCGCTTCTTGGAGTGTTAATGGGGACAAGGCTCTCCTACTTGCTTCAAGGAGTGCCAGAACATTCAACGTGTAAAATATACATAGAGGTCTAGGACGTGAAGAGTTGTTCTGGTAACACCTTATACCCCTATCTTTAGATGTGTGTGTTATAGCGCTATCTGTGTTAGTGTGGGAATATTCCCATCTTAAAACGAATTTTAGAACTATGTGCTGGTATGTAGCCACTGGACACTCAGAAATACTGTTATTTTCCCGCTTGTGTAGCCTTTATATTGGGTTGGGTTAACCTCATGTGAGTTGAATTGAGTGGATATAGCTCTGAGAAATGGTGGGTTAGCCCTTTCAACTTTAAGACCAAGTATCCTAATGCGCCAAGCAAAGTGGTCTTCCACGATGTCACACTTAGAGACGGGGAGCAGACACCTGGTGTGGTGTTCAACGCAGACGACAAACTTGAAATAGCGAAGATATTGAGCAGCATTGGTGTGCGAAGAATCGAAGCTGGCATGCCAGTTATATCCGAGGAGGAGAGAGGTGCTATCAAGTCGATCGTTAAGGAAGGGCTTGAGGCCGAGGTATTCACGCTTTGCAGGCTTAGGAAGGAGGACATTGAGGCCTCTGCGGAAACAGAGGTGCAGGGTATAGTGTTGGAGGCCCCTGTTGGTGTGCCCAAACTCAAACAGTTCGGCTGGGGGCTAGACTATGTTGAGTCGCTCTCCTTAGAGATGATTGATTTCGCAAAGTCCCACGGGCTCTATGTAACATATTTTGGTGTTGACACAACACGTGTTGATGAAGAGGCTTACTTTCGGCTCATAGAGAAGGTTGCCCAGAGCAAGACTGATGCGCTCGCTGTTGTAGACACCTTCGGGTGTATTACAACCGACGGTATGCGACATCTCGTTAGAAGGCTTAGGGAGACCACAAGGAAACCAATTGAGGTGCACACCCACAATGACTTGGGGCTGGCGGTCGCGAACACCGTGGCCGCAGTGCTTGAAGGCGCAAGTGTGGTGCACACAGCTGTGAACGGGCTGGGTGAAAGGGTTGGGAACGCTGCATTTGAAGAAGTTGTGGCCAATCTCGAAATAATGCTTGGTATAAAGACTGGAATCGCGCTGGATAAGCTTAAACAGCTCTCCCAGATTGTGGAGGAGAGGTCTGGCTTCAGGATGCCGCCCAACAAGCCAATAGTGGGGGATAACGCCTTCGCTAGGGAGAGTGGAATATCTGTGGCTGGCTGGGCCAAATATAATTTGGGCTCCGAACCTATTTTACCCGAGGTTGTGGGTAACCGCCACAGGGTTCTTGTGGGTAAGAAGAGTGGTAGACACGCGATAGAGTACAAACTGAAGGAGCTCGGGGTCAACGTTACACTCAGTGAAGAACAACTCAAAGAATTGCTTAGCCAAGTGAAACGTTTCGCCGAGCGTAACAAGAGGGCGTTAACCGACGAAGAGTTTTTAAAGCTCTTAGGCGAGATCTCGAAAACCCAAGTGGCAACAGGTTCGAAAAAAGTTTAGATCGGTGAATATTTTTGCGCTTTGAAATTATGACCAAAAAGGTGTATTTGGCAGCGTGCTCCCACTCACCCCTCCATAGGGCCATGGTGGACTCGCTTGAGGAGTATAAAAGAGACCTCGAAGAGTACGGCAACCCATGGGATCTCTGGGTTGAAAAAGTGGGTGAAGCCAAGGACCTCTT
This sequence comes from Thermoprotei archaeon, assembly GCA_038884175.1. Classification (GTDB taxonomy): domain Archaea; phylum Thermoproteota; class Thermoprotei_A; order Marsarchaeales; family Marsarchaeaceae; genus ECH-B-1. The sequence goes on along the minus strand of JAVZKQ010000041.1, from coordinate 11,116 downwards.
CGCACGTCTAATAGGCGCCAAGCGGGATGAGGTGGCGCCTAGTTTCTCCGTTTCAACAGCGCTCGACACACTGCTCAGTGGATTCAACTATTCCTCTAGGAGGGAAATAATAACTTCCGATTTAGAGTATCCCACAACCAACTTTATACTACTCGCACAACAGAAACGCGGCGCCAGAGTTGTTACACTTAGAAACGAAGACTACACTATAACTCCAGAGAAGTACATAGGGAAGCTGAATTCAAACACTAGACTTGTGACAGCTATCCACGTGAGCTCCATCAACGGCTTCAAACAAGATGTGAAGGGCGTGGTTGAAGCCTCACACAGGGTGGGCGCTGAGGTGTACGTGGACTCCTATCAGGCCGCTGGTAACACTGTGATAGATGTAAGGAAAATGGATGTGGACTATTTGGCTTCGGGCACACTCAAATACCTCCTCGGCCTCCCAGGCCTAGCATTCTTGTATGTAAGACAGGATCTAATACCAAAACTCGAACCAGAGTACACTGGTTGGTTCTCCCAAAAAGACCCCTTCCTATTTGGCGCAACAAACCTCGACTACGCGGACACCGCCGACCGCTTCCAGACTGGCACTTGGGGTGTTCCCTCCATATATGCAAGTATAGCAGGCCTAAAAACCATACTTGAGGTGGGTGTTGAAAACGTGGAGAGACAAGTTGTAGAGCTCACACATAGGGCGCTTGAGGTTGGCGACAGCCTAGGTTTGCAAAGCATTTCCCCTAGGGACAATACGAGGAGGGGCGCCATAGTTTCCTTTGTTGTGAAAAACCCACACCAATTGGAACTCAAACTCAACAGGATGGGGTTCATTACTTCGAGCAGAGGAATTGGGCTCAGACTGGCTCCACACTTCTACAACACTAAGGACGAAATTGAGAGGGCTGTTGAAGCAATAGCCAAAGAGAATGGGCGGGAATAGCTGCACACTGTTGGCCACAAACTCTACAGGATAAGTTGGTGGACCACCACGTCTAATAGGGTTATAGACTGCCACGTACACGTTATCCCATTAGAAATGATGAAGCCAGACGTGAGACAGGTGTTCACCGCATCAAAAACGTATGACCCACACGTCTACACACAAATCATGAGTCCCAAAGGCCTAGTGCAGGTATTGGATCGTGATGGTGTCGAGTGGGCTAACATTATCTCTTACCCTGCACCAGAAGTCATGGGCTTCGGCCACACACTCGTAGAGTTTGTAGGAAACTACTGCAAGGAGTATCAAGACAGGCTAAGACCCGTAGTGTCAGTGGACCCCATCAGGGATGATAATCCCGTAAGCCTACTCGAAGAGTATAGGTCAAGGTTTGGCTCCAACTGGGTTAAACTCCACCCCGTACACCAACTATTCAAACCCAACGCATACATCGAGGATGGACCACTATACAAAAAGCTAGCCGGGGTGTACGAGTACGCTGAGGCCAACCGCATCACACTCACCTTCCACACCGGTACAAGCATCTTCCCACGTGCAAGAATAAAGTATGGAGACCCACTACTACTCGACGATGTAGCCGTGGACTACCCAAAACTAAAAATAGTGATGGCTCACGGGGGCCGACCATTCTGGACACAGCAAGCATACTTCCTCCTCAGAAGACACAGCAATGTCTACCTAGACATATCAGGTATACCCCAAGCCAAACTATTAGAATATTTCCCGAGACTATTGGAGGTTTGGGAAAAAGCGATATTTGGCAGTGACTGGCCCACCATGGGTGTGAAATCAATAGCCGACTGTGTGAGGCAACTATCAGCGCTCGGCCTACCTAGACAAGTCTTAGACGGGATACTTTATGAAAACATACGAAAACTAGTGTAAACGGATGGAGCTTCGGATTATAGTTTAATGTTGAAACACAAATATTACACCTTAACCCGATGCACCACTATTTTAGGAGGACGGCTTTAAACAACTGTGACAAGCTCGTATTTGAAATAGGATAACCGTATAGCGCAACGAAGCTACAAAACATGGTGGAAGAAGGTGGATATGCGACCCCCATTTTAAGAGGACAAGGGTAGTTTACAAATTAATGAACGGGTGTAAAAGGCTGAGGGGTGTGCGCTACAATATTTGTTGCATGGTTATTCTTTGCGTTGTTTTGGTCCCTCCCAGCGCTCGAACAAGTTGTGTTCTATGCCTAGTAGGTCGAGTACCTTACCTATTTGGTGGTCGAGTAAGTCGTCTATTGTCTTCGGCCTATGGTAGAAGGCGGGCATAGCGGGCGCTATTATTGCACCTGCTCTAGCGGCTCTGAGCATGTTCTCAAGATGTATGATGTTGAGCGGGGTCTCCCTGAGCACCAAGATGAGTGGTCTCCTCTCCTTCAATGTGACGTCGGCTGCTCTGAGTAACAGGTTGTCGGCGTAACCAGAAGCAATACCCGCGAGCGTCTTCATACTGCAGGGTATGACAACCATACCATCGGTTTTAAAGGAGCCACTCGACGGCGCGGCTGAGATGTCACTCACACCGTATACCCTGGTTGCAAGCGCCTCAACCTGGCTTACACTATAGTCTGTTTCAAGCACAAGTGTCTTTTTTGCCGCCGCTGTGAATATTAGGTGTGTTTCTATATTCAGTTCCCGAAGCACCTGAAGGAAGCGCACCCCATACACTATACCGCTTCCACCCGAAAGACCCACAACTAGCTTCATCTGGTTTAAACCACTCACACACATGTATATAATACTTCAATATAAATGGCTTGCAAACCTGGTCACAAACACATTCCACGTGTATCCTACTCCCCTACGTAAACGGGGCGATCCATGTGGGCTGTGTATTATACTTGCTTGCAACTCAAGTAGCACATTTGATGGCCTGGTGGACAAATGAGCTATAACACGCATTGGTCATTCGGCGACCACGACCCGCACAATCTAAAACGAACGAATCGATTATGATTTGAACAAACGCTTTAAAAGGGCGCAAGGATATCACGCATTTTTCACCTCAAACTTTATTTCAAATTAATTGAGGTTTACGTGACAACGAGTTGTCTGGATCCCCACAGTGAAGTCTACCTTTGAGTATGATGTAGGATTTTGTGCTATACAAGGTGTAAAACACACAGGAGCTAAACTCGTCGCGCAACAGTATTCTAAACCCTAGAGGTTAAGCCACACGCTAGTAGGATACGAGTATACCACCCAGTATAACTAATAGTACACTTAGGATTGTTTTGGGGCTCAATATTTCGAGTCTGTTGGATATGAGTTTGTTCAATGCTACTACGAGGGCTGGGCTGGTGCTGATAACCGTGGACACCACTACTGCTGACGCGTAGCTGAAGGCTGCGAACCTGAAGATCTGTGAAAGGGTAATTAGGATGGATGCACATACTACGGATAAAACAATCTTCTTAGGCGTCATAGTGAACTCTGAACGCAGTTTTTTCGGATGGTATAGTAGCGCGTTGAACGCGAATGCGCCCACAGATGAGATAAAGACGGCTGACATGTAGGGGTAGCCCGATGTGAGCCCAGCCTTTATGAGTATGAGTACAAACGCGAAGACGAGGCTGCTAAGCAGCGCGCTTGTAACCCCCAAACCCGGGTTACCACCCCTAGTATATGAGCTAACCCGTGACTCCACCAGTAGCGACCCAACAACGATTAGGATCCCGCCAAACAACGCGTGTAGACTCGCCCCCTCATGTAATAGGGCAGCCGCGAACACAAACGCGAAAAGCGCTGTGGTCGACTGTAAGGTTTCAGCTTGATTCGCCCCCAAATGTCTTATTGACAAGTAGAGTAGGAGGCGCGAGATACCCGAGTTAAGCACGCCAACCACTACGAATAGGCCTAGCACCCAGCCTGGCGCCGATACGGTGCGGGTGATCCCTTCGGTTGATACGTCAGCCACGAAAAGGATGGCTAGACCTATAATTGAGGCGACAAGGCTTGCAAATCTTGAGTCAACACGTGTTAGGGGGCCGCTTAGTAAAACTCTGTTGCCAGCTGTGGTGAACACCGAGAAAACAGCGTAGGCAACGCCTAATACGTACGAATCCAACCCACACATGTGCGTGGAACGCTAATTTTAGAGTTTCCTTAACACACAAAGAGGATTTCAGAAGTTTTCGTTGTATCTCGGCGCTTGGTCAACCGATTTTTCCCTCAAACATGGCCACTGCCTCAGTTGTTTTGACAACCCTAAATATACTTCCCATCACTTTGAGCGCTGCCTCATGTGTTTCTGGAGCTCTACCACCCACGGCGTCCTCCACAATTATGGGTATAAAGCCTAGGGCTGCACCGTGCCATGCTGTGCCCACAATACCCACCTCGGTGGCGACCCCGCAGAGCACAATTGTGGAGACACCCCTATTCCTGAGGGCCTGCTCTAGATATGTTCCAACAAAGAAGCTTGGAGTGTGCTTTCTAATAACCAAATCGTCAGCTGTTGGTGTTAAACCTTCCACGAAAGCCCATTCAGGTGAGCCCTCAGCCATATATCTAGCTGTGCTTGGATCCACTCCCCTCCTCCGAAGCGACTCCCTAGAGTATTCACTCATATAGAGGCTGGGTAAGCCCGTGTGTTGGCTGAAAATTACAGGAAGACTAGCTTTCCTCGCCGCTTCAACAAGTAGCTTGACGTTCTGTAGGATCTGGTGATAGTTGAACGCGTTTGGCGCAATACCTTTCTGCATATCCCACACAATAAGGCAAATAGCGGGCATGGTGTACACTAGTCAACGCTGGCTATTAGTTTTTCCCACCGACCAATAAGTGTGGAGCTAGCACGATTTTCATAGTACGAAAGATCACTATAGTAGACTTGGGATTTCCACGCTATTTTTAAAGAAAGGTTTATATCTTAAAGGTTAAGTTTTTAACTGGATTTAAGATGGTTGAGTATAAGTGGGTTGCGCTCTCAAACACCACAATAGGTGTGCTGATGGCGTCAATTAACGGCACAATCGTGCTTATCTCACTACCCGCCATATTTAGGGGAATCAACATTAACCCCCTCACCTCCTTCCAATACCTCCTATGGATCCTTATGGGCTATAATGTTGTGACAGCTGCCTTTCTAGTCACCTTTGGAAGACTCTCAGATATTTTTGGGAGGGTTAGGCTATACAATCTTGGATTCGCGGTCTTCACAGCCGCCTCAATATTGCTTTCAATAACCCCGAATAAGGGTGACACGGGTGCGCTCGAACTCATAGTGTTCAGAATAATCCAAGCTATTGGCGCTGCATTCCTATTCTCTAATAGCACAGCCATAATAACCGATGCTTTCCCAGCCAACGAGAGGGGGAAGGCTCTTGGCATAAACCAGATAGCCGCCCTTGCAGGCTCACTTGTGGGCTTGGTGCTTGGAGGAATACTTGCGGCCACAGATTGGCGCTACGTATTTCTTGTAAGTGTACCATTCGGTTTGTTTGGCACAGTGTGGAGTTATCTTAAACTCAAGGATATTGGGGTTATTAACCGCAACCAACACATAGATTACATTGGTAACACGGTGTTCGCCTCGGGCCTCATACTTGTGCTTTTAGGTGTAACGTACGGCCTACTACCCTACGGATCAGCGTCGCTTGGCTGGTCGAATCCATGGGTGACGGCGTCGCTTGCTATAGGAGTCGCACTGCTTGCTGCATTCCCATTTATCGAGAGGAAAGTAAAAGAACCCATGTTCAGACTGGAACTATTCAGAATCAGAGCCTTCGCCGCCGGCACATTGGCTCAACTCTTCTTCGGCATGGGCTTCGGAGGTGTTATGCTCATGCTCATTATCCTATTACAGGGAATATGGCTCCCACTCCACGGGTACAGCTACTCCTCAACACCCTTCTGGGCTGGAGTGTACACCCTACCCATGATGCTTGGCTTCGTGGTTATGGGGCCGCTTAGCGGCGCCCTATCCGATAAGCGTGGCTCACGCTTCTTAACCACACTTGGACTCGCTATCGTTGCGGTTAGCTTCATAGCTTTGAGCACACTGCCTTATAATTTTAAATACCCCGAATTCGCAGCAATACTCTTCGTTATGGGTTTGGGTAACGGCCTGTTCGCCGCGCCGAACACCGCAGCCATAATGAATAGTGTACCAAGAGAGCACAGGGGTGCCGCCTCGGGGATGAGGACCACCTTCCAGAACACGGCTCAGACCGCGAGCCTCGCAATATTCTTCACAATAATCATTGTGGCACTCACGGGCAAACTACCCAGCGCCCTATCCCAGGCCGTGTCCCAAGCGGGGGCACCGCAACTTGCACCAGTATTGGAAAAGATACCCGTGACCGGCGCACTGTTTTCCGCATTCCTCGGCTATAACCCTGTTGGCGCAATCCTGAGCTCGCTTCCATCACAGCTCACACAGACACTTAGCCCCGCAACGGTGGCCACACTTACGGGTAAGTACTGGTTCCCCGAAACCATTGCGAGCCCATTCATGCAGGCACTCAGCCTATCCTTCTATATTGGGGCTGGTCTAACACTACTCGGGGTGGTGATCTCAGCCTTACGTGGTAGGAATGTGGTTGAGGGCGTGGTAGAGGCGGTTCAACCCACAGTCGAACCCAAACGCGCTGAAGAGGTGGGGGGCGATCGTAAGTAGCGTTGGCGAAGGTGAAGACGAGGACACTATACGCATCTTGAATCTAATCTCAAAGCTATCCTCGCTTTTGCGCAAAGAGGCCTCACGCGAGCTTCGCAGAGTGGGCCTAAAGAGTGTGGACTTCGTGGTGCTCAAAACCCTTTCAACCGGTAGCACCACACAGAGTAGGTTGGCTGAACGCCTAGGGCTCACCAAGGCGGCGATAACCTATACCATCGACAGGCTGGAAACCCGTGGCTTAGTGAGGCGCGAACGCAACACGGGTGATAGGAGGCGTACGGTGGTCACACTTACCAAGAAGGGTGACAGAGTGCTGAGTAGAGCTGAACACCTATACCTATACTCCCTACGTAAAAAGCTTGAGACCTTCGATCACGAAGACATAAGCACACTGCACAAAACACTTGAGAAACTAGTGAATCTATTCGCCAAAAAGGGTGCGCGTAAAGAGGTGAACAACGCGTACAACTAGGTGTACACACCCTAACCTTACTGGAACACACCTCACACGCTTCGCCCGATTATATGGAGGCCACCCAACCGCTACCATACATGTTTTGGTTTTTCCTGCGAAAAGCTTTTTGATGTAGGCGTATAATGTGTTTATGCGCAGAGTTTTCGTGTCCGTGGACATGGAGGGTTTGACCGGCGCTGTGTCACCCAACCAGGTTCTCCCTGGGAGGGCTGACTATGAGCGCTTTAGGGAGATTATGCTTAGGGAGACCAACGCGGTGATTAGGGGTGCTTTTGATGGGGGTGCCGAGGGTGTTTTGGTGAACGACTCCCATGACGGTATGCTCAACCTGAAGATCGAGGGTTTGGATGGTGGGGTTGAGCTCATCTCGGGCTACCACAAACCCTTCAGCATGATGCAGGGTATTGATAAGGGTTTTATGTGTGCTCTTTTCGTCGGCTACCACTCAATGGCTTCGGGTGAGGGGGTTCTAAGCCACACGATGACGGGGATCGTTTCGAGGGCACACCTAAACGGGGTGCCCGCAAGTGAAGGGGTTATTAACGCTATGGTCGCCGGACACTTCGGGGTGCCAGTTGGCATGATTGCTGGCGACCAGTACGCTGTGTCAGAGCTACACACGGTGTGCCCAGACGCTAGGGGTGTCGTTGTAAAGAGGGCTATCGACAGGTACTCAGCACAAAGTGAGAGCCTAAGCCGGGTTGAGGAGGAGTTAAGGCGGGCGGCCAAGGAAGCGGTTCACGCGTCCGAATCACTCAAACCCTACACCCCTGGAAAACCAATCACACTCGGAGTTGAGTTCGCACAGAGTAGCCATGCTGCTAGGGTGGTGTACGCGCCAATAGCGCGTAGGGTGGACAGTCGCACAATAGAAATTGTGGGTGACGACCCGATTGACGTGTACATGAGATTTAGGGCGGCGTTGGGGCTCGCCTCAACGGCGCGCGACCCAGACTATGGGTGAGACACATGGGTGGAAAGGCGTATATTTCTGCTGACATGGAGGGGATCACAGGTGTTGTGTCCATTGAGGACGTCCGCGCTGGACGCCTAAACTATGAGCGCTTCAGACACTTAATGACCCAGGACGTTAACGCTGCAATAGAAGGTGTTCTCGAAGCTGGAGCCTCAGAGGTTCTTGTGAACGATTCGCATGGGGGTATGACAAACATACTACTAGAGGAACTTCACCCTAGCGCCACGCTTATCTCGGGTGTGCACAAACCGCTATATATGATGGAGGGATTGGATCCAAGCTACACGTGCGCACTCTTCGTTGGCTACCACTCAATGGTGGGTGGCCGAGGGGTGTTAAGCCACACGTTTTCGGGCGCGTCACATGTTCTACTTAACGGTAGACCCACAAGTGAGGGGGAGGTGAATGCGATGATTGCGGGGAGTATGGGTGTGCCTGTGACAATGGTTAGCGGCGACCAGTACGCCGTATCAGAACTAAGAGAGGTCTTGGGGGACATTGAGGGAGCCATAGTAAAGTACGCCATAGACCGCTATTCAGCTAGGTGTCTTCACCCATCGGTAACAAGGAGCATCATCAAAGAAGCAGCACGAAGGGGATATGAGAAAGCAAAGAGTATAAAACCCTACACTGTTCGCCCACCAATAACATTTGAGTTCGAGTTTCTACAGCCCAGTATGGCTGCGAGGGCGGCCTACCTACCATTCGTGGAGCAGCTCAACCCAAGAAGTGTGAGGATTACAGCACAAGACCCAATAAGCGCTTGGAGGCTTTTCTGGTCCGCCCTACTACTTGGTAGAAGCGCGGAGGAAGACTAGGTGTGAAAACACAATTGCATATTTTAAAATCCACACGCTTTATGTAGACCCCCATTAGCTTGCAGGATACCTGAGTGGGGTGGGCGTTAACCCAACCAAATATTGTAGCGGTTTTGAACCTCCTCGTTAAATCGTTTGCGTGGTTGTCAAAGGACGCGCAACACAGCGACCACTCATCTCGAATAAATCAGACAAGCTCTAATAACACTGGACAAAACGCCCATAATTGTGGTCATATAAGGCAGCCACATGTCTACGCGAAAACTATTAGCACACAAGTGCGGTGGGTGGCGCACAATGCTTTTGAGAATGTAGTAGATGTTTGGCTAACCCTTCTCCAACTTTATTTTCCTAAGCTCCCCTAATACGGAGGCTACGTATTTGTCGATCTCAACACTCGTGATTCCCCTCTCCGCTGCTTTCTGCTTGGCTATCCCCTCCACGGCATCATAGTTTTTGTATTGGTCGTTGAGTTTCTTCCACGGTATGCCCTTAAGCGACTCTCCTATTCTTTGGTCGTATGGAAGGCGGCCCTCAACCATTAGAACCGCGATGATAGGGTAACCCACGTATCCCCTATACCTTGTACCATTGTCGTCCGACTCAGCCCTGGAATCTGTGACCTTTACAGTGTACACCCTTACCTCACCTGAGGAGGAGACCACCCTGTACACATCGCCCTGCCTGTTCACCCTCCCCTCAGCCACAGAGGCCACAGCCTCTAAAACCTTTATGCGTGGGGGCATCCTTAAAAGCATGAATTGGATTCGCGCCGGCCAACTATATGCGTTATGGTGGCCACACCCATCTACGCGTTAACCTCAACCCCCGTGGGATACCACCAAACGTGGATGAGTTGACACCCACACTTCACCGCATCACGATTCAATCGATGATGCCCACCTGGGCTCCAAGCTTGAGCCCCCGAAGCTTTGTCCAACTTAGTTTTCAGCTAACCTTTTTCGAGACATCCATACGACTAAAATAGGTGTACGCAACGATTATTGCAGTAAAGGCATAGGCGGCTATTAGACCCACACTTGCTAGAATCGTGGTTTCAACCGCTTGGGACGGGCCAACTATGGATAGTAGTGTGTCTATGCCCGCTGGAAGCCTTGGGACGCCGAGTTGTATTGGGAGGCTGTCCACTGGTGATGTGGGTAGGAGCTTCTCTAAGTGTAGGTATAGCTGGTTACCCGTAATAGAGCTTATCAACCCAAAATACACGCCGAGTATCTCACTCGTGAAGAACACAGCCGAACTAATTATGTAAGAGAGGCTAGACCTCCTAACCAATTCGCCCACCATGAAAGCCACCGAGAAGAACACGGTTGCAGACACACACTCGCCAAGAAGCACATATGGTAGGGCGGCCAAACCCAGCTGGACGCCGAAGCTCGTGTACGCCGAAAGAAGTGTGAGAGCAGAATTCAGAATTATAAGTGTTAGTAGTAGTGCGTAGCCGCCTAAGTATTTGCCTATAAAGTACTCCGCCTTACTCACTGGTTTTGAGAGCAGAAGCTCCGCTGTGCCCTGCTCGTACTCCTCAGACATGGCGCCCGCGGCTACAAGTATCGCTATGAATTGGAGGAAGATGGATTGTGGTGCATACACACCGATAACCCACACATATGGGTGGTATTGTGGGGGTATCAGGTTTGGGGCATTGGTTACCAGCGCATAGTAGGGCACAGTGTCGAGCAGGACTGTGAATATTACGAGAGCCAACACTTTTCGTCTGGCTATGGCCCTCCTATACTCGTAGGTGAGGAACACGCCGACGCGGTTAGCCCTCACCTAGAGAGTCCCCTCCCACCGCTCGCCGGTAGAGTTCTTCGAATGTGTTGTTCAGGTAGCCTAGCTCTCTGAGCTCACAACCCTCTGCGATAAGTGTTTTCGCAATCTTTGGCCTAACATCCCCGGCGCCCACTTTAACCCTGATACGCAGACCACCCGGTTGCTCTTCGACCCTAAGTACACTCTCCAAGCCCCTGATTTTTTCCACCACACCACTATTTAGACCCGAGGCAACGATTTTAACGGTGGCTTCACCCAAAAATTTGGCGACGAGCTCATCGACCCTGCCGCTAAACATTACACCTCCACGCCTGAAGGCTGTGACAGAAGTGCACACGCTTTCAACCTCTGATAGCTGGTGTGACGATAAGATAACTGTGCCGCCCCCCGAGGCGAAGTCGACCAACATTTTCCTCAAGTGGTCCGCGCCCAGCGGGTCAACACCTATG
>JAVZKQ010000040.1:0-20230 GCA_038884175.1 Thermoprotei archaeon | reverse complement strand
CGGCGTGTCCACGGACACTGGTGTCGAGAGGCTTCTACGCGATGTTGAAGTGATGAAGATATATGAGGGTGCAAACGACATACAGAGGCTCACCATACTAAGAGAGTCCGCGCGGCGCCTCCTAGGCATAAAAATGTAGTGTAAGAGGTGCAGCGACACTATGGTTTATAGTAGGTACAAGAGGATATTCGACAACGCGGATCAAGCTGTGGACGTGGTTCTTATAGCCAACAGGGATAGGGTTGACCCAAACTTCTTCTATATCACTGGATACACGGGTGGACTTTTTGAGAGTTCCTACGCCCTACTCTACCCAGACCTACACGTGGAGGTGCTCACAAGTAGGCTTGAGGCAGATATAGCGCGGCTTGGCCCCCACCCCGTCCACGTGCCCGACGGGTACACACCCTCCGACTGGATGAGCAGCCTTAGAAAACTAGTGGGCGATGCCGCTAGGGTGGGGGTTAACTTTAGGGGTATAACACACTCCGACTATCTCGCCCTCAGCGAGGGGCTTGGGGGTAAGGCGCTCGTAGACGTGTCGGGCGCCCTGCAGCGTGCTAGGATGGTGAAAGACCCCGATGAGCTTGAGCGTATTGAGAGGGCTGCTAGGATAACCTCTGAAACCGTGGACAGTGTCCCAGACATGTTGAGGGAGGGGATGACTGAAAAGGAGTTGCAGGCCAAAATTGAGCACGCCTTTGTAGAGAGGGGGGCTGATTCCCCGTCGTTTCAAAGCATTGTGGCTTTCGGCGAAAACACGGCGTTACCACACTATGCGCCCCAGAACAGGAAGCTGAGGCGAGGCGAACCCGTGCTCGTAGATGTTGGCGCAAAATACAGGCTTTACTGCGCGGACCAGACGCGCACCTTCTTCTACGGTGGGGTAACCCAACGTCAGCGCCAAATGTATGAAACCGTGTTAGAAGCCCAGAATGCTGCACTCAAAATGGTAAGGAAGGGTGTAGAGGGTAGAGCGGTGCACTTGACAGCCGCACAATACATAGATAACACGGTGTTTAGGGGAAGATTCACCCATGGCTTAGGCCACTCACTCGGCCTAGAGGTCCACGACGGCGCGGGCTTCAGCGCAACTAGCCAGGTGGTGCTCGACGTGAACATGGTGCTCACGGTTGAACCTGGAGTGTACGTTGTGGGTGAGGGGGGTGTGAGGATAGAAGACGATATCGCTGTCACACAGGATGGCTACAAGATGTTTACCACGACAACACGGGAACTCGTATCGGTGGGCTGAGACCATTCTGCCAAATGGAGCCCACCCACAAGCCACCATAGAATGGTTTTGCACACGTTTTATTTGTGATTCTTACTCCATTTTTCAAACAGTTTTAAACACTCTTCGCGCATGATCCCCTGCTTGAAGGTAAAGAAGTCGCCGAAGAAGCCCGCCGCCTGCCTTGTGGGCGCGTTGATCTGCCTTATACCGTAGGATATGGCGTCCGCAATGCTTGCGCCGAAAACAATCCTCCTTATGCCAGCCCAAAAACAAGCGGATAAACACATTAGACACGGTTCACATGTGGTGTAAAGTGTGGCCTCCTCTAGGCTGGTTGTATAGAGTTTGGTGCACGCCTTTCTAATTGCGACGATTTCAGCGTGAGCGGTTGGGTCGACACTCGCCTTTACAGAGTTGTGCGCCGACGCCGCAATTCTACTACCAAGAGCTATCACAGCACCGAAGGGGAACTGGCCGGCTTCTACCCCAGTTTGGGCTATGTGTATGGCTTCGCCAATCAATAACTCATCCACCGATGGAGCCGCCGACGTTGAAGTGGACACAAAACTAACCATAGCGATGGGATATAAATGTTTCCGAGTGGAGCCACAACATTTTATTCGTTTACAAGAGGTGAAAGGGTTTAATACTTTGTATGAGTATACTAGTGGTTGACTTAAAGAGTATGAAACGTGTGCTTACACCTGAAGAAGAGTATGTGGTAGAGTATGGGGGCACCGAGCCCCCCTTCAGCGGGGAGTACGTCTACAACTTTCTACCTGGCATATATGTGTGCAAGAAGTGTGGGGCTCCGCTCTACCGCTCGGAAGACAAGTTCGACGCCGGATGTGGGTGGCCTAGCTTTGATGATGAAATACCAGGTGCTGTGGCGAGGCTTCCGGACCCTGATGGTGTGCGAACAGAGATAAGGTGTGCCCGATGCAACGCCCACCTCGGTCACGTGTTCGAAGGCGAGGGCTACACGCCCAAAAACGTTAGGCACTGTGTGAATTCTTTGTCGCTTCTCTTCATCCTAAGAGATAAAGTGTGATGGTGGGGGCGCCCCACTCGCTGCTTTGTGGAATAATCTTGATGTCTCAAGTATCTTGAAGAGTTATGCGCCTCTCCACGTCACGAGCACAATTCGTTGGCCTTTTAACCATTTGTGAGCCGCCTCACAGTTTTACAACTTTTTCGATGTGCACCTTGTAAAAGTTAATGGGACCGACGAATCTTTTACCACTCATGCTCCTTCGTAAAGCCCTCCTGCGATGCGTATTTAAACACGTGTGTGTACACGTGGTTTATGGGTTTTAGATCCCAGTCGGAAAAAGCCGAATATTTTCGGTCGCTGCACCATGGATCCTCTGTTCTTGTTCTACCCAACGCGTGGGATGTGCCAACCGCTAGGCTTTTTGAAGGTATGGGTTTTAGGGCTGTTGCCACCACGAGCGCGGGTATGATGGTCTCGCTTGGATATGAGGATGGTGAGAGGATTCCTTTCACAGAGTTTCTGAGTGCGGTATCAAGGATAGCACGGGTGCTCACAGTACCCCTCACGGTGGATGTGGTAGCTGGGTTCGGCTCAAGTGTGCATCAAGTCGCCTCAAGCGTAAAACAAGTAGTTGGTGTGGGCGCAGTTGGAATAAACATAGAAGATTTTGAGCATGAAACAAAAAAACTCTTCCGATTAGAAGACCAGGTTGAGAAGATTAAGGCGATACGAAAACTCGGAGAAGAGCTTGGTGTAAACTTGGTAGTCAATGCGAGAACAGATGCCCTGAGATACGCTGAGGGTGGTGAAGAAGAGAGGTTCAGGGAGGCTGTTCGGAGGGGGCAGTATTATAGGGATGCTGGTGCGGACTGTGTTTACCCCATGGGCCTCACAAACCTCGAGCTCATAAAGGAATATGTTGGTCAACTCAGCCACCCTGTGAACATAATGGTCACCAAGGACACCCCAAACGTAAAGCAGCTTGAAAATGCTGGTGTGAAGAGGTTGAGCTTCGGCCCCTCAGGGATATATGGGGCCCTCGGCTTCCTCAAAAAAGCCTCACACCAAGTGTTAGAGGAGGGTACCTATACCACGCTTCTACAGGACGCCATAAACTACGACGAGCTCAACAGGCTCACACATCCAGTGGAATAGCCCTATATACTGCGCCCTCCTACTCTGACCTAGTTTTAATGCTTCTAAAAGCATACACCATAGTGGTCACCGCTGTCAACACCCATGAGGCAACCGCCGGCAAAACCAGGCCAGCGAAATAATCTTGGAGAGCTAGGTCGAACAGGAAAAACGCGTAGAAGAGTGTGGGCTCCAACCTCACACGATTCTTCCACCTAGCGTCCCACGTGATTAGTATTAGGGTTGACACAAGGAACCAGCCGAGAAAGTTCGTCAAAGGCACACCGAAATATTGGCCTGGGCTCACCCAATGCCAGTCAAACCTTGAGAAGAGTGGATCGATTGTAATATCGGCTAAAACCATAAGCCAAGCACCCAAGAATGGGTTTTCCACACTAGAATAGCTAAAATAAGATAGTGTGGCCCAAAGCAGTGGTATAAACGCGGGCACACCTAAAACCATCGGACCCAAATCGGTTCCTGTATAGTAATATTCTCCAAATGGGAAACCTGTGTGGACGCCCACCAACTCGAAAACAAAGCCGATTGCGGTCGATGTTAGCAGGAAGCGTGCCGCGCGCACGCCAAGCTCCACGAAGGAGTGATAAAGATACAGCAATATTAGCACCAGTATTGGTAAGCCTCCTCCGAAGGGAGGCAGATTAGTGAGCTGTGGTAGGGTTGCCAGAAACAAATACACATTGTAGGTGTAGGCGAGTATCCACCTGAGCTGCATTTGGCTTGCATCACAAAACACCTGAACGTGCGATATAAAGTGTTCCATAGAATCGAAGTCTTAATCTTGCTCACCTTGGGAACTCGGAGAAATTAGACAGTTGTGTAGGGGTGGTAAGATATAATTTCACACCGTGTTCCTAAAGCTCTTATGTGGTTAGCATTAATCACCGCAGGGTCAGAATATCTAATCTGGGTTTGGGGTTTGAGGACAAGTTTGGTGAATCGGCTTTTAGTACACCTCTGCTCTGTCGCCTGTGAATTCTAGCTTGTGGGGGAATTTAGGTGGCACATGAGGTTTATGGCCTCTTTAGCGTGTTTGTCAAGTGTTTGGCACAGTTCGTTTAAATCGATTTTCGGCGCTACCTTTGTTGTGTGTATTCGTCTACACTTTTTTCTAAGTGCTATATAGTTTATTTGTGAAGACGTGGAGAAAGTTAAATTAGTAATTGGTTGTGCGGCTTGAGGTGTTACATTCGGTGTGGGTTCGCTGCCATGCGTTGTACTGTGCACTGCAAGTAGAGGTGTAAGTTGGGAGAAGGGTTGTTTAACCTTTAAACGGATCACCCGGCTTTTGTATTGGCCTCACACAGCCTTTTTAGGGCGTTTATTGTCCCCTGCCTGAAATGGTCTTGGCTCCACCCTGAGATAAACCTGTAGAAACCGTTGAATTCAACATTCCAACTGCTAGCCACAGTGTTTCCTTGAACCCAAATTTTCTGCATCCCTTTGAACGGGCCGCGCAAATAGTTTATGGTTAGCGTTAAGCTCTCGGAATCAACAGTGATCTCGGCTAACCCTTTTCCCCCAAAGGCGAAGGTTATATCCGCCTTATATCTAGACGGATGGATCCTCCTATAAGTTAGATTTCTTGTTCCATGCCAGTAATATGTAAAGTGGTCAAGGTCGGAGATCCTCTTCCACAACTCTGCCGGATCATCCTTACACTCGATTTTTTCTTCGAATTGCACACAGCAAGAATCTAATACATACTTAACTTGTTTACGGACTCTAATTTACATGTTGGTAAAGGGTTTCGAGAGTTCCCAAGATTGACGGGTTGTGTAAATGCTATAAACGGATGTTAATACCTTCGAGAGCCTTAAATAGTTGGGGGTGTGGGGGGTACTTTGATTATCCCACAATTGGCCTGTTAACTGCAGTTGAATGACATTTTTCCATAAGCTGTTGAGCTGAAGCGAAGCATAGCTTTATTAGCGGTGGTGCACATTCTGCGAGTTTACATTATAATGACGGTTGTTGCTCCAAAAAAGGCACCCCAAAAAGATAGAGCAATCCTCTTATTTTGGCTTTTCATAACACAAATATGCTCGCAGTGTACATGGTTTCCGGCCCACCTGCTTCAGGGAAATCGACGGTGCCACGGAGGATCACAGAACAACTTTTTACATGTGCGCTTATATCGGGTGACACGGTTCACCACATACTCGGGGAGGAATAAGTCATGGTTTGACCCCGCGCAGACCAATCACACACTGCGGAACATAGTTTGCCTTCTGTAAACTTTGCTGGAGAGGGATACAACGTTGTAGTCGACTATGTTCCCCACTTACACGAAGCCGAATTTATTCGAGAATGTCTCAGGCATCTCGAAGTAAAGGTAAAACATGTTGTGCTTATGGCGCAGTAAAAGACGCTTGTATCACGGGATTCTAACAGAGTCGATCAGATGGGTGAACACGTGTACCACGCTATGGGGGAGTTCGAAACATACGGCGACAGTCCACACTCACTCTATACAGACGAGTTAACAGTAGAAGAGTTGGTAAAAGAAATCATTGGTGTAGAAGGGTTCACGCTAAAAATGGGAACAAGTAAACACGACAAGCGGTAAGTGTCTTTCTTGAAGGGTAAGCCTCTATAGAAGGTTATTGTAACATGTCCCACAACGCTTTGCAGAGCTTGCGGCAATCTACGCCTTAGTTTACGGACCACGAGTTTATGGACTAGCAACCTATCATAACCAATTTTCCAATTATATGCTTCTAAAAACGTTTGGTGAATTTGGTTTGACAAATCGGTTTTACCGTATAAAACCTTTGACTAATCCTTACATCCTCCACAATTAGATGGGAGTCCAACAATGATGCAATTCTAAAACCCTTCCAAAAGATTCGGGGCCATTATACACGATACGCCCGCCTCTATGTTCGGCGAGATAAAAATAATGAATGATGAGGATGGTTTTTTGACTCCCTTTTTGGCTAGTGGACGTACGTTCTAGCCTGCTCCCTCACATAGCTTAATAGGTAGTATGGTCCACCTATCCCTTTCCCAGTGAGACCGCTTGCCTTCCAACCCACGAAACTCTGCGCACCGGGCCACGCGCCGGTTGTGGCTCCACCCTTCCTATTGGCGTAAACAACGCCGAACTGAATCCTATCCATGAATCGATCTATTTCCTGCCTGTCTTCGGACATTATACCTGCTGTGAGACCGTACTCGGTGTTGTTCGCCTTGTCAATAGCTTCGTCAAGCGTCCTGAAGCCCCCTACAACCAGTATGGGCACGAACAGCTCCTTTTTGAAGAGGTAGTGGTTCTCATCCAACCCTGTAACAATTGTTGGCTCAGCATAAAACCCCTTTTCAAGTCCGCCGCTACGTAGCACTCTACCACCATACGCGACTTTACCGGAGCTTTTCGCGTCTGCGACATATTTTTCGAAGTTCTCTAAGGCTCTCCTGTTTATGACTGGCCCCATGAATACCTCGCGTTTTCTAGGGTCGCCGACAACAAGTGAGGAGGTACGTTTAACTAAAGCCTCAACAAAGCTCTCTTTGATCTCATCCTGAACATATACTCTCGATGCGGCGGAACACTTCTGTCCAGAGTAGCCGAACGCGGCTCTAACCACCCCCTCGACCGCCTTATCAAAATCCGCGTTCTTTGTGACTATCACAGGGTTCTTGCTACCCATCTCGCTAACCATGGGTTTGGGGTAGGCTGATTCGGCGGCTATTTTACGGTAAAGGCGCATACCCACATCCATTGAGCCTGTGAAGGCGACACCGTCAGCACCCCTTACAAACACGTCTTCAAACGCCTCACCTGGCCCAGTCACAATGTTTATAACGCCAGGGGGGAAGCCCGCCTCTTCGTAAAGCTTGTACGCTAAAAGCGCGGTGAGTGGAGCTTCACTGGTAGGCTTCCAGACAACAGTGTTACCGGTGATGAGTGCGCCCTGCATCATGCCGTTGCCGAGCATAAGCGGAAAGTTGAAGGGGGATATCACAGCCCAAACACCATAGGGCCTCGCGACGCTGTGTGTTTCCTCACCTGGTGCACCTGGATTCATTTGGTGAACATAGCCTTCCTCCTTTTCCAGAAGGCTAGCATAGTAACGCATGGCCTCTATCGCCTCGTATACTTCGGCTATTGCCTCAAGCCTATTCTTACCCGCCTCAAGTGTTATCGCGGCAGCAAGCCTAAACCTGGCCTCCTCAATCTTATCCGCGGCCCTCCTCATCAACTCAACCCTCCTCTTATAGTCAGTGTGACTCCACTCACCGAAAGCTCCACGCGCCGCCTTCAAAGCCTCAATTCCATGGTCAGCCGAACCCCTTTGAAACCGGCCGACCACAATTGATGTGTCTATCGGACTGGTCTTCTCAAAGGTTGAGCCAGCCAAAGCTTCCCTTCCACCAATATACATGGGGTGGGTTCTGCCAACCTCCGCCTGAAGCTCTGAAAGCGCCTTCTCGTACGCTGGGTGTATCGACTCATCCGCAAAAAGTGTAACATAGGTAATCTTCGAACTCATTGCACATATGGGACAACCCAAAGTTATATAATCCTTATTAAAGGGGGTATTCAAAACGAGCTAAGCGTAGTGGGGTTGTGTTTTTAATGCTCCACACTAAAGCGCGACACGCCTGTAGAGATGTTGAGTAAAAGGGTGGTTTGGGTTAACGTGTCTGCGAAAACGCGCTACGTGTTGGTCAGTTACTATTATGGGTACACCCAATACCTCACGCTAAAGTGTTTCTAGACATTTAATAATTGTCTATTCTGACCCCGGTTCTTTACAGGAAACGTTGATATTTTGAGGTGTACATATCAAGTGACATTGGCCCCACTTTAAATGTGTGGATGAGTCAAACAACCTCTGTCTACATAAGCTAAAAAGAGTGATAAGCTATGGGTAGCGGCGACCAACACCATTAGAAGTGTGGTTTGCGGCCGATAAACAAGCACATACGGCCCCCTACAACTAGTAATCCGAGTGTAGAGGCCTATTTGTTGGGCTACCAATTGTTTGCATAGTTGACACCAAAACAACATCTCCAAAGTGTTAAATATGGTACTTGCCTAAAAATGGGCGAACCATTGTGAACTCCCAAATAGTGCTTGACAACATATTTTAGCGATGTGTGTGCCAGCAAAAACCTTAACTTTTAGTAATGGTTAGATAATAACTAATTTCGATGTAATAATTAAATATTTGTGGATGTAATCAGTAAGTGGTATAATCGTGTCAAACCTTGTTAGATTTCCAACTGGGGCAACAGTTCTAGATAAACACTTAGATGGAGGACTACCACAGGGTTATGTGGTTAACCTTAGAGGTGAGCCTGGTTCCGGTAAAACCTTGCTTGCCACCCAAATAGCCTTAAAGAACGCGCAGCTGGGCAGAAAAACCCTGTATGTGTCATTCATCGAGGACAAAGATAAATTTGTTAACGCAGCGTCAACCCTCCTACCCGGTTTAAAACGCCACATGGACGACCACAAAATAGAGTATTTAGAGCTCTCAAGCGTGATCCGTGGCGGTGTTCAACCCATCATGGAAATGGTGTTAGAGAAGGTGGAAAGTGAGCGACCACACCTCCTTGTATTCGACTCCTACACAGCGGTCCTCCAAGCGTTGGGCTCAGAGGCTGAGGGTAGATCGGTTCTGAGCAACCTTTTCTCAAGGATCTTCTCTAAAAATAGTGTCACCACGCTGATAATCACTGAGGGCGACCAAAACGACTTTGTGTCCTATGTGGCGGACGGTATAATAAGGCTCAGCCGAAAAAGAGAGGCAGAGTCACCCTACAGGGAGCTAGAAATATTAAAGATGCGCTCACTGCAAATAGGGCAAAGCAGGTTCCTCTATGTTTTCCAGAAGGGAAAAGGTGTGCGTGTGTTCAACCCCTTCAATGGAAACCTTGGGTTGAAGATAAACCCAAGGCCACCCATAACTGAAAAAGAGGGGTTCTACTCTACTGGTAGTAGGAGTCTTGATAGGGTGGTGGGAGGCTATCCGAAGGGTTCACTCGTACTCTGGGAGATGGGCTCCAACACACCGCAACTGGTGCACTACTCTGCCGTACTCGCATCAGCCGCAAACTTCTTGGTTCAGGGGCGTGGTGTTATGATTCTTCCAAGCCTTGAGTTCGAATTGCGTGACATAAAACCGTTTATCTACCCAGACAAGAACACTTTTGAGGGATGTGCAAGGATATTTCTTGACAACCTTCCACCCGACCAATCACTCAATAGTGTGGTGGTGCCCATTACTGGCGACGGGGAGAAGGATCTGGCTAAGTGGGAAGAGGTCTACCAGGGATTCAAGAAGCAAGGTAAACCCGTCCTAAAAGTGGTTTCACTCGACCTCCTCGAACACCTCTACGGCGGTGAGAACGCTATTAGTATGCTTCGCAGGGCGTACACATCTACCGCTTACAACAGAGACGTAACAGTGATGCTGGCTAAACCCGGCTTGCATGTTACAGAGGAGCTCAAGTACATGGCGCGGGTAAGGCTCAGCCTCAAGTTCGTCGATGGCTACATAATCTTTAGAGGCATATCTCCGTACACCGAAAACTATTTGTATGAGCCAAGGTTTTCAATGGGCTACCCAGATATCCACCTATACAAAATAAACTGATCCCCCACCTACATGTGGCGTGCGCATTCACTGGTAGCGCTTTTAAGTTGGATGGGTGCACGTTGTTTTGTTGTCTTGGTTACAACTATTTGTACCATGTTGGGCGACCGTTAACTCCAACCGGTTTCCATACCAATAACCATGTGGGCTTGTTGCAGTGGGTGGTCAACGTGTTGGTGGGCTACGATAACACGCTGCCATCGTGGCGGCTGAGTGTTTTAGCTCAGCATCATGTAATCGCGCTTTCACTTATGTGTGTATACCCCCGATATTTTGGTCCATTCCTCTTTTAGGATAAATCCGAGGGTGGTGGGGTTATGGCAACCATGTTTATCGCCTCTTAACAAGCTTTACACCCATATATGGGGAGGGCGCCCAAAGCCGTGATCAACCCAATGAACACCACCATGGAGGAGTGTAATAGGGAGTTGGAAAAAGAGCGAATGGTGGCAATGTTGGTGGGCCGTACCGCTACCCTACCCAGAATCACACAGAGGCTTCTACTCTTTGTTGGGTTGTTTTTCCATCGGCCAGTTATATATGTAGAGCTATGGTTCGTAGGTCTTCTTTGGTTTGTTGGGGGGCTGTGGGCACCAGACTACGCTCACCAATATAGGCTGGGGGTTATCGGGCTCAGGGTGGGCTTCGGCGGCTCCCAGTCAAGTGGGCAACCCTGTCACCGTAGCCGTGGACCCTTCTGGGGGTAAGGGTGCACACGGATGGGGGAGACTGGGTTAGGCGCGTGTGGGTGGGTGTGCACCTATAATGGGTTCGTAGCCATGGTGGTGTGATTGGAGGGGGAACAAAACCAGCGAAGATGATTTCACGCCGTGGATTTGTGCAATAGAACTATTCTAATAGTATTCATATATATCCTTAATAATATAAAGCATTATGGTTAGCTCTAACAGGCGTGGTAGAGCTAGACTAATGCTTGTTGGGGTTGCCGTCATATTTGTTGTGGTGGGCGTGTTTGCGGCATCCTACTTGGGTGTCTTCACACGTGATCTAGGTGTAACTTTACTCTTTGTTGGAAGAAACTTAGAGCCCTTGGCGAGTGTGGGTGTGCAGCTGTACGCGTTCTATCCTACACCCAGCGGCACGGTTCTGCGCGAGGTTTTCTCGGGCTTCACCGGTTCCTCAACGCAGATAACGATACCGCTCTCGGTTTTGGGGAGTTCGGCGGAAGCGTGGTCCTCTACGTACTCAGACTATGTTTACCCCTCTCTGCTTGGGTTTGCGTCCTATGTTTTGAACCAGTCTGGCTCGCTTATTGGTTACGCCCAGAGCTTCACCGTGAGCTATAATCCCTCAACGGTCGCGCAGGGCCAGGGCTTCAGCCATGTTGTGGTGTTCGACCAACCGGTTGTGGTGAATATATCAGCGCGTGTGGGGGCTACCCGCCACGTACACGCTAGCACACCCCAATCCCCGCTTGCAACAACAACCACGACGAGTGTGGCGCCGTTTGAATGTGTTGCGTTGTGCTATTTTACATACTCTCTAAACTGGGTTGTCTACTATCCCTCAAATGGTTCGTTCGGCCCAATACCCCTCATAGAGGCTGAGGCGAGCCAAGTGTATTCGAGTGGTCTTTCACAGTATATTACGGGGGATGTTGAAGCATACATACAGAATACTCAGTCCTCGGCTCCCGCACTTGTCTGAGGGGGACGATTTCTCGGGTACGTCCTACCAGATACTTGGGGTGAGTCTCACCCTCTCAAGCAGCACCCTCAGCGAAACGGTCACAAAGGATTTTGGAGGAATCACGGGGTCGCCCGCAACCGCTGAGGTGTACGAGTATGGTCAGCTCGCCCTAGCAAACTACAGTGTGATGTGGGTTGGAGGGGGCTATCCTGAGTTTATGGGGTACGCCGTTCAGACGTTTACGATGGGTCTAGAAATAGGGAAGTCGGGGGGCTCGCTGCTACCTGTAGTTCGCTGCTACTCTATACTGACGGCCCCGTTTAGCGCCAACCAAGCGCAATACTTGGGCTCCGTAGTAGCGGGAAACAGTCTTACAGAAGTGAGCTATGGTGTTGTGGGCAACGAGTTGCCTATGCTTACAGTGTTCATACCGATATCCGCAATTGTTTTGGGGCTGCTCTCTGGCGGGGAGGCCGCCGCTCTGGCGTCGATACTGCCCAACCTCGACTTGGTTTACCAGTCGAGTAGCACCACGGTGGAATTCACACAATTCCAGGTTGTAAACAGTGTTCGATCTCCCGCTAACCTCAGCGTTTATGTTGATGTGTCAGCGGTGGACTATTATAATGGCAACAGCTACACCGTTGCGCTAACACTCTTCTAGGTTATTCCCCAAACCGCTGGTGGGGGATGCGGTGTATTGGGGGCCGTATGCGGCTGAGCCGCTTTTTTTTTTAAAAAAAAGGTTTAACGGTGTAGGCTAAAATTTATATGGTGTAGCGAAGGATATGGGGGTTCTAGGTGTGGCTAACCCGGATATAGCAAATAGTGACGCTTCATCGTCCCCAGCTTCGCGATCCGCTCCGAATAGACTACTTGTTGTCGTGGTCATCGTACTTGTTGTGCTCAGTGTGGTTCTCGTAGCACTACTCTACTCGACGTACACCAACTACTCCACACTCAAGAGCGAATACACACGCCTAAACCAAGAAGTCGTGGGCTCACCGCCCGCCGTGCCACCAATTCTGAGCGCGAGCCAGATCAGTACCGTTCTGGATGCAAACGCCACGTATGTATACACCCTTAATGGGTCTAATAGTTATGGTTCGATGAACATGATAAGTCTGTCTGGCACACTTCGGGGTGCCGCGTTCTATGTTTCGTTGAGTGTTTTTGGTTACCCCTCTCCCATCTATGCTAAGGCGAATAACTACGAGAGTTTTCTCCATGTTTCGGGTCACACCATGTATAATGCCTCGGGTGTTGTCTCAGGCTGGAACTATACCTACTATGCTAATGGCACATCTACGAATTATAACTATGTGTTTCTTTCAGCCTATAGGGATAGCCTTCAGATAACCATTACGGTCCAAGGTTTTCCGAACAGTGCAGTTGCGGTGAATAAATCCCAATTGCTCGATCTTCTCTCCTCGCAGATAAGCCTCCTATAGGGTTGTGAGCCAAGTAATTGGGGTGGTTGCTCAATCTTTGGTGTGGTCTTCTGTTTGGTGCCGTTGACACAAAAGGTTCATAACTCACTTGCGCGGTAAACTTCTGGGATTAGGTAAATGATTGGTGGTCGCGTTTGCTGGTCAATCCTTAACGGATTCCACGAGTGAGCGTGGGGGCTTCGATGGGGCTAGGGGCTCTGGTTTGCCCCCGTTGTTTGTCCATGATGCAAGTGGTGTGCTCAATAAGACGTTTGGCTTGGACCTGTCTTCTAAGGATGTAGATGTCCATATTGCCCACTTTTCGGGTTTGCCCCACTATGGTACGGCTAAGTCGCTCACCGCCTACAGTATGGTGAGTGAGGCGTTGGAGCGCGGGCGGCTCAAACCTGGAGGTATAGTGGTTGAGCCAACCTCGGGTAACACTGGGCTTGCGCTCGCGGACATCCTCCACAACATGGGCGCCTCACTGATCATGGTTGTGTCGAGGAAGATTTCATCTTCGTTTGAAGAGGAGTTGACGGCTAGGTTTGGGGCTAAAACGATAGAGTTAGACGATCCCACTGACACCCAGGTGGTGCACGAGTTCGTTGCGCACAATCGTGGCTCACCTTTCGTGCTGATCGTTAAACTTCCAACCAACTATTGTCCTACGGATGAGCCTTCCGGTGCGATAGCCTACGCGAAGAGGCTTGTGAAGGAGGGTAATGGGGGGTTTGTGATGCTCGACCAATACACCAATGAGGCTAACCCGAGTATTCATAGAGGTTTCACGGCGCCCTCAATAATGCGCGCGGTTGAAAACTGTGTGAAGGGGGGCAGGCGGCTGTACGTGTTTCTGTCGGGTGGAACATTTGGCACAGCGCTTGGCCTAGCCCAATTCTTCGTGGAGCACGCTGTTAGCGCCAAACTCATCATAGCACTACCACGCGGTGAAGACGTCTTCGGCGTGGTGGACCTGGATAACGCTAAACGAAGAAAGTTCTACAAGGAGCTTGAGGCGCTCGCCGAATCCTCGGGTAGACCAGATCTATTCGAAGTCGTGGAGATAGACTCACCCATGGAAAAAATATCGAAGCTGTGGGGGTTCAACCGTGTGCTTCGGGAAATGAACACTCAAGTAGATTTGACTGGTGGGTACAGCAGCATGCTTGTGTTGCGATGTGCACTCGACTGCATCGAAAGCGGTAAACTCCAGAGCGCCGTGTGCGTGCTCTTGTTCCATGACACCTCAAAGATGTATCCCCAACCAAAGCAGATATCTCCAAGCGTGTTCATAGACGAATCAATGATCGTCGAAAAACAGGAAGCAGAGAGGATTCTCCTAGAGAAGAATGGAAGAATAGTGTATGTTGATCCAATACCCGTACCCATGGGCGAGGACACCAAAGCCAAACTCAAGGCGCAGCTTGAAAAAGTGTTCAAAACAAGGGTTGAATCATACGACATAAAGAGTATAGAGGATGTGCTAGTCTTAGATGGCTCGCTCAGCCTTAGCGACATCCGGCTAAGACCCGAGTTCGTTAATTACACACGTCAAGCATCCGCTAAGACCCCCATAGTGCTAGTGTGCCCCCATGGTGGCACATCACGCCTACTTGCATCCAAACTGCACAGCATGGGTGTGATGAATGTTTACGGTCTAAGAGGCGGGCTGCAAAGCATACTCCAAGAAGACTAGGTGGTGCTGGTCTTTAAGAGGGGGCACCTCTTAAGTTCACGGGCACCAATAGTGCACCATACGTCTGAGCGCCTTTGTGGATGTGCGCTAATGTTTTCACACTAGGAATGTTATTTTCAGCCTCACAGATGAGGTTTAAGCGGTCTTTACGCCATGAATCAACAGCCAAAGCGACAATCTAGTGGTAAGTCGACGTTCATGTGTTTGCAGGCGCCCACAGTGCAACCGCCTTTGTTAGGCTCTTATTTGGTGAACGCATCGGGTTAATTGTTTTTCCAATCAGAACTTGGTGATACATGTATTGTTGTTATATAGCTAATACACGCGAAATATTTTGTGGAGTTCAACCTTTTTGTAGTTAACATTTGTAACACCTAAAACTTTAAATATAGTGTTATTAATTATCATCTATGCTCAACACAAAGATTTATTTAATATTCTTAAAATATTTTTGGAAACTCTGCTACCCGCGTGGTGGTTTAAGTAGTTATCACGCTGGTGTGCTGTTACAGCGCGTCGCAAAAACTTGTATTCAGTGTACGACTCGATGCACCCATAGCAACATCACGGTTTGCCCACATATGGGACCACTCTATCTGTACGTGTTCCCAGTGTGCGCCCGATAAGTGGATCTATGATTGGTGATCGGATTTGCGTCTCGCGTACACGGGTATAAGGGTCACCCAGCTTGAAAGGTCGCTCGACTTCTATACCTCCCTTGGTTTAAAACGTGTTGAGGGGGGTACTATGAGTCATGGAGGCGTATTCGAGTTACTTGAGGATCCGCGAACGGGTCAAAGACTCGAATTGAACTGGTACCCCCCTGGCTCTCCTTTTAACACCCCCTACACTGTGGGTGAAGCACTGGATCATTTGGGCTTCGATGTAGAAGATGCTCGTAGGAGTTTCCGCGAGATTGTTTCAAACGGGTTTGAACCCGCCCTCGAGCCATGGGTAGAGGAGGATGATGTGACCCTCGCCTACGTCAAGGACCCAGACGGTATCTGGATTGAACTGGCTAGCAGTGCGAGGATAACCCAGCCAGGCCTACAATATGTTGGGATAAGGGTGACCGATTTGGGGAGAGCCCTACGTCTCTATAGGGACACAATTGGTCTGCTCGAGTCCGGCCGTGGGAAGATGAGTCATGGAGGTGTCTGGGTGGAGCTGCTTGATCCTTGGACCGCGCAGCGACTCGAGCTGAACTGGTACCAGCGTGGGTCTAGGTTTGACTGGGTGTATGAGCCGGGTGAGGCGTTGGATCACATTGGTCTTGTGACGGAAAGGTTCGACGATGATTTTGAAAGGCTGAGGGGGGACGGTTGCGTTGTCAAGCTCAAACCGTGGTTTGAAGGCAATAGAAAAATAGCCTTCCTTGAAGGTGTCGATGGGGTTTGGTTGGAACTTCTTGAATCCCAACAATAAAAGTGTCTCACAAAATGGGCAGCCACAACTTTTAAGGGTGCATGTGGGGTTCACGTTATAATGAGCCAACAAGGCGTGAGAGTTCTACCCACTCACGCTCAGACTCACTGGTGACTAGGTGTGTTAGAAGCAACTCGTCTATGCCCCTGGAGAGTGTTTCTAAGATAAGCTCCCTCACTTTTTCAGGTCCACCGTTAAGTGTGAGGCTCTGCGCTAGTTCGCCCACAACGTCGCCCCTTTCGGTTACAGGGTAGCCAGCGTCCTTGAACATTCTCTGATAGAATGGTGCCCTAGCATAGTATTCAACCATTCTCTTGGCGGCTGCGCTAACCGCGTTGTTATCAGTGTTGAGTGAAACGAGAAGGTGGGCTATGAGTGGTGGTCTTGCCCTGTTTGCTACGCTTGCCCCTGCCTCCATGTTGGGGATGGCGGTCTTAGCCAAATATTCGGGTGGGCACATCCAGGAGACAGCTCCATCCGCGATCTCACCAGCCAATCTAAACGAGTGGCTCCTCAGGGCGGCTATAACTATGGGTATCTTCGCCGGACGCCCAATGTTGGCCTCAACCCTGATGCGCTCACCATTATAACTCACACGTCCATCCCACAGCAGTCTTCTTACAACCGTAACATACTCCCTTAAATACGCCATAGGCCTTGCGAGGCTGAGACCCAATTGCCCCTCGACTATGTGTGGGTGGCTCACACCGAGACCCAGCCTTAACCTGCCCGGCGCCAAGTCGTGCAATGCGTGAGCCTGCTGCGCCGTCACCAGAGGGTGCCTAGTGTACACTTGGAGTATTGATGTGCCAAACCTAATGCTTGACGTGCGCATGGCTGCCGCAGCAAAAAAAGTGAGTGTATCACAGCCCTGCACGCCCCCAGCAGTCAACCAAATCTGACGGGCACCATACGATTCCGCTACGCTTAGCTTTGCGAGCGCCTCAAGGGCGCTAGCGGCCTGAAAATTCAGGCCGACGCGCTCCCTCACAGGGAGGCTTAATACAATTTCTGAGCTAACGGGGTAATAGGGGAAATTATGTTGATTCACAGGTTCAAACAATGATTATAATGTATTTAACTGTTAGGACCCATTACACACTGGCTCCCAACCCCAACCAAGGCATTCTGCATTAAGGTTTGAGTCACGCTTTTCGCCGATCGATTGGGGTGCACAGTACACGTATGCCTGTCGAGCGCGCCCAATATTCCTCTCGGTGTGTCAATCCGCTTAATTATGGGGTGCGTTTGGTTGTGATTGATAACGTTGTCAGATATGCTGAGCCTGTCTGAGACCGAGGGTAGGAGGGGTTTCAGATTTAAGGTAGTACTTCTTGGTGGTGCTGGCGTATTCTTGGACGGGTACGACCTGTTCATTATGAGTATTGCTCTCATCCTTTTACAGTCATACTTTGGGTTGAGTAGCATCGAATATTCAATGGTTGGCTCAGCCGCCCTGATAGGCGCCACGGTGGGCGCCGTGATTTTCGGGAACACCGCTGACAAACTTGGGCGTAAGACCCTCTTTATACTCGACCTAGTGTTCTTCGTGGTTTTCGCCGCTGCTTCAGCTTTCTCCCAAAACTTCGTTGAGCTACTCGTGTTCAGGTTCCTATTGGGTATCGGCATTGGCGCCGACTACCCTGTGAGTTCATCGTATGTAGCCGAATTCTCGGATGTGCGTAGCAGGGGTAGAACGATCTCTGCGACCTTCGCCTTCCAAGGGTTGGGTATACTGGCGGCTATAGGGGTGGGTTTGGCGTTGCTACCTTTGGGCCCCGAAGCCTGGCGGTGGATGCTGCTTTCAGGTGTTGTGCCGGCTGTGATCGTGCTCGCATTCAGAACTAGGCTTCCTGAAACACTCAGGTGGTATGTTTCAAAGGGGAGAGTGGATGAGGCGCGCAGAGTATTCAAAGAGATGACGGGTAGAAGTTTGAATAGTTCAGGGGAGGTGGAATCCTACGCTGAGAGAGTGTCCTTTAGCGAACTCTTCTCTTCACCATACAAAACCCGGCTAATATTCGCTTCTGTGAGCTGGTTCCTTGTGGACATTGCGGTATATGGTATGGGCATATTTATACCCACATTTGTACACCAACTCTTCGGCGCAAACTCGCCTCCAGCCTCGGAGGAGGTTGTGTACGCAATACTATACTCTTTCGCTGGTGTGGGTTACTGGCTAGCGGTGCTCACAATAGACATTCTAGGTAGGAAATTGCTTCAGGTGGCCGGGTTCTTTATTATGGCTGGCACACTTTTTGCTGCTGCTGCGGTGGGTTCGAACATAAGTCTACCTCTCCTTACGGTGCTCCTCGCAGTGTTCTTTGTGGCTGAGAACGCCGGTCCAAACACAACCACATGGGTGTACCCAGTCGAGCTTTTCCCCACAAGGATAAGGGGTAGTGGGCATGGTTTCGCTGCTACCATGGGTAAGCTTGGGGCGATATGCGGCGTCTTCGCCCTACCCCTCCTCGCAGAGTACAGCCACGCCCTGATGCTTGGGTTCGTGGGGTTCGCCTCGGTTTTGGGGGCGCTTATTACGTTGACGTATGGGATAGAGACCAAAAAGCAGAGTCTTGAGGATGTCTCCGAGGTCTTCAAGTCTTTTTACGACTACTTTGCAAGGATGTCCGAGAACATAGTTAGGGGTGCTAGGCAACTGGACGAGATGCTGCACAACCTGGAGGATGCCAGCTCAAAGTATGTGCAGATTAAGCAGACGGAGCATGTGGGTGACGAACTTGTCCACGAAGTCTTCACAAAACTCAACAAGAGTTTTGTGGCGCCCATAGAGCAAAACGAGATTTCTGCGCTCACAAAGTCCCTCGACGATGTATTGGACATAATACACGCGGTGGCTGTTAGATTGAAGCTCTACAAGGTGCATACAGCAGACCGAACCATGTTGGAGTTCAGCCGAATCATAACAAACTCAGTCGAGCTTATCGACAAAGCGATAAAGCAGCTACCAAACCTGAGGTGGGAGAACAACATCATGGATATATGTGTGAATATAAACGAGTTGGAGAACCAGGCTGACGCCGTCCTGAATGAGGGTGTCTCAAAACTGTTCGACGGACACGATGCTGTTGAAATAATCAAACTCAAAGAGGTGTATGAGTACCTCGAACTCGTCACGGACAAATGTGAGGATGTTGCAGATGTGCTGCGCGACTTGGTTGTGAAATACTCCTAAAGTTTTAGGTGGCAAGCCACACAACCCATTCTTCGAGTATTGAATGGTGAGTGTGAATCGCCACACTTTGGGGGAAAACTGATATAATCCACTAGTGGTTTCCTTGTATGCCAGCACCCGCTAAAAGTGTCTACGTGTGCAAAGTGGGGGGAAGCGTGCTCGAAGGGGTCCACCCCACAATCGTGGACAACATTAGCGCTATCCTAGCAAGAGGGGAGGGAGTTGTGCTTGTCCACGGTGGCGGAGACTATGTGACGCAGGTCGCTGAAAAGCTTGGCAAAAAACAGTTGTTTGTCACCTCGCCTGAAGGTATAAGGAGCAGGTATACTGACAGGGAGACCGCTGAAATCTACACTATGGTGATGAGTGGACTCCTCGCCAAGAAGATTGCCACCATGCTACAGAGTAAGGGTGTGGCTTGCGTGTCGCTCAGCGGTGTTGATAATGGAATAATTAGGGCTGAGCGCAAAAAGAGGCTCGTAATCCAGGATGAAAGGGGGAGGAAGGTTGTGATTGAAGGTGGATACACCGGGCGAATAACAAGTGTTAACACCCACCTTCTCCAATACCTGCTCGAGCAAGGCATAGTCCCAGTTGTATCCCCAATCGCCTTGGGTGAAGAGTACGAACTCCTCAACGTGGACAGTGATAGGGCGTGTGCGAGCATAGCTGGGGCGATTGGAGCCAAATGTGCGCTGTTTCTAACAGACATGGAGGGTGTGCAACTTGACGGTGAACTCATCCGAACAGTGGATCCAGAGGAAGCAAGGAGGCTTCTCCCAAAGATAGGTAGCGGTATGGATGTTAAACTCTTAGCTGCAGCCGAAGCGGTAGAG
>JAVZKQ010000039.1:0-20817 GCA_038884175.1 Thermoprotei archaeon | reverse complement strand
CCTGTATGTTCTCCTCATGTTTAGCATTTGCTCGAACAATCTACCATCCAAGATGGATGCCGTAAAATCGTTTACCGTTTTGCGCTCCACACAGATATCGTTCGAAACAACATAGTCAGCAACACCCAGCTGGGTCATGTTAAGTTTGACACCAAGTAGTGAAAGATGGGAAACTACATCCGAATTCGTCTCCCTAACATCCACAACAACTTCCACATCACCATACACACGTTCTTGTGCAGAGTTCAACGGACTCGTTTGGACGAGCACATTGTTTGCCTCGTTTTTGACCGTTCTAATTACCGCATTACGCCTCCTCCTCGCAATATAGTGGTAGACTTCGTCCCTTGTGTGCTTTGTGATCAGGTAGACGATTCGGCCTGTAGATATCCTACCGGTTCTACCTATGCGCTGGATAAGTCTAAGTGGACTTGGGACATTATCATACATGACTACCAAATCACACTCAGCTATGTCTAAGCCCTCTTCAGCAACTTGGGTGGCCACAAGCACATTGTACTCCCCATCTCTAAATTTCCTTAGAAGCTCAACTTGGTCCCTCTGGTTAAGGCCGGGATCGCCTGTTCTATCAGCTTGGCCAACAAATCTCGCAGGTCTTATCCCACCTTGGTTAGCTAAGGTTTTGGTAATCAGCTTAGCCGTATCCCGGTAGTTGGTGAACACCAACGCCCTTTTACCGCCAGACTTAAAGTGTTCATCCAACAATTCTCTAAGCCTTAAGAGCTTGGGGTGTTCCAAACCAGCCTGGCTGAGCGACTCCAATTGAATTCGCGCGGTAAACCAGAAAGGGTCACCCACAAGTAATCTTAGCGACCTGTTCATACGTTGCCTTGCGGCATCTTCGACTCGATGCATATACATGAGTGTTGATGTTACACCTTGGGTTTCTAACAGACTAATGGCATGGGACACCCTTATAGCGTTTGTAGCAAATATAGTGTAGTTAGCGGTTTCCGCATTTAAACCTTCCCGGGACGCACGCTCAGAGAGGGTTTTCTGTAAGTCAACAAGCTTCTTTAGAGAAAGAGTTCTAATGTCGCTATAGCTAAGTAAGGCCGCCTCTTTCAGGGGTCGTGTAAACTTTTCAAGTAATATATTAAAATATTTGATAACGGACGAAAACTCGTTAGGGGGTTGTATCATTAATGTTTCCTCGTTAATCTCATGCACGTAACTTCTAACTTCAGGGTCGTATCTATCCTTGAAGTGAACAAGTGTTATACCGAGGTTTTCACGTAGAGCCCTTATCTGCTCGTCCGAGTAGCCGGGGCTAGCAGTCAACCCAAGTATATGGCCGTTAGGTTTTTCCTCTAAATATTTATTTGCTATGTATACATAGGGGTAGTCGCCTGTTGCACGGTGAGCCTCATCGAACACAAGCAAGCATACATCCTTCAAAGAGCACCTAGAGGCTAAAATGTCGTTTTTTACCACTTGTGGGGTTGAAACTATTATTCGCGAACTCCGCCAAACCTGTGTACGCCTTCTAGGGTTGTCTTCTCCAGTGATGCTTGCAATCAAACCTTTCTCCAATTTTATGGAGCGTATGAAGCTTTCTAGAAGCTGGTCAACAAGAGGTTTTGTAGGCGCCATGACCACGACTTTACACGAGGGATTTTCTTCGATTTTATGTGCTGCTAGCAGAACTGCGATTATGGTTTTACCAAGCCCTGTTGGTAGCACGATAAGTGAATTCCCCTTAAGAGAATCTTTATACAATTTGACTTGGTATTCCCGCAGCTCTATGTTCTCAGTGTTTATATTTCTGGGCAAATCATCTGGTTTTGACGACAGGCCTGGTCTCCTCCAAAATCTTAATTATTTTATCCGAAATTTCTTGCTCACCCTTTGCAGCATCGACAACAATCATTCCGTACTGTTTGGCTAGACTCAGGTAGATCTCTCTGACCTTCACAAGGGTCTCAACGTTTTCGAAGCGATCAAAGCGGTTTAATCGCTTTAAGCCAAGCAGGGGGTCAATGTCCATTAGAAAAGTCAGGTCTGGTTTTGGTGCAAAAGAGTTGACCGCCATAATATAGTCAACGGGCACTCCAAGTGCCCCCTGATAGGCTATAGAGGAGTAGTAGAACCTATCAAAGATGTTGATCACATCGTCTGAGAAAATGACACTGTTTAAGTGAATTGATCTATCAGCGGCATACAGCAGCGCAATCGAGCGAGGATCTGTTATTCGGCCCTTAGAGAGTACTTCTTCTCTTATAAACCTACCAATAATACCTTCCGTAGGCTCCTTCGAGTAGAAGACCTTTAAACCACGTTCAGTTAACCGCTTGGTCAAAATCTTAGCTTGAGTGGTTTTCCCTGACCCATCAATACCTTCGAAGACAATTAGCACAATCTAACACCCACTAGTTTTTTGTATTACTTAATTATGATTATCTTGGGCGGGAATATGCTTTTCTATAGCGAAATCATGGATCCAATTCACGGCTACATACCTTTTACAGATAGTGAAAAAGCGATAATAGACACCGAGCCTTTCCAACGCTTACACAGGTTGAAACAGCTTGGTATGGGTTTCTATACCTACCCTTCTGCCACACACAGCAGATTCTCACACTCTGTAGGCGCAATGCATCTAGCCGGCCTTGTTGGTGAGAGGTTTGTTAATCTCGAACTTATTGATAAAGATACGCAGCAAATTTTAAGGCTGGCTGCTTTACTCCACGATTTGGGTCACGGTCCCTTCTCCCACTCATCAGAGAACGTGCTGGAACAGGTAACTGGTTATACACACGAAGACATGACAATTAAACTGATCAATGAGAGTGTCGTTGGTGACGTAATTGAGGCAGCAGGTTTTAGCAAAAACTCTCTATCGAAGTTTGCGGTGGGTAGAAGCCCATATAATAACAGTCAAGAGTATTTGACAAAAATAATTGCTGGACAGGTTGATGTGGATAAGATGGATTTCCTTAATCGCGATTCATACTTTACGGGTGTCCCTTATGGTAAGGTTGACCAAAGAAGGCTAATCGAAGGATTACTGGTGAAATCGGACAACATAGCCATAAACATGAACGCTCTTTACGCCCTAGAACAGTTCATTATTGCGCGCTATGAAATGTTCAAAGCAGTGTATTACCACAGGACTGTGAGAGCCGCTGAAATAATGTTTGATAGAATCCTAAGGTATACCGCGGCTGACATTGGCATAGAAAAAGACATAAATGTGGACGAATACCTTAAGCTTGACGACGGTTACGTATGGTCTAGAGTCCACGAGTTAGCCAAAAGTGAAAAACTAAATAAAAACGCACTACGTTTGTTTAGAATGTTAAACAGGAGAGAGCTACTCAAATCTTGCTATGAAGTTGTAAGACATGAAATTGACCCACAAAGCAGAATATTTAACAACGAAAAGATACTTTACGCATTGGTTGACACAATAGCTGAGGAAGCTAAGGTGGATGCTGACACCGTGTTTATAGACACACCAACTCTACCCACGATACCTTTAAACAACATAGTTAGAGACAGCTTCAGTCTAACTGTTTATGATGAGAAAACAAAGACTGAATACGAAGCCTCCCACATCTCTCCACTAGCACAGGCGCTAAGCCGATATATGGTAGTACTAAGGGTGTATACCCTTGCAGACCAGAGAGAAAATGTCGCAGCGGTAGCAAGATCAATCTTTATGCCAGAGCTGATCTCCGAAAAGGTATCATATTAAGTCCATATGAAATCTTTAATCGAGTTGGAGATAGACCAGTTATATACCAGCTTACCCTACACACTAACAAAAACCCAGATAAGAATTTTGGAT
This sequence comes from Thermoprotei archaeon, assembly GCA_038884175.1. Classification (GTDB taxonomy): domain Archaea; phylum Thermoproteota; class Thermoprotei_A; order Marsarchaeales; family Marsarchaeaceae; genus ECH-B-1. Next base: position 17,006 of record JAVZKQ010000039.1, on the reverse strand, counting down.
GTTATATTTAGGACGCGTGAACGGCATATATACTCGCTTATTGAAGCGGCTAACGGGGTCGGTAAGACTACTTGTATCGCCACTGCCGCAGCCCTTTTGGCCAAACAAGGTGTGAGGTCAGCCATCTTCTGTATGACCTACAAGCAGATTTCAAGGGTTATAAACGAGCTCAAAAGGATTGGTACAGCCGCAAGGAGTGTGGTGGTGGGTAGCCACGATGCGTTTTGCTGCTCCGACAATTTTGCTTCACCAAGAACAATATGCCGCATAAGGAGTATGAGGGGAGCTTGTGCCTATGGGAGGCCAAGTGCCGACTACTCGCCGTGGCTACTCGATGTGGACGAATTGGTGAGAGATGCACGCACACGAGGCGTTTGTGCATATGAGGCAGCGTGGCAAAGCGCGGACAACGCTCAGATCGTGCTTGCAACCCAAGCCTACCTGCTTTACGACAACAGTTGGAAGAAGATCTCACGGTTTGTTGACAACCGCTTCCTACTGGTGGATGAGTGCCATAACCTAATCCACAGCGGTGTAAGTGTGTTTAGCTTCAGCTTGGACTTCAAATCATCTGCATGCAAAAGGATTCGTGAAATCGTTGTGGCTAAGACTAGGTGGTCGAAGGGAACACTATTAGCGAGGTTGGGTGACGTAGAGAATTTTATCGCAGATGTATATCAAGAAATATTATCACTACTCGACTCAAAGAACAACCATTTAGCCTGGAAGGTTATAAATGAATATAACCTTATTAAGCTGCTGTGGGAAGCCACCTACGATAGGCTATTCGTCCGGGAAAATCAATGCGAGGGGTATTTAGGATACCCTGAAGAACACCTGAATCGCAGGTTTAAAGCGTTCAGTGGAGGCGTCTTGGTCTCCGCCACCCCAGGGTCGATTGAGACGTATAAGAGGATAGTTTATGATGCACCGCTTTATGTCGAAAAACTACCTGCACCGTACACCAAAGACCAGTTAAAAATATTTATACTCAACGATTTCAGCACAAAATACACAGAGCGTACCACTCAAAACTACGTTAAGGCGTGTGATCGTATACTTAGACTATGGGAAAAAACTAGGAACCTAGGCGTCTACTTACCTTCATATGAGTATCTTAACAAAATAGCATCAACCATATTCGAAAAGCACCCAGAAATCGCTTTTATAAGCCAATCACCTAGCCTTGTAGAGTTCAGATACCATGAAAATAGGGCTGTGTTGAGCGTTCAAGGAGGAAGAGAGGGAGAGGGGTCTGAAATACCCGGTGGGCTGGATGTTGTGTTGGTAGTTGGTCTAGCTCTTCCATTCCCAAAATCATTGTTGGTAGCCCGTGAGAAAATGTATAGAGGTCTAGGCATTTCAAACCCTGGAGAGCCAGCCTATATAAGCTGGGCTACCCAGAAGGCTGTTCAAGCAATAGGAAGAGTGATAAGGGGGCCGAGCGATAAAGGTGTTGGGATCCTGATGGATCGCAGGTTTCAATATCACTACGTGGTTAGAAGCTTCCCCACATGGTTCCAAAGCTATATATTACGCTCAATAGGTTTTGAAGAATTGATTAAGCTGCTGGGGGAATAAATCTGCTATATGACGGATAATACACTTGACCCGATGGCTCAATTAAACTTTGGGAGGCTCGAAACCAAGACAACGTATTTAGTAGTAGGCTCTAGAGGCGCTGGGAAGACGCTTTTTTGTATGTTGGCTGCAATAAGCTATGCGTTAAGAGACATGACGGTGTTGTACACGATGACGCAGGGCGATTTGTCGTTTAATCTAGCAAATAACCTAGTAGAAAACTATAAGCTCCCAAAAAGGGTTTTAAAGAATATTACTTTTATGAGGCCTAATAATAGAAATGCCGAATCCAAGATACCCCAACTACTCGAAGAGCTTAAACCATCTATTTTTATCTTGGATGAGGCAATTTGGAGTTATGGGAATTATGTTGTGGAAAACTTTGAACTTGCGGTGTACAGGAGCAGGTTACTCTCGGGGATGCTAGCAGAAATTCATAGCCTCCGTGAACGTATTGGGTTCACAATTATATATACGGCGGATATCCAGCAGGGCGGAAGAATACTGGCTGCCGGCGTACTTAACTATTTCTCTGATACTGTAGTGGAATTGAGCAGGCATAGGGGTAATCGAAACCAATTTGATGCAGCGCTACTACGCGACGGGTTAAAACTCAAAAGCTACTCTTATACGATAGATAAACTTGGTTTTCGTGTTGGTGAACATAGCTGAACATTCTTGTGGTTCTTTTAAACACCATCTATTACCTATTACCAGCCATGGTGGCTAATGGTGCACCAGTCCTCGTAAAGCGTGGCCATCCAATAGATCATGGTGTGAATCTTAGGGATGGGAAAAGGATATTTGGCGATGGCAAAACAGTCGAAGGCTTCTTATTCGGTGTCTTTAGCGGAACAGTGATAAGCTACGGTGAGTATGTATTTAATCGTCATTTAAGTCAACTATTAATAGGCGTCTCGCTTTCTATCGGTGCTTTAATAGGCGACTTGGTTGGTGCCTTTATTAAAAGAAGACTCGGTTTACCGCGTGGTCACCCCGCACCATTATTGGATCAGCTCGACTTTGTGTTGGGAGCATATTTCGTCTCAGGAGCTTTTAATTATATAGTTGGAAATAATTTTACGGTTTTTGGCGATATGATACCTCCCCTACTCCAACTACAAATAGTTATAACCTCACTCTATATTATACCGTTAATACACTTAGCCGCAAATATAGGAGCGTATATATTGCGTCTTAAACAGACCCCTTGGTAGGATAAGCCAACATATCCTAAATAGCTGGAGGATTTGAGCACCAACTAAACATTAGCATACGCTTATTTTTTGGTAGAGTGTATAGTATGGCGTGTCAGTTACACTTGGATCAGAATGGCCGTCTCAGGGCGAATTGGTTATAGCTGTTGTGACAGATATACTTGATCATGGGGCGTACGTTAAAATTGAGAGCCACAGTGGCAAAAGAGGTTATTTACCTATTTCCGAGATAAGTCAAGGGTGGGTCACAGATATAAGAAAATTCATAAATCCGGGGCAGAGGGTCGTGTTAAGGGCTATACGTGTCAACCCTCAAAGAGGACAGATAGACCTCTCTCTAAAAAGGGTTACACCCTCCGAAAGAAATGTTATGATGAAAGCGTGGAAAAGAAAGCGCAAATTCTTTAAAATAATGGAGGAATTTTTCGGTGAAATTAAACTTCAAGCCGAAGATAAAACTAAAATCTTAAATGTATTCATGTCTAATCCGGATCCTTTAAGCATTTTGGAAAAGGCTGCTACCGAGGGGTCTACCACTTTAGAGAACCTTGGTCTAGATAGTTCGATTTCTCAGAAGCTAGCTGAATACGCTAAACGTATAGTTAAGGTTAAGGAGTACTCTGGTAAACTCGAATTTCAACTTCAAACCACTAAAAAAGGAGGCGCCAACCTGATCAGGGAGGCGCTAATAGAACTAGAAACGTTTCTCAACTCTAGAAATGTTAGGGCAAGAGTATACGTTGTTGCTTCTCCGCGGTATGCATGTGAGGTTGTGTCTGAGAAACCCAAAACAATCAATAATCTGCTTAAGGAGATACCGGTAAAATTAAAAGACATAGCCACAAAGTTGGGTTTGGAACTCACCTTAGACTCCTAGCAACACAAGGATGCAGTGCCTCATAGAACAAACAAGCATCTTTCACCAAACTCAAATAAGGCCAAACATCAATCAGATGTGTGAGGTCGATCATGCACAAATGCGGTTCATGTGGCATTTACACTTTGAAAAATAAATGCCCCAGGTGTTCGCAGAGTACCCAGTCTGCTCATCCACCGAAATTTTCCCCAGAGGACAAATACTTAAAACTGAAGTTTAGAACAACGTACGAGAAATGGTTAAACACCCACAAAATAGAGTAAAAACTGTGTTTGGACGCCGCAGGCATATCTAAGTGCTGAATCAGCACCCATAACTTGTGGGCAACTATACACATAAATAAGTGTGTTTAAACAATGGTAGTATGGTCAAACTTAAATTTACGAGTAAACTCTAAAATTTGACTGCTAATATGAGCTTTTTGAAAAAAATTTCTGATTTCTATGATAAAGCGGGTCAAGTATTATCATCAGTATTTGAATACTTGGTAGTAATCTTAGTTATCGCACTTCTGGGTGGAGGCCTCTTTGACCTAGTGCAGAGAGTACCTCCAGAAGGCGGAAACTCAAATGGTGGGATACTTGTTGTGGCGCCTACGCCAAGCTATCAATTTCAAGCGGAAACCTATATTATGGGAGCGCTTTTGGTTTTTGGGACCGTGGGGTTTATGGCTTTGTTTCGAGCAGCCACCACGGTGGGTGAGAGACGTTATGCAGCTGCACTAGCAACGCTTGGAATAGTGTCACTCTTAATTACAATCATTGGCACAATTTACTTTGCATCATTAAAGTAGGCTAGTGCTCCGAAATTATTTCAGCTATAATCTCAGCTTTTCCACCAGTGGGTTTTGCTAGTACGGCACCACATATTAAGCATTTGACCTCTATTGAACTATGAGAGAAGATCGTTTGTGTGTTACCACACTCTTTACATTTAACATCATAAAACCTTGAACGGGGTTTGGGGATAAGCTCTTTGTGCGGCATCTTTAATCACTGAACAATTTCAGCCTTCTTTAACCTTATACCCTTCCTGTGAAGAATATAGCCACATTTTTCACATTTTAGTTTAAGCGTGACCTTTTTAGTTACTTTGGCGAGCCTTCGCTGAATGGGTTTCTTCGACCCACCGTAGCCCTTATTCTCCATAGCGTGGCGTTGTTCGCCCCATGCCAACGCCCTTCTTCTACCCGCCTTGTATAGGCTCACCTGATGAACAGTGTGCGCCCTACACCTAGGACAGAAGGTGTTAATCGACTTAGGAATCTTCAAACTATCACTCTCCTAATAACACATCGACTATTCCGTACCTTGACAAGACTAATGCGTCCTCCTGTGGTATATAAGCCATATCATTTTTTTCAAAGGGGCCCAAGCTGTTAAGCTCCGAATCAACAAAGGGCTCTAATTGTGTGTTAAATATAACAAGGACCCTATTAGAGACGTTCTCATCAGAACGTTGTTGTACCGTGTTAATAAACATCCTTAGGCTTCTCCTAAATTCCTCGTACTTATGAAAAACATACTTCTCCTTCCTAGTCGCGTTTTTACTCTCTGCCCCACTTATGACTTTTGTGAGCCTGATAGCAAAGAGTAATGCTAGATGGTCAGAGAGGAGTTTTGTAAAGTGTTTGGTTAATTCATCGTTTTTGTCGGCAGCAAATCTAAAAACGTTGTCATAAAACTCGTCATCAAGTTTTTGAAGTGTGTCCGTCCCGAATTCCGAGTTTATAGCATTCGATACATATTCAAGCGCTTCATACGGCTTCATCTACAAACTCGCCTCCTCCCCTCACAACAATATAATACGTGAGAGCACTATTTAATTCAACCACTTTGCCATTAAGCTCAGGCGACACGGTTTCATTATTGATTGTCACATCAAAAGGCACCTTTTTTACACGTACTTTTTTTCTTGACGCCGTAATCATTGGAGCATGCTTAAAGGGTTCAAACCCTTCTACCTCATTTTTACTAAGGATTTTACACACAAGTCCCGAGCCTCCGTGAACCGTGCCCGGCGCTCTTAAAAGTCTATTTATATCTACGGTGACCCGCTCGTCTATAGAGACCGTGCAAACATCTAAGGCAAGATCGAAAAGCTTCTTCATTGAGGTGTACTCCGACTTATTTAAACGGACACTTGAAGGTGTCCTCGCCTTTTTAAAGGCTGAGATAACCCTCTTTACCGTTGAATCTGACAATAAGCCATGCTCTGCAAGGCTTTGTTGATCCATATTTCGTATTTGTTCAAACAACTTCCTACTCCAACCATAATCGTGTAAGAACGGTTGAAAAGCGTTTGAACGGATAAGAGAACTACCCGGCTTATACCCTATCGATATGTACTCTACTATTTGCCTTCTTAGTTTCTGGTCGAAATTAACAAATGGCTCAGTCATTATTCTAAGGTGATACCCTCTCCCTCCTGAAAAGACAATTATATAATCCTTTTCATCAAGTCCAAAATCGGCTTCAATAAAGTTTTCTAATAGATATAAGAACCGACGTTTTATTTCTTCATATACGCTTGGGGATATCCATCCAGACCTTATTTGTTCGTCATTTGTCCTCAACAATTGTTCAGCATCCAAATCAAAAGGTAACTCCGCGTTAACCCACCCTTTGGCATTCATAGGCTGTGTTGGCTCACGATAGGTGGCTATACTATAATAAACGTCTTTTGGTACCATGCTCTGCACGTAAGACACATATTCCTCAAACCTGGTAAAACTAATATGCCGCTTGAAAGAGTCGCCAAAAAAGTTAAAACCGAATTCCCGACCGCTTAAGTTTAATGGATTATAAATCTTTGAGTAATTATTTTGATAATACTCGCCTAAAATTGATTTTAATATAGCCTCACGCGGCATTTCTTTAACCATACATTCTATCACCACTACTAAATACCTTATAAAAACATTTAATATCACGCTTTACGAGGGCTAAACGGTTAAAGAATATTCTAAGCACCACACAGAATATCAGAACGGCAGCAGATTCTAGCACCAACATAATTCAGCCTATGTTGTGATAATACAATTCGTCTTATTTTAAGTATTAATACGCCGAGATTTTAATGTAGAGTTTACAAATAAATCGACTTTAGCCATGTAGCAAAGTAATGTACATTTTAGCTACGTAGAGGACTGGTGGAGAGGTGGGGGTGTTTTAATGTTTATTCTTCATCCGCGCGAGGCGCCAACAGGAAAGAGAGCTTAATGTCACCTGGGATTTGGTACTCTAGCTTTAGTGGCGCGCTGTTTGAAAAACTTATAGAAACAGAAACAGCGTCATCTACACTAGTTATGTATTCTAAATATTTAATACCGTATGACGCACGAACTTTCTTTTTATCGGAGTTAATTTGGTAATCAAGTAAATATCCACTCTCTTTTGTAAATTCTAATGACACACTACCTCTACTACTTTTTGATTTAATATATAGGGCGTTTGACTCTGCTTCGAAAGTTGCATAGTCACTTACAACACCCACATCTTTTATAGCCTCTTTTAACGCTGTAGGATCAGCTATAGCAGTTACTTCATACGAAAGATTAGGCATAGGTAGCGCGCTAGAGCCTAACTCTATTAGATTAACAACGAATTCACGTTTTATTTGACTTATAAAGCTCAATTTCAAACTGCTTTCACTCGGATCATATGAGACGCTGAGTTTATCGTTTTTTGTTGCACGCCTTAAAACACTATTCAGATCGTCGAGTTTAATACCGAGAATCGCTTCTTCTATCACCGTATAGGACTCAAAGGCGTTCTTCGGTATGGAAAAATCAACCATCGAGAGGTGGGCATTATCCATAGCTCTCGCCGATACACCTTCCTTTTTGAATGACACCGATATTTCGTCCACTATTTTTGAAACGCTAGAGAAAAGGGCCGCCCATTCTTTTGCTTGCGGGAAGACTGCCTCTATCAAATACTATCCCTAAACAAGTTGAGCCAAGTGATATATAGACTTTTTCAGCAAATATCCCACTATTTGACGGGTCTTTGAATATAAAACTAGGTGGGATCGGGTGTTTAGGCGGGGTTTTTCACAGATTAATCATATTCCCGCCATACGTGACCACACTTCGTACATCTAAAGAATCTTGTTGTTGCCTCATCCGCTGACCTTGTCTGTTGCATCCACCAATATGCTTCACCGTTTCCACATTTAGGACAAACAGCCTTTGTCTTTGACAACGACGTGGTATTCGAACTTTCATTTTCAACTATTGCTGGTTGATCAGACCTTACTCGTGCAGGTTTTGGAGGAGAATCCGAACTCTTTTTTGTTACTGGTTCCTCATAACCGCATTTAGGACATATTTGAACTATGACACCAGCTTTTCTCTGAGTTCTTAACACGCTACCACAATGTGGGCAGAATCTCAAAGAGACATCACACCCGCTTTCTTACTTCTTCAAAAAGCACCTGTATAAAATGGGCATAAGCCTCTTCTTCACAATTAGTTTTTTGAAGTTGGTTTAGCAAACTAGTAGTTAGACCCTCGAATGATATCCCTAAATCCAAGTATGCATACCCCACCAAACCCTCATACATCTCTGCAAGTGTATGGGAATCATGATGGGATGGCTTTGCTATGGCCAAACGTTTGAAGGCCTGAGAAAGAACGCTGTTTTTAACCCTTACACTTTTAGGTTGACCTACGGCAACGGTGCTAATAGTGGCTGCCGCGTTGAGCACTGCATCGCCAACAACGGTATACTTTTTGTCGAGGAATATGGGTTTAGTCGACATGAGCGCTAACCAGGTCAACAAGCTTTGTTAACTCACTGACCAATTTGTCTGAAGCCAACTTAACTGCTTGTTTAGGGCTAATCGACCCATCCGTCTGCACGTATACTACAACTTCGTTACTCAAAGGATGAGGAATCCTATAGCCACTATGCAAAACACCTCGAACCTCTCTTAACTCTGAAGAGAGTATATTAGCGATCGTGTGGTCCTCACCCTTAAAAATAAACTCGGATGAATTCTCGCTAAGAATCTTTTCTAGTATCTCCAAGTCTCCCACCAGCTTTACTTCCCCCACCATGCCTCTTTAGGATATAATTTGAGCTTAACTTTCTCTTATCTCTCACCCCACAATTGGGGCAGAAGAGTGTCTTGGAGTCGCTTTCCAGTATCCCGCCACATATTCTGCATCTTGCAAGTATAACCCCAAATTCCGGCGACTTGGTCGAAAGTATGAATGGCGGGCTGGTGCTTTCAACCCTAGCAACAACTATGTCTGACTCGGTAAAAAGCGAGTCTGCTGATTCCACACGCTCTGTGCTTATCATCGAGATTGGTAAAAGAGCTGTAAAAGGAGGCTGAAACACGTTTTTATCCATTGAAACAACGTCAACAATCACCATTTTGGGTTTAGCGTCGCTCACAACACCGTAGACAAGGTCACCCTTTGCTGGTATACTCGGTTTTCTAGTTTTCCTGATGACCTTTAGTATATGTTTTGCTGGGTCACGCTGGACGGCGCCCACAGTCGCCGCCCTCAATACACCGTTGTGCTCATAAACGAATCCTTCGCCAAGATACTCTTCAACCACACCTATATCATCGCCTGGTAAAACTATCTCACTCACTGTAAGATAAACACCCCCCTATCCACGTTTAAACCTTTCAAAAACAGACCGTAAATCTCTCTAGCTTCAAATATGGGTATAGGCGACCTATCGAAATCATCGGTCGCAAACCTTGTGCAGCCAGCCGTAACAACAACCTCGTATCCGAGCTCCTTAAGCCCTAGAAGAAATTGGTCTGTTAACAACTCTACAGTAAAACAGTCTATCTCTGAAGAGGGTTTAACACGCTTTAAAAAGTATCTTAGCTTTTCAAGTAGTAATTGGGTATGTTGACCTGGTAAATTGATGTCCACTAATGCTATTTTGTTTGATGATTGCAAAGTTAATGCCGCAAACCCACGAAACCTGTTAATCCTATCGATTTTTTGTCTGGACACCCACTCAACACTCCCGTAATAAGGGTCAACATGTAGCACGGGTTTAAAAACGGAAAGCGCAAGCCCAACAGCATGGAATTCTCCGCCAGCAATTATCACATGGCTTTCTACTGTAGAGTCAACCCTGATAGCAGAAAGATAATCACATCCCACTACCTGGCCCTGATACAAACACCTTTTACCCGGCTGGCCCATGAAGGGTTTTTTACCATTTTTAATCAAGTATTCGTAGAGCTCTGGGAGGACCTTAACATGCTGTATCGATGCCTCAAGCCCAATTTTTTCCATGTGTGATAGCGCATCGAGTATCCTAGGGAACAATCGTGAAACGTCAATTTTGGAGAATGCTGGGATATATAGAATCGGATAATTTGTTTTGACGAAGCCTGTGTGGCCAAAGTGTACGACCGCATCAAAACCGTTCAGAACAGTGTACACATCGCACGCACCGAATCTACCTCTGCCATCAACCACGGCGTCCACATTAATTGCACGTTTAATATACGCACTTATTGCAGGCATATAGTGTATTAAGCCTGGTGCGGATTGCAGTAAAACTCTCTTAAACCCATTCTGCTTAATCCAGTCAATGACCCTATCTACTTCAAAATCGTATTGGCTTTCAGCTAGAGTCACTATGTATGCGCGCCATCTACCTTTGATATAATTACCACTGTTTCTAGTGGGAGTTTGGCTTGGGCGATCCTAAAGGCTTCTTTGGCTTGGGTAAGAAACTTCTCATCCACACCAACCGTGAAGAGTACGTCTCCTTTTTTTACTCGAGCGGCCAAGCCAATCGGTTTACCAAATGATAACCGCATACCCTGCTGCATTCTATCGGCGCCTGCAAAAGCCATCATCTTGTTTTCCCTTATCACTTGGTGCGGATATTTTCTTACTTTAAAGTAGTAGTTCTCCTCTCCGAACACTGAAAGAATTTTGTGTACAGCCATCCTTGTCGACTCCAATGCGTTATGTCTAATCTGACCCTGATGTGTGACCACCAAATCTAGTCTATACGCAAAACTATTTTTAGATGTACCAAAATTGAATTTGGTTATTTTTGAATTGGGAACGCCTGGTATATACTCTTTCCTTGTATAGGGGGGTGTATCTATTCTCCTATAGCATCTCCCTGGTCTCAAAGGCATTTTTAGTCTAGTTCTAATCGTCAAACATACATTTAGGGATTTCTAGGATGACGGCTTTCTCGCAACATTAATCACCCGCTGGATTATGTTGTCGGGTTTACTCCATCTTATTGGTAGAATTGCGTTACCAATACGTTTTTCTGGTTCAAGTCCACTTTTACCAAGTATATCTTCAACTCTTAATTCGTAAAGACCTCCGGATTTTAATCTCCAAGAAGGAAGGGTGAAGACGACGACGCCGCCTTTTTTCAACACTTTTGAGAGGCTGTTAAACACCCTTATGTACAGTTCGCTGAGCCGACTTGCTATTGCCCGTACCTCGTTTATCTTCACACTCTTATTGAAAGGAGGACCGAAGGGGGGCTCTGTCACCGCCAAATCAAAGTAATCTTCTGGAAAGTGTTCGTCAAGGTGGCGAGAATCAGCTAAAATCACCAGCGACGTGGCTTTCTTCTTCTTGATTTGAAACCAATTAAGGTTTTCTCTAGAGCCATTTACATTATGGGGATCCAAATCTACACCATACGCGTTCAATCCGCTGTCTACAGCCTCAATAAGAATTGTGCCTGTACCACAGAAGGGATCCAAAAGTTTAGCGCCTAACGAGGGTGAGGCCATATTGATCATTGACCTAGCAAGCCAGGGGGGCATACTTATAAGCGGATTCTTATAGGGCCTCGCGAGATCTCGTTCCCTAAACCCTTGCAGGTCTAAGTGTTTAATTGTTCTCCACACCACTATTTTATTATCCCATCGGCTTAGTACGAATTCGAAACCTTCAGCAGCGAGGTTCTTTCTTATAGCTCTTGTCAAACTTATACCACCTTGCTTAGAAAAAAGAGATGTTGGGTTGATATAGATGGATTTTTTATTAAATTTTTTTATAAGCAACAATATTTGTTGCCTTAGTCTCTCTGCCTCTTGGCTACACTCATGGAAAAAAATGACGCTCCACTCTATTTTGTCACCGAAGTAAGAAAGATCATCACTAAATAGATCCGCAAAACCCTCAATGTCTGAATAATATTCTGCGACGCGAAGAATGGACCCAAATTGTAAATCTATTCTCTTCGGTGATTCGACTATCATATAGCTAAGATCTTCATGGACGGGTTTTAATTGGTGTTGGATGACAAAAGCGTAGGCTTCAGCCTTTGATAGCTGCCTAAAATCCCCAAACTGTAGTAAATAAACGCCTCTGCTCATCTGGGTTTTCGCTTTAGTTTCTCGCCACAATCAGGGCACACCATTTCCCCATTAGAATAAACCCGATGACAAGCTGGGCAAAACCACTTCCATCTAATAAGTTTAAAAACTGGCTTACGCACCCCAATAAATGAATGGTTTAGCCCCAAAAACTTGACTACATTGGTAAGCGCGTAGTCATCCGTAGCCAACTCGACACGCCTCCCATCCGTCTTCTGAAGCTGAAGCGCTAAGCCGATCAGAGACAAATCTGTCTTTGATAATAGCACAGAATCTCCAGTTTTCGACGCTGAAAGCCTAGCAGAGACAATGTACTCCTCGCTTGGGTCTACCACATTTACAAATAACGAAAGCGGCGACGATTCAAACTCTACTTTAAATCTATCTAGCTCATATAAAACACCATTAACTGTATAGTTTTCATACGATGGATTAATATACCCAGATATAATGGCGGAAGTATCTAAAACAACGATACGCCTTTCATGTTGATTTTCACTCATCGAGATCCTATTCTAATTAGTTTACGCCAAACATATTAATCTCACACCATATTAGCATCAATACCTCTCAGCTTATACGCAGTACTTGTACCCCTAGGACAAGCGCCTATCTCTGCTCGGTTCTTAAGACTTTTATTTTCATGCTAAGGTAACACATATGTGTATTCCGAAATAAGAAAAGCAATTAACAAACTATTATGGGATAGATCCGCCAATAAGAACGGTGAAATCATATATATAAACAGGACACGGCCTGGGTTAATTTTAGAAGTGGCTCCAATCACTGAGATCACGGATGCTGCAAAAGACTATTTTAGGGTGGGAACAGGAATAAGTGCAAAATATATTCCCTATCACAGGGTTGTAGAGATAAAATATTCTGGCGGCGTATTATGGAAGTCAAGAAGATGGAAGATTCCCAGATAATCATTCGGAACCCATTTCGCCAATTGGGTGAAATACCGGATTTGGATTCTCTAGAGAATTCGATTTTTAGAAGAGTAGCCACTATAAATCTATCCAAACACAGTGACCCCCTAAGGGCTTCAAGCACCAAAATAAAACTTTTTGTAAAACTTTACGAAAACAAGATGAAAAGATTTACAGCATTGTATAGGCAGGTTAAGTCAGCACATGAGTTTTATATTTCTTTAAGTGACTCAATCTATAACGGAGGGTACAACCAATTAAGATTAGATATAGAAAGTGTTCTCAACTCCATAATGCTACTTAAAAAACTTAAATACAACTATATACAACAGATTAAAGCTAATCCGTCAAATGCAAATCAGCTAAAAAGAGAGTTTTTGGGGAGGGCTGGTTCAATCATAAAAGGTCTGAAGCCCGCTTTTGTTAGAATGGAGACATACAGGACATTACTCATCGATCTACCAGATATCGACCTAAGCGTTTTTAAAGTTGTCATCGTGGGTACACCCCACGTAGGTAAATCTTCGCTTGTATCAAACCTAACCTCCCGAAAGATCAGAATAGGATCATACCCATTTACCACAAAAGAAATAAACGCCGGGGAACTAAGAGAAGGTTCTATCCGGACAATTATCTATGACACGCCTGGCCTACTCGACCGACCACTCGAGGAAAGAAACAATATTGAGCTTAGAGCCATAGCAGCGTTAAAGCACCTAGCAAATTTGGCTATTTTTTTAATTGATCCGACTGAAAAAGCTGGATATCTGCTTACGTATCAACAAACTGTTCTTAATTCAATAAAAAGTATTTTGGATGGTTTAGAGTTCATAGAAGTCTATACACACGCAGACGAATTAACCACAATACCCACTAACGTTATTTGCATATCAAACATAACAATGTACGGGTTGGATTTTTTGAAGAAGCAAATACTTGAAAAAGCACGTGAGTGGTATATCTCTCAACGTACAGTATAAACGTTAGGCCTGAGGTACAAGCACACTTAACACAACACACTTAAAGCATAAGCTAACAAAGTATAGCGAAATATTTGAACATCATATTGGTATGTGAGCTGCGAGAATGATTAACACAGTAAACACGACCGATATGCCAATAATATAGGCTGGTTTGAGTTTAAGGCCTATGTTTGATTCTTCATAGAACCTAACAAGACCAGCACTCGACATAGGCGCACCCTGCTTTTTCTTTTTCTTGGAACTCATTATCCAGCCTCCTATAAAAAGAGCAAAAGAAAGATATAAAGTTTGGGCATTACGGTATTAGCCGCTCAGGCGTGCGTGGTAAAAGCACTGCTTCTCTTACATTCTTAAGGTCGAGTAGCTGCATCACTATCCTTTCTATGCCCAAGGCACCGCCTCCATGTGGTGGGACCCCGTACCTAAAGAAATTAAGATAAAACTCAAAATCTTTTGGGTTAAGACCTTTTTCTTTTGCCTGAGACAATAGTACATCATAACGATGTTCTCTTTGGGCGAGGGTGCATATTTCAAGGCCCTTAAAGAGTAGGTCAGCCCGGTTTGTCCACTCTGGCTCCCCACTTTTACGCATGTGGTAAAATTGGGCTACGCGCCATGGAAACTCTGTGAGAAATACAAATTCGTGTCCAAACTTTTCTTTAATCGCCAACCCCAACTCCCTTTCACCTGCTGGATCCAAGTCTGATCCATACTCTACGTTTACATTACGGTCAGAGAGAATCGAGTATGCCTCACGCATAGTTACACGTGGAAACGGTCGACTCGGTGTTTTTATTTCCTTCTGCAGTAAACTCAGTTCTTCCTGCGCTTCGTGTTTTAGGTAATCAAGTGAGTAAGTCATGAGCTCTTCCACAACATCGACTACATCTAAGTGATTCTTTATATAACCCATTTCGAGATCGATGCTCGTATACTCACACAAGTGTCTAGGTGTATGATGCGGTTCGGCCCGAAACACAGGTCCAATTTCCCAAACCTTCTCAAAGCCAGCGGCGATCATCATCTGCTTATAAAATTGCGGGCTTTGGGCGAGATATGCTGTTTGTTTAAAATAAAAAATGGGGAACACATTTGCCCCTCCCTCAGTAGCCTGTGAGACTATTTTGCTCGTGTGTATCTCATAAAACCCTTTTTTATCGAAAAACTCTCGGATAGCTTTTCCCAACTTGCTCTGAATCTTAAAAATGGCAGCAACTTCTGGTTTTCTAAGGTCTAAGAAACGCCAGTCGAGACGCGTATCCAGGTTCGTCTCCGTTTTCCCTACTATGTCGATTGGTAAGGGGCTCTCAGCTTTTGAGATAACTTCGAAGCTCGTTGGCTCAATTTCAAATCCCATGGGAGCTCGATCGTCTTTTTTTACTCTTCCAACCACTTTGACGACTGACTCCCTGCTCGTAGAGTCAACTAAATCCAGTAATTGTCGAGCTGCGGTTTTCTTATTAAACACCACCTGCACTCTTCCTTTAATATCTCTTAAAATCAAAAATTTCAGCCCACCAAGATCTCTTATTTCCTCTAAGTGGCCTTGTATTGTCACATTTCCTCCTTCTTCGAATACACCTTCGCGCATAGGTCAAAAGAGTTTTGTTTAGTAGTTTTTAAGGGTTAGTTACAAAAGGTATAATATCGAACATGGTTTACGCAGTGCGAGTACAAAGACAAGAGGCGGAAGATTTGCGGCTCTGGCTTAAAAAGAATGGGTTTTACGCGGATGAATTTCAACCCAAGCTAACCGAGCAGGGAGAAGTGCTCCTACCCGTTAAACACGAGTTCGTGATGTCGAATACTTTTGGTTTAAACGTGGTGAGAACAAAGCTGTTTAGAAGCTATTCTAGGCCACAACCAAGGCTGCCGTTCGACATCATTGGAGATATTTGCATTTTTAAAGAAGGTAAAAGAGGTGTGAGGTACACTGACGAGGTCCGCAGGCTTAAATCAATGTATCGCTTCCTGACAACATTTTACCTTAAAATTGGTGTACTGGAAGGAACCGAACGAATCCCTCCTCTTAAACTTCTCGATGGTCCCGATAAAAGTATAACAATACACGTTGAAAATGGGTTAAAATTTTATGTGGATGTAAAGAAAACATATTTTAATCCTAGATTAGCCACAGAGAGAAGGCGGATATCCGAGCTTGTCACAAGCGGAGAACACGTTTTAGACTTATTTGCTGGGGTGGGTCCGTTTAGTATAACAATTGCTAAATATAGTAAAGCAAAGGTTGATGCTGTAGATATAAACCCTCACTCTATTGCCCTTCTTAAAAAGAACATCGAATTAAACAGAGTTGTAGGTTTAGTTAAGGCGTATAATAGCGATGCCGCTTGTTTTTCACCAAAAAATCGCTACGACCGGGTTTTAATGAATCTCCCATTTAATAGTATAGTGTATCTTGAAAATGCTATCTCTCTATGCAAGAGAAATGCTATAATTCATCTTTATTTGGCTCAAAGTATAGATAAAAAAGATTATACACAAGACATAGTTAAAAAACTAAGCAGTCTAGGAAAAGTGGGCAACATAACAAAAACAAGAGTATTGGAATATGCTGCTAGACGTCTTATAGAGCGCTACGACGTCGCATTAGATTGATACGTCCACCAACAACTCGACCTTTGCAGTCTCACCTTGACTAAGGTATTTCACTATTTTTCTATCGATGTCCCCCGCCGACTTGTTTGCACAAATAGCAACAGTTCGCGGAGACGCATAAGCGCTCTTTCTAATAACCATACTTTTGACATCGGTCAGAGTTAGACTTGGGTCGCCGAAACCAATTACCTCGTCGACGAGGTTACCAACGTGTATTTTGAATTTAAGGCTTGCAGCGTTTTGGATTGCCGCTTTGACTTCTCTTGGTAGATCCGCTGCGGCAAGGCTACAGCCAACCAGAAGTATACAGTCACCACGTGGAGTAAGCCAAGTGTCCTTAGTGAATTCAAGTGTTGTTGGGTGAGTAGCAACTATGTTTTTGTGACCCCTCCCATAGAATACTAGTGAATAAATCATTGTTTAAACCCATTGACCCCGCCTATTTAAGGGTAAAAAT
>JAVZKQ010000038.1:0-20978 GCA_038884175.1 Thermoprotei archaeon | reverse complement strand
CGGGAGGCATAATACCCATGCACACTCACAAATACGAGGAAACACTCTACATACTTTCGGGTAGAGGTGTTGTGTGCGCCGGTGAAACAAAGAGGTCTGTGGGTGCGGACGAATACGTGTATATAGGGGGGAGTGTGCCTCACGCACTTATAAACGATGGTAATACGCTTTTCGAGTTCCTGTGCATAATTCCCTATATTGAAGATATGAGAATAGAGCGTTCACCGGCCACATGTTAGCTATAGGTCGACGTCAGACCCACGCTTTAGGTGTCCGGTTGGTTCAATCTTCTCCTTTGATTCATAGATTGTAGTAAGCGTTAAAGCTTTGGGGAGCGCCCCCATTCATAATCCACTTTGAGCGACGTGTTTGTAGCCCACTATTCTGAGATCGCGTTGCGGGGTGCTAATAGGGGTAGGTATGTGGGGTTGCTGATAAAGAATATTAGGAGTGCGGTGGGTGGGTATGCGTCCAGTGTGAGGCACGTTGATGCGAGGCTTGTGGGCGAATTGTCTGGTGACGCCTGGGGTGAGGTTGAGCGTAGGCTGTCGAGGGTTTTCGGTGTAGCGTGGTATGCGAATGCGAAGCTCATACCCCACGATTACGACGCGCTTAAGGAACACTGTGTGAGATTGGCTTTGGAGGCTGGTGGGAGAGGTGTACGCACCTTTGGTATACGTGTGCGGAGGGCTGGTGATTATTGGGTTACTGGGTCGCTTGAGCTAGCTAAAAGGCTTGGGGCCGATGTGGAGCAGTTTGGTGGTTTGGAGGTAGACTTGGAGCACCCGGGGTTAGAGATCTTCGTAGACGTGGTGAGGGAAGGCTTCCTGGTTTACACTTCGAAGCGTAAGGGTCCTGGGGGTCTACCCCTCGGCTCCTCTGGAAGCGTGGTTCATCTACTTTCGGGTGGCGTGGACTCCGCTGTGGCCGCTTGGCTCCTTATGAAAAGGGGGGTGACGCCCATATACTTACACTTCTACGCTTACCCCTCGGTTGAATACGTGCTCGACTCGAAGGTGTTCCGAGTGGCGCAAGCCCTCTCCCTATACTCTGGGGCTAGCACCCTTATCACTACACCCTTCACCAAGTACCAGTTGGCCTCAATAAGGCTCGTAGATAGGGTTGAGCCTGTGTTGTTCAGATATTTCATAAGGAGATTTGCGGAGAGGGTTGCCTTAGCTGTGGGCGCCAAAGCCGTGAGTTTTGGTGACAGTATAGCCCAGGTAGCCTCTCAAACACTCGAGAACATAGCCGCCGTGGATCACAACTCACGGCTACCGGTATTCAGGCCTCTACTCACATATAACAAGCAAGAAACCCTCGACCTCGCAAGGAGCATAGGCCTCTACGAGCATACAGTGCAACCATATAAGGATTGTTGCTCGATTGTTACAAGGCACCCCAACACTAGGGTTGCCATAGAGAAGGTGGAGGAGGCTTACGATAGGCTCAGACTTGATGAACTAATAGACCAATTACAGGAGGACTCACACGTTATAATTGTCCGCCCTGAAAACGTTGGCTATGAATTGTTAGGGTTTAGGGTGTGGCTTCAGAGGGTTGCTCAAAGCCGGCGTCACACGCGCGAACCGTCAATGGTTTGAGTGTGTGTTGGAAAGCTCGACTCCAAAACAAATATATTTACCGCATTGTATTGTTTTATTGATGAAGATACTGGTCTTCGGTGTCACGGGATTCATAGGCTCCAGGGCGGCCGCCCGCCTCGTGGGCGAGGGCCACGAGGTTTACGGTTTTCTGAGGAAGAAAAGCGAGGTTAGACCTGAGGGTTTGGCTGGGGTGGCATATGGGGATTTGTTGGAGGCCCAGAGCGTTGAGGAGGCGCTTGGAACGCTCAAGCCAGATGGGGTGCTGTTCGCCGCGGGTGAGAGGTATCCTAACGGTAGGGTGGGGGGTTCCTACCTCGAACTAATGCAGAGGTCACGTGTGGAGGGTACAAGGAATGTGCTTGAAGCAATCGTGAGGCTGGGATTGGACTCGTGCTTTGTGAGTGTGAGCGGCGCACTCGCCTATAAGCGAAGTGAGTCGTACAAGGGTGAGATTAGACAGTCACTAAGCAGGGAAATGGATGAGGTTGACGGCTCCACGTGGTTCGGGGACACGCTGCTAAAGTGGGAGGGAGTCATCCAAAGCTATGTTAACAAGGGTGTTAATGCCACTATTCTGAGGTTGGGCGCAGTGTATGGCTGGGGGGGCGTTTGGAAGGAGAGGTTCTTCGAACCTATGCACCACCACTCTAGGGTTTACGTGCCTGGGAACGGTAGGATTAGTGTGAGTTTTGTACATGTCGAGGATGTAGCATCCGCTATCTCCTATATTTATAAGAGGTGTTCTCCAGGTGAGGTGTACAATGTTGTGGACGACGAACCGATCTTGCTCAGGGTTTTCCTAGATGAGGCTTCTAAGATATTCGGTGCCCCACCTCCACTCTACGTGCCCCTTTTCCTTGCGAGGCTAAGCTTTGGTGCGGCTTACAGGCTCATCGCCCCTTCATTCACGATAAGCCAAGCTGTGTCCAACGAGAAGATAAAGAAGCTTGGATTCGAATTCAGATACCCCACGTATAGGGAGGGATTACAACAGGTGAAACGGGAGGCGGAAAAACAGCTGCAGGGGAAACCGTTGATCCAAACTGAGGAAGCAAAGTAACCGTTTCTAGAATGTGTGTTGCTCATTTGCCGCTATGTAACCCCATCAGAACGTTTTAAATAGTGTAGAATTGTAGAGGTAGTATTGTTAGCACACTTTAAGGTGGGAGCTAATTGCTGCACTACTTGGACGCGCACACACATATTGGTATATCCACTATGCCGGAACAGTGCCATGAGTATATGCGTAGAGTCGGCTTGGACTCGTACGTTTGGCCCCCCGCTGAGAGGATGAGCGAATCATTCTCTAACGATTGTGTTGAGTGTGTTGGTATAGTTCTGATACCATCATATCCGTGTGCGAACAATCTAATGGTTGAAGGTGTCTATCAGCAGGCGGAGTATGCGAAGAATATGCGTGGCTTCTATTACCTGTTTGGGGGAGTCAACCCAACACGCGAATTCGACGTGAGGCGCGAACTAGAGCAACAATACTCTAAGCTTGAAGTTGTCGGAATCAAACTACACCCCGTCCACCACTGGTTTAGACCTAACGAGTATTTGGACAAGCCCGGCAGTAAACTTCTCGATGTCTACGAGTTCGCTGAGGACCACGGTTTACCCGTAATGTTCCATACTGGTACGAGTGTTGGAGTGGGCTCTAGGAATAAATATGGCGACCCAATATATATCGACGATGTGGCAGTGGATTTTCCCAGGCTGAAAATAATAGTTTCCCATGCTGGTAGACCAATATGGTTTCAGGAAGCATTTACACTGTGCAGGATTCACGAAAACGTCTACTTGGAGCTCTCGGGCATACCACCCAAACGCTTGAAGGAATACCTTCCCAGGATATCCGAAGTGTACGCCAAGACAATCTATGGTAGCGATTATCCTGCATTCGAGGGCCAGACTCCTACCAAATCGGCACAGGAGTTCGCCGAGGTGGTGGGTGGTGATAGTGGCGTGATGCTTGAAAACATGCTCAAACTGTTAAATAGGGTTTGAAGCGTCACGCTATATGGATTCCTTGTTGACGGCGAACGGTTGTTGTGATGTGTGAGAAATATGTAAAGCTTTTTTTGGTGTAGAGCGTTTACAACCAGAGTATGGCGAGAATGAATATAGCGGTGGACGCCGGCCTAGCAGGAGACCTTGCCGAAGAGGCGCGTAAACAGAATAAGACGCTCTACGCGATTGCGAATGAAGCGATTCAGACATACCTAAACATATCCCGTAAAGGAAAGAATCCAGAGCAGTTATATAAGATCCTAGAGGGCTTCGAGTTCCTCAAGGCGATTTCGGCTGTGCCCATACCCGAGACGTTGCTTGACAGGGTGTTGCAGGTCGCCTTCAAAAACTCGAAGGATGAGGTGTTACACGCGTGGTATGAAGAGGGAAAGGTTTTCGGGGAACTAATTAAGTCGGACGCTGGAAAATTAGAGTCTCTCAGCGATCTTATAAAGCGGTTCAAAGATCTGTTACCCTTAAGCATGGTTGACATCAACATCGAGGAGGATAGAGTTCAGGTGATAATGGCTGGTACAGGCTATAGCTATGAGAGCGCGCTTTGCACATCCGAGGGGCTCAGGGGTTTCCTCGAAGCCTTCGGGTTAAAGTTTGAAAGCTCGGAGACCGCTAGCGGATTCGTAAAAGTTGAAGCCAAAATACCATAATAGTGGGGTATAGCTAACCAATCAGCGCATAATGGTGGGCGCACGCCTTTTTTCGGGTGGCCTATACCAATCACATTCGAACAGCTGTCTGATTTCTGACAAGGATTCTTCTCCAAACGATGTCGTGCAACACGATTGCTAAACCGATCGAGTAAATCGTCACAACAATGTTGAAGACAGCTATGGGTATAAGCAGTGGGATCACCGCCTTAGCGGTTAAAGAGAAGCCGAAGGGTATCGGCAGCTGGATGAACACGTAGTTAAAGCCCACCATCACCGCCGCCCGCAAAGCCGAACTCACACCCACACCCAGAGGCTTAGCGTATCTGGGTATCCCCACAGTTAGGCGTAGGCCTACGAGTGTTGCGAGAACGGCTACCAAGTTGTATACTGGCGCAAAAAGTATGGTTGTTGGGTGTGTCTGGACCACAGCGTATACCACCAACTCTGTTAGCAGCGCTGTTCTAAAACCGAAGAAGTAGAACGCGAAGTAAACTGGTATTTCCCACAACTCGAACTTGAGGAATGGAGCCAGTGGGAAGGGTATCTCTGGAGCGCCCGGCGCGGCGAGAAGTATGGCTATTGGCGCGATCGCGGCTGTGTACGCCACCATCCTGCTTAGTCGAACATCACTCTTCCTAATCGACACGATATACTAGTAGAACCACGGAACTATAAGTATTGATACAAAAATTATTGTTGAACACTCAGTGTGCGCGCCCCATAATGTGCAGCCTATACGAGCTTAGCTACACTATATAGGTTTTAAACCATGCTGGTAAAGCCTTGCGGGCTTTGCATATTATTATATGAGGCTGGCGATGCTCTATCCAAAAAAGCTTATAACACTTATCCAATGTAGAGAATCATGTCTCAGGTGTTAGCTGCAGAAACCAAGCGTGTGGAAAGCGGCTTCTACAGGAAGATACTTGTTGCTGTGGACGGCTCTGAGAATTCGCGCAAAGCAGCGAGGACTGCCATCTGGCTTGCGAAAGCCACTGGGGCTAAACTCATCGCGCTCGCAGTTGTACAGCTACCCATACTCCTAGATCAGGGTATACCGGGCGGTGGCTCTTACGGTATAGGCGAGTACCTTTCACAGACTAAGAAGTACTTGGAGAAGGTTGTTGGTGAAATAGCCGAGGAGGCGGCTAGAGTGGGGGTTAACGCTGAGCACGTAGTGCTGGACGGTGCGGCTTCAGTTGTGCAGGCGATAGCCGACTATGCAGCCGAGAACAATGTGGATCTAATTGTGGTTGGGACAAGGGGGCTTGGCGGCTTCAAAAAGCTGGTTCTCGGCAGCGTATCAAGCGGCCTAGTGTCACACGCACCCTGCGCGGTTCTCGTTGTTAGGTGAGCCACGTAGACCGTAAAACTAATCAAACCACCAATCAAAGCGGGTTGGAGGGGGATATGGCTAACGCGGTGAACCGGTGGTTACTAAGGAGGGTGCTCTACCTGCTATCAGTGTACTTTGTTTTGGGCCCCACCCCACAGTCGACACTACTTACAACCATATTTTACGAGCTCAACAATGTTATGGTACAATTTGAGCTTCCCTTTGGCTGGTCTCTCTTTTTAACCACTGCTCAAATAGCCATCATCCTAGTTACATCGATACTCATAGCCGTTTTGGGCGTCTACTTGGGCTTCAAAAAGACCTTTAATGCCGGTGACACCCTGCTTCAAAGACTTGGGTGGAAAAGAGGCTCGGCGTGACGAATTGGTAGATAAGCGTCTAAACCAGTTGGTTTAAGGGTTTAGCTGAGGCTTTCTCCATATCCACAGTGATACCGTATAGTTTACAAAGAAGCCGAGGATTATGCCCACGACGCTTGCAAGAAGGTAATGGAAGTGTGCACGTGTGGTGAGGGTGTACACGCTTATAAACTGCACAGCGAATGAACCCAGTGTTGAGGCGTTGTACTCAACGAACCTCAATTTTCTGAGGTTTTCAGCCCTAAACGTGAACCAGTTGTTGAACCCAAAGTTCCATATAACGGAGCACTCAAATGCGAGGGGGACAGCCAAATAGGGATTCGAATACAATCCCAGCAGGTGAACCTGGGCGTCCAAAACACCGAGGTTAACAAGCACGCCGCTTAGACCTACAACCATAAACCTGAGTAGTGATGAGTCGAGTAACCCCACTAGAACGACGTGTAGAAGGAATGTGGTTATTGGGAAGCCTTTTTGAGCGCCGGCCCCAGCTTGCAGCGTGGCGAACTTTACACTTCGACTGTTTTTCATTAGAACATGTATGCTTTTGATCAGTGGTGTGTACCCCCTTCCCTTTGTTGCTAATACACACTCAGCAGCCCTCCTACTTAGGAGGATGGCTCCGCAGGGGAAGACGGGCTCCACGTTTAGACCGTAAACATAGGAATATAGGGCGTTTAGAACACGGTTGTGTGCGTTGTTGAACTTGAACACTATAACATCCACACCACCCACTTCCTGCTCGTCGAGGTATTTTTTGGGGTCGCCAGCAAAGGTGAGTAAGAGCATCGGTTTAGCCGTACCCAGAAAGCTCCTTATCGTTTCGCCCAGGGTTGCTGGGTTCGCTACGGCCACTAGCACATCCTCGAGAGCGGCGCGCAACCCGATAATCACCTTTTTAGAGTCCTTGAACCCTGGTCGTCACCCACTATAACCAGCTCATTCTTGTGCTTAGTGAACAGGCCGTTCTCCAACACTCCCGGCACAGTGTTTATCAGGTTCTCGGCTTTAATTGGCTCTTCCACACCGTCATTAAAGATTAGGTTTCCAAGCGCCAAACCGTTGTCGCTGATAAGGGGTGAAAGCTTTCCATCACACGATTTGAGGGTGAGGGTACACCCTAGCTCTTTGCTCAAAGTCATCGAAATAAGTGGGTGAGCGTCGTAGACAAACTCAATTGGGACGGCGAAGCCCAAGCCAAGTCTACGTGTAAGCTTTGAGTCGTCCACTATCACCACGAATAGCTCAGAACTGTAGGCCACGATTTTCTCTCTTGTTAGCGCCCCACCACCACCTTTAATAAGGTTTAACTGGGGGTCGACCTGATCTGCGCCATCAACAGTGAGCCTAAGGCGGCCGCCGGCGTGGGCGAGTGTTGTGATAGCTATTCTT
Source organism: Thermoprotei archaeon (assembly GCA_038884175.1). GTDB lineage: Archaea > Thermoproteota > Thermoprotei_A > Marsarchaeales > Marsarchaeaceae > ECH-B-1. Next base: position 13,582 of record JAVZKQ010000038.1, on the reverse strand, counting down.
TTTTCTGCTAGTTTGTGCAGGGTGTCTAGGGAGGTTGGTACAGCAACTATTTTTTTGCCGCTCTTTGCGAGTTCGTCTATGAACACTGAAACCGTTGAGCCCGAGCCAACACCGATGATGTCACCGTCCTCCACGTACTCTAAGGCTCTTCTCGCAGCGTTAATCTTAGCCTTCGAGTTCACCTCAACGCTTCACCCAGAAACGTCGAAAGAGATTTTAAACCTTCGACAAGCTCCTCCTGATTTGTGTGTGTGAAGCACAGTCTGAAGCCCTTTCCGGTGCCGAAGAACTCTGCTGGCGCTATGAGCACACCGTATTCCTTGAGCGCCCTCAAACAAAGCTGTTCGGAGGCAACACCACCATTATAGCTAATAAGGCTGAATGGTGCAGCATCAGGGTTAGACCACTCAATCCCACGAGTTGATTCAACAAACTCTTCAACTATCTTCCTATTCCTCTCAACGATGCGCTTCGCCCTCAAAACAAACCTAGACCTATTTCTAATTGCTTGGGCGCCTATCCATAGTGAGTAGGCAGCGTCCTCACCCGTGATGAATGGTTTGAGCCCAGCCAGCTCGTGGATCTTGTCCTCGCCGGCGATTATCCAACCGACCCTAAATCCACCAAGCCCATAAAACTTTGTTAAAGTGTTTGACACAACAATCTTATCGCGATCCAAATTGAACCAGGTTTTGACTACGTCTGGGAAGCCAAACTCCCTAAAAGTTTCATCTATGTAAACACAGGAACCAGAACCCACCTGATCCACAATAGACTTCACCCACTCCTCGGACAGCGACCTACCAGTCGGGTTATTCGAGTCTGTGAGGCTTACCAAAACACGCGCGTGAGTGTTAAGCGAGTCCACGAACCTATACCCGAGTAGGCGGGGCACGGACAGCATGGGCTCGTAGTTGGGTGTGGGTACAAACACACTCTGAGTCTTCCCGCCCATGTATAGGTTCACCAAGTATATGGCTTCGGTGCCCCCAACTGTGGGAAGAATATTGTGACTATCAACACCATAGAGCTCCGCAACGGCGCGTTTGAATTCCTCCTCTGGCTCCCCTGGGAAACTTTTGAACGCCTCATAATCGGTGACCAAACCCATCTCACCCAGATCGGGCTCGCTTAACCCACTCGACGAAAGGTTGTGTTTCGCTACACCCATGTTGCGTTTTATCCACCAGTACAACCTAAAATCCACTGTAGCCATCCAGATTAAAACGCGGTGAACTCTATAAGTGTTAACCCTCCACCCCCAAATCGCGCACACCCACTATCCTAGGCGCGGTTAAAACACACCCACACTAGAACGAAGACATTCATGCGGGCTAAACAAATGCATCAACGCACATCCAACCCAACCGAAGGGGGTGTTCGCCAGCTAATCTAAAGATATCATTCATAATAGAAAGAAAATATTAAAGCTTAGGCATAATAATGCTATATTCATTATAGAACTGCTGATAGATTTCGGCATTCGTTCAGCCTTCCCCCTCTCACGACCTATGGATTTCTAATTGAACTTAGGAGGCTGGTTTCGCTAGACAAGACCCGATGGAAATTTTGAAAACAACCTCCCACAGAAACACGTGGTGTACCTACTAAACAAGACCCATTTTGATTAGACGCCCACACTGCTCAACACCCGATCCGCATAGGATTATTACGATGCGGACAAGCCCCCGTTCTACAACAAAAATCGTAGAGCGCACCCGACCTGTGCACGGCAAAGACGCTTAGTAAATAGGGCTAATCAACATATTACTGTTCGTCAAACAGAAAAACAAGCTAAGATATCTGGGTAAGGGAACTGTGGTCAAAGTAGCACAGATAAAGGGATTTTGAAGTATTTCACCCACAAAAAGATATTCCGCCTAGCATCGGTTTACATTTCTGTATTAAAACCTTTGTACTAAAGGCATTAATTAATAAATTCTGGTAAAGAAAAAAATTCTATTGTTACCAATATACTGTTATTACAGGGCGAAATCCGATCAGTAGATAATAGACAAATTTTGCTTCACGCGGTGTTCCATATCTATACAGTCCTAGGTAGGAACTAGCGACGAAGTCTTGGATCCAAGAAATCCCGCACCAAATCTCCGAGGAACGCGAATGCGAGTACAATGACAAATATTGTGATCCCGGGAAGTATAGGGTACCATGGGGCGAACTGAATATAGTTTAGGCCATCGTATACTATTCTACCAAGGTCAGAGTGTGGTGGTTGAGCGCCTAGTCCGAGGAATCCTAGGACTGAAAATAATATTATCACGTTTCCGAAATCAGCCGTGGCGTAGGCTATCATAGGCACCACAACATTAGGTATAACATGATCGAGCACGAGGCGTATTTTCCCTACCCCAGCAGCCTTCGCTGCAGTGACATATTGCTGCTCTTTAACGGTGAGCGTCTCACCCCGTGCAATTCTGGTATACACTGGCCACCAAACCACGGCGATAGCGAATATTGCGTTAAACAAGCCTGGGCCGAGTGCTGCGGCCACTGCTACAGCCAGCACAAGGCCTGGGAAGGCTAGAAATATATCTGTTATACGCATGATTACTTCGTCAATCCACCCGCCAAAGTAGCCTGCCACTGAACCGCTTATTAATCCAACAAGGAATGAGAACAACACTATGGCCACCGATGCACCCGCGTCTATAGGCGCGCCGTAAAGAACCTCAAGTAGGAGGTTTCTTCCAACATCATCGGTTCCGAAGGGGTATCTGAGGCTGGGTGGTAAAAGCTGAAGGTTGACGTTTGTATATAGCGGGTTAAATCCCGTTATCCTAGGGTCAATGCCCGCCACAAGCGAGTAGCCCAAATATATTGTGGTGAATAAAAACCCGAAGGCGTAAAGCGGGTTGCTTTTTGCTAGGGATAAGAAGAGCTTGATGTTCTCGGTACGCCCTTCCTCTATTATTGCCTCTCGTTCTGCGGTCATTGTATCCTCACACGTGGATCAAGCAGCCCATACGCAATGTCCACCACAAGGTTCGTCACTATGACTATCAAGGTATACACAACCGTGACACCCATAATTGAAGGGAAATCGAGTGAAAGGATTGAAGTGGCGGTAAACTCACCTATCCCGGGCCAAAAGAATATAGACTCGATGACTATTGTTCCTGATAGCAGCAACTCAAGCGCGAAGCCTATAACGGTTATGGTGGATGTAAGCGCGTTCCTAAGAGCATACCTCAAAGTCACTATACTGTTGGGTAAACCCTTTGACTTAGCGGTTCTCACATAATCCTTCTGAAGCGTGTCCAACATTGAACTCCTCGTTATCCTGGCTATTATAGGAAAAGTTATTATTGAGAGCGCAATCGCTGGGAGAATTATGTGGCGAACCGAACTTACAAAGTCGGGCCAATTATGAGTAAGTAGGCTGTCCACAATATACATTCCTGTTATGTGTGTGGGGGGTGTTAGAGAGGGTGATAGTTGGCCTTGACTTGGCAGAATCCTGAAGTAGTAGGCGAAAACAAGCTGGAGGCCGAGCGCGATTAGGAATGGGGGTGACGCGATCCCAGTCAAATATATTACTCTTATGGGATAATCCAGCCTTCTACCGGACCAAAGGGCTGAAAGGACACCTATAGGTAGACCGATCACAATTGAAAGTATGAGAGCTGCGAGGCTCAGCTCAATAGTCGCTGGGAAATAGGTTTCAATGAGCTGTAAAACTGGCAGGTGAACAACGGGTGATACTCCCCAGTTTCCCTGAAATAGTCCGGCCATATAATAATAATATTGTAAGTACAGCGGATCATTCAGATGGTACTCTGCGGCTATGGCTTGTAGAGTCTGAGAGCTCGCCTTCTCCCCAGCCCACGCGAGAACAGGGTTGGGTACAGCCACGTGTGAGATAAAAAAGGTTAGAAAGGTGACCCCAAAGAACACTGGTATAGTGAGTAAGATCCTTCTAACAATGAATCCTCCAAGACCCACTCGGTGCGCACCTAGGAGTATGGATATATGTACAGTGCAGAATAGTTGTAGCCATAGAGTATCGGGTTCCAGTACACGTTGTGCACACTTGATAAGTATGCGGGAACACCGTATCCCACTATACTCTGCCATAGCCATACATTGTCTCCTAGTTGTTTGTCGAGTTGCGTTATCTTGGAATACAGTAATGCCTGCTGTGTGAAATTGGCCGAGTTAAGAGCCTCACTAGTCCAGAGGTTTAACAGAGTATTGTTTATGTTAGAGTTATCGAACACTGAGTTAATATTCTCGAAAGAGTACGCGTAGTCGTCGGGGTAGGCGAAGTCAGGGAACCACACTGACCACAGAATGTCAGGATAGTTTGAAACGCGAGGAACTGTGGCTGCTATGTTAAAGTAGGTGGCCTGTGTAACACCCTCTAGCGTCACAGTTATACCTATCTGTGCTAGGTCGGACTGTATTATTTGAACAGTGGCAAGCACAACTGGGTCGCCCGTATAATAGAGGAGTGTTAGGGGGGGTATTCCTTTACCATCAGGAAAACCCGCTTGCGAAAGCAATTGCTTCGCCTTAGACAAGTTATAACCTATTGGCATTATAGAGTTATTATGACCGAACATACCTATTGGTATAGGTCCCTGGAAAGGTACACCGTAACCATACAGCACTTTGTTGATTATCTGGGTTTTATTAATGGCATAATTTATGGCCAACCTGACATCCGTGATGTTGAGTGGGTAAGCTTGCGTGTTCAGGCTTAGCCAAGCTATGTCGTATGAGAGGCCGTGTGACTCAAGGGTCACACCCTGTGTGCCGTTGATGTCTGGAAGCAGGTTGAATGGTACCGTATAGAGCATTTGGGCACTACCAGATTTAAGGTCGTTTATTGCGTCAAGCGTGTTAGTGACGTATTCTATTACAACCTTGCTGACATGTGGTTTTGGACCCCAATAGTATGGGTTTAATGTAAGGGTTATACTTTGGCCGTGAATCCAGCTTGACACTATATATGGGCCAGTACCTGGCGCGCCGTTAGCATCCACATATGTGTTCTCGGTGCCGTTACCCTGAACTCCACCATGTTCTTGGATAAATTGAGGGTACTCTATTCCTCCAGGGGGGGCTGCCAGTCTTGCCATAAAAGATGGAATAGGATGTGTAAGGTGGAAGGCGATTTCATATGCGTTAACCACCTGAATGCTCTGATGGGGGTTTTCCATTACTGAGAGTTGAGCTGGGGTCGGGTTATCAAAATTGAAGGTATTCAAGTCTTGCAAAGTGATGTTTCCTGGCGAAAAGGTTGATGGTCCTAAAATATATCCTGGAGGACCGTTGTTCAATGTGAGTCTATAGTAGTTGAACCATACGTCGTAGGCGGTAAATGGTGCGCCGTTACTGAACCTCACATTATGTCTGAGGCTAAATGTATATGTGAGCCCATTGGGAGATATGCTCCAATTGGTTGCGAGAACACCTACATAGGTGTTGGTAGAATTACCTTGATACCATATGAGTCCCTGGTAAATGTTTTGTTCGATTTCATAGGCTGGCGCGTCAGTGCTCCAAGCTACGTCGAGTCCACTCGGTTCACCTAAGGTTTCGGCTACAACCAGTGTCTCGTTGTAGGGTATACCCGAAGATGGTGTTGTTGTAGTTGTGCTTGAACCACTGCTCGTGGCGGATATCGTTGGACTGGTCGTAGTCGTCGTGGTGCTCCTCGGTGGTCGACTTAATGTGTAAACGGAAGCGGCTATGACGATGATAATCACAGCAACCAACACCACCGCAAGAACACGATTAACTCCCTTCTTATTTCTATTCGTGCGCATAGGGAATGCTATTCCGCGCACTTATTTAACCTTTTTTATAAATTGACCGCGCACAGTGGACATTAACCGGGTTATAACTAAAATTCCCAAACCTTTAGCAACCGATGAGTTTTAGATTTAAACTAATAGTCATCTGTTCATGTTACAATGGTCAAGGCCCTTTAAGATTAGAACGTCACTGCTAACAAGTGCAGCGCCAAACACAGTAAAAATACGAAGCCACACCTACCCGTATCCATACCCTTTCTCTTCATCGGGTTTAAAAGTGGAGAAAGCCCACATTTGAGTTATAGTGTCAACTACGACACAACATTATTTCACGAATGTTGTATTCTCTGAAATAGTGCTATGAATTCAAAGTGGTTTTATCTATGATTCTACTATCAGTTTTAGGCGCTGCATAACCACACTTGATGATTTTGATATTACTTCAACTATTAACTGAACATTAGAGGTATCATTGGTCTTAAGGTTATTCCTAATCTTATCATGGTTATATTAACAACCAAAGCCTGATCTGACACCTTTTTGTCATCGCCATATTTTACTACACTTATAGCCGATTTGCATATTTGATTTAATGTTGTTGTGGGTGTCCATCATGTCTCTCATAAATAAATGGTGTTCATTCTAAGCACAATCTTTCAACAATAGAAATTATAACTTAGACTAGCTGTTTCCTGTGCCGCCTTCACATAATGTTAACGCTTCCAGCGAAGTGGCAAGCCGCATAGTGGTTTGCTTTAACCTCGACAAGTGGTGGTTCCTCCCTAAAACACACCTCCTTTGCGAACGGGCAGCGAGCACTAAATCTGCAACCAGATGATGGATTTATGTTGCTCACTGGTTTCTCTTGTATTTGGATGTCCGGTAGTTTGGTGTTGCCTCCGGGTTCCAGTACAGATGAAATGAGAAGTTGAGTATAGGGGTGCAGTGGTCTTTCGGCAACAAGCTCAGTATTACCAAGTTCAACTATTTTCCCCAAATACATTACGGCTACCCTATCAGACATATATTTAGCTACTGAGAAATTATGAGTAATGAGCATGTACGACAATCCAAACTTTCTCTGAAGTGCTTGAAGGAGTGTTAGCAGTTGGGCTTGAACAGAAGCGTCAAGCGAACTTGTTGGCTCATCAAGAACTATAAACTTGGGTTTGGCAACAATCGCCCTAGCAATGCTTATTCTCTGCTTTTGGCCGCCGCTGAACTGGTAGGGTAATAATCTCAACTGGAACCCACTTAAACCCACCGCCTCTAAAGCCTCAGATGCGCTTTCAAGTAGAACGCGTCGATCATTCACGCCAGCTGCCCTTAAAGGTTCAACCACTATATCGAAAACTTTCTTCCTCGGATCAAGGGAGGAGGTGGGATCTTGGAAAACTATCTGCATGTGTTTACGCACTGCTCTTAACTCATTATAACTCATACTTGTTATGTCCAAGCCGTTGAACAGAATTTTGCCCGAAGTTGGTTCAACCAGCCTCAAAACGGTTAATCCAAGAGTGGTCTTACCTGAACCTGACTCGCCTATAATACCCAACGTTTCATGTTCCTTTATACTAAAACTAACGTCATCCACCGCCCGAACCATTAGATTAGATTTTCGTTTTAACCTCGACACAAAACTGGATCGCACAGGATAGTATTTAACAAGCTTATCTACTTTCAATAATGCGTGGTTTAATGTCGCCAATATTTCTCACCCAAGTTAAGCGTAAAGGTGGCATGCAACGCTCTCACCCTGTATGTTTATAAGACTTGGTTCGACAGACCTACATTTCTCAAAAACGTTGGGACAGCGAGTATGAAAACGGCAGCCTAAAGGATACATGCCGAGGGGTGGCACCGTACCGGGTATAGGATTAAGCGTGTCCTTGTCTTTCGTGCTCCTTGGGAAACTCGCTATAAGACCACGGGTATATGGGTGCAGTGGATTTTCGATAAGCTTATTGCATGTCGCTTCTTCAACAATCCTGCCAGCGTACATAACTGAGACTCTGTTTGCAACCGCCGATACAACTCCCAGATCATGGGTTATTAGGAGGACGGACATGCCGTATTCACGTACAAGTGAACCAATCAACCGGAGGATTTGGACTTGTGTTGTTACATCTAGCGCAGTTGTGGGTTCATCCGCCACTAATAGATCTGGTTTTTGGGCTATTGCCATTGCGATCATCACTCTTTGATTCATGCCACCACTCAACTCATGTGGATACATGTTAGCAACCCTTAATGTGTCTTGTATACCAACCTTAGATAGTAATTCGTGCACCTTATCTTTGTGTTTTATATATAGTGATCTAGCCCGTGTGAGTAATAAAATGTTTTTGTTAAAGCCAAGCACATGTTTAGCATCCCCCTGATCGTAACGCTCACTAGTATACATTTTCCATGAGCGCATTGCGAGAGACTCTGCTATTTGCTCGCCCACTTTCATCACTGGGTTGAGACTTGTGAGGGGTTCTTGGAAAATGGTGGCTATCCCGCTCCCTCTATAGCGCTGCACTTCACTCTCCTTTAGGCAAGCTAGATCAACGCCTTTAAACATGATTTTACCTCTGTAGACCACTTGGGAGCTTGGAAGAAGCCGACTTAAAGAGAGCCCTAGGGTGCTCTTACCGCACCCACTCTCGCCCACAAGAGCGTGTACTTCTCCACGATGCACCCGTAAATTAACGTTTTCGATAGCCCACAGTAAACCTCTTCGGGTCTTATAGCCGACGCTGAGGTCCTGCGTCTCGAGCACCACCCCATGTTCCATATTATATCTCTTAAATCCCTAAAAATAAAATCAAATTTAAACCTACTGATCCAATATCCGGAGTAAATAGTTTTATCTGGGTAGTGATAGCCGTTACACTTGATATTTCTAGCAGGGGCGAATCAACCAAACCTTAAGTACGAATTAATGCTTCCCATCTTGATATCATAAGTGTTGTCCGCAAGTTTTGCGAAAATATTGTATTCTCCCACTGGACAATGGGGACGCATGCACAATGAACTCGGCTAGGGGTTCCAAGCCAGCCTTATTGGTGATTGCCTCACACACGCCGCGCGTGATAACAAATTAATTCCAACTCGAAGTATAAGTCCGGAGTAGTAGAAAAATACAATCTTGTCTGTGTGGAGGGCTTTTGTGTCTGTAAGCTCAACGATGTGGCTGTTGGGGTGTGTGATGGGGACAGAGATCTTTTCAAGGACCATGTGGCTATGAATCTGCTAGTGGTTCGCCTCGTCCAGTCTGAGGGTTGTTAGAATATATACCGCTGCTGCGTAGAAGGGTATGGATACAATGAACGGCGCGAGTTTGGACACGTATGTAAAGAGTAGTCCAGAGGCTAGTTGGGCTGGTGTGCTAACGAGTAGTGGGACAACGCTGAACATGGCCATAAGTCTACCCCTGAGCTCGGCCGGCACAGTGTTTCCCTGCAGGCTTTGAATAGTTGGGCTTGTGAGCGCGCCGCTCACACCTCCGGTGACACTCCATGCGATTAGGTCGTTCATACCGTTGGCGGACACGAATACCAGCATGCTTAGAGGTGATGAGAGTGCGGAGAGTACGGCAGCCCTTTTTAGGCCGAAGCGCTCAACAAAGTCTGCGGCTGGGAGGAGGAGAAGGATTGTGGTGAGGGCGCTCAGACCGGTGAGTAGACCATAGTAGGTGGGTGAAAGGTTCAAGCCTTTGATCACGTAGATCGAGACGTAGAGTGTGGATAAACCCGTGGCCGCGCTTGAGAGTGCGGAGTACAATATGAGTTTCTTGGCGTTGGCGCTAGCTTGATGGTACGCTGTTATGTTGTGTCTGATTACCCCTATAACGAATTGGGTGAGGCCCGCGACGTGTTCCTTCGAAGGTGTAAAGGTTTCCTTTAGTTTTAACGCTCGCCAACTCACGGAGGCTAACCCCAGTAGGCCGCTTACAAAGAAGCCTATCTTCAGACCTTCAACGTAGCCTAGCCTCTGCATGAGTAGGCCCCCAACATAGGGTGAGAACACGGAGGGTATTGTTGTCAGGATTGTGAAGGAAGCGAATCCCCTTGGTCTGAGTTCTGGTTTCATCGAGTCGTTGAGCGTAGCGTTAAAAGCAGGGGTATACAGCCCTGATATTGCACCCAAAGTCACAGGGATAAAGAGTTCAGGCCAACTCTTAACAAAGAAATAAATAAAAGAGTTGGCTGCGGACACAAAGCTGAACACGGCTATAACCCTTCTACGACCCCAAGTGTCAGCTATATATCCTCCTACAAGGTATGTTATCGCGGTTATAACGGAGCTTAAAGCCGCAAGCACACCAATATAGGGTAGTGGGGTGCCAACGTATTCGAAGAATATTGACTGATAGGGGTTAACAATGGAGCCCCCAACCGTCCAGACAGCTGAGGAAAGGGCTAGAATCCAGGCGTTTCCGGGAAGATATAGGAATCTAAGGCGTACTCCTTCTTTTGACATAGGAAAAACACTAAAAAGCCATGGTTTGGGTATTATGTAAGGGTTACACGCCATGAAGAATACTTATACGGGGTATTTGCACCTCGAAGTGCTTTTTCTAGAGAATCGCTTTCCGCACGAATTAGCCGCCGCAGTTGTTGGGTGGGGGGTGTGCGCCGTGTTTAAATGTCTTGAATATTGTTTTCAGGTTTCTAGAAACTTTTGTTTTAACACTATGGGCGCGCTTCTATAGTCATGGAAATGTTGGCTGAAAGGCAGAAATTCGACTTTCTCAACTTGAGTGTAAGGGGCCTGGTTGTCCTGCTCATGGCGAAGAAGAAGGGGTATGTGTGTGCTCAAGACGTGCGTAAACTTTACTCGATCCATAAGCGTTCCAAGAGGAGTGCGGGTTTTTTGGTTAACATGGTGGAGAACGGCCACCTGAAGCGTGTGGGGAGGGATAGGTATGTGCTCACACCTAAGGCCGAAGAGGCGGTACACCTGCTATTGAGGCGCATCCGAATGCTCACCCAAGAAGAATCGGATAACATCGTCTCAGATGTAATAAGCATATAGATAGGGTTGATGACAACTCTCTGTTTACTTTTCGGGCTAAAAAATCGAGTGTAAGTCTAACACTATAACCATTACATGTTTAAGTTTTGTTGTGGTGTTGGGGCGTAATCCTTAAATAAGTCGTTAGGGTTACCCTAATACGTAATTATGGATCTTTCACAAATCCTAAACCCACCATCCGGGCTAGCTCTAAGCGAGATCATCCTAATCTCTTTTTTGCTTGGGATGATGCACGGAGCTACACCAGACGAGCACACTTGGCCAATAACCTTCAGTTATGCGGTGGGCAAGTATTCCACTAAGTCTGGTATGAAGGCTGGCTTATTATTTTCCAGTGGTTTCACAGTGCAGAGGGCGCTACTCACAACACTCGGGTACATAGGTCTTGCAGCATTCTATGAAAAATACAATCTTGATGGGCCAGTGTACATGATTGTTGGCGTGGTGATGGCCATTGCTGGATCATACATACTTAAAGGAAAATACATACATCTACCAATAGATTTAGCTTTCAGAGGAGGAAAACACCACTCGGAGCAGACTGAGAGAGTCCCCATGCACGAATCACAGCTAAAGGATGTGCCCCTAAAAATGACTGTGGTCCACGGGCTTATAGCTGGATTCGGGTTTGGAGCGTACGCCACAATAATAACATTCGTGCTCGCACCCCAAGTACCGTCATTAGTTTACGCACCCCTCCCCGGCTTGTTCTTCGGCCTTGGCACCATGGTTATGCAAATAATTTTTGGCGCAATATTCGCCAACATCATGAAGGTTAAGAATCTCGACGAGGAAGATATAAAGTATGTAGGAAGGTCCACAGCTGGTAGAACACTTTACTATGGTGGGATTACTTTCAGCGTTGTAGGCCTAATAATCCTCCTTATCCCAGCGCTAGACTCATTCGCCATATCCACAGGTAACCCGATACCCAACCTCAACGCCATAGACGCGGGCTTCCTACTAGTCGTTGGAGTGGTTGGTGGGATAGGTGTGGTGAGTATTATAAAAGCTATGCGCGAGATTGGAAGAATCAAACGAAGAGACGCCTTGGCATCATCCCGCCAATCCTAAAGCGCACAAAGGGATAACTAATGGTGCGAACCAAAAATTTATTTTTTCTTAAAAGCCCGCTTGCACCATCACAGCTAAAAACGTCCAGTGCAAAACACACAACAATTATAAGTTATCAAAGCGATATATGGGTGATTGGGGTTGTTCGGTCTAAGTGATAAGGAGGCAAAATACATTAAGGCGATCGAGAAGCTTGGAGGATCAGATGTTAGGTTAAGGGATTTGGCTAAGGATATGTGTGTGTCCACCCCAAGCGCACTGGAGGAGGTAAGGCATCTTATGGCCAAGGGTATAGTGGTGAACAACCACGGCTTCATAGGGCTAACACCAAAGGGTAGAAGGGCGCTGGAGAGCCTCAGAAGAGCACACATCGCGCTTGAAACAATCTTTGCTAGGCAGGGGCTCACTGTGGAGGAGGCGTGCAGTGAAATCCACTCGTTTGACTACGCGGTGCCAGAGGCGCTCGCAGAGAAACTGTATGAAGCAGCTGGCAAACCAACGTTTTGCCCCAAAGGAAAAGCCGAATGCTAAAGACTATGGTTCACGCGCTTTATAGTATGTTCGCCCACCCCTAATACTCTTCTCCGCTAAACGCTTTTCTAATAGGTAGCCCAAGTATGTCTTTGTCTGCAGTAGGGCGAAGGCTAGGTTGCCCCGCACACTAGTCGGATCCCACACCAGAGCTCCACCGTAAAGCAGCTTGGTCGCTTCGTAAAGTGTTCGTGGCTCCCTGATTATCCTCCTCACCGCCTCAACCCTACCCGTATATTTTTGCCTTATAGCCTCAATCCACTTGTTGGCGGGGTGCAGAGCGCCCCCGTGACCCGGCCAGAGGGAACTCACACCCAGTTGACCCAGCCTGGATAGTGTCTCAAAATAGGCTTCAAGGTCCTCTATGAGGAGTGTTAGGGTGTCCAAGAGTGTGTCGCCGCAAAGCCCAACCTCAGACACATAGACGCTGGAGCCAGGAGTGTGACCGGGCGCCTCGATTATTTGTAAGCCGTATAGCTTGGAGCCCAAGGGTAGCGGTGTTGGCTCTACGTTTACAAAGTGTGCTTCAAGCCTGCGCGCTCCTACCTCAAGCGCGCTCTGAACTAGGCCTTTTACCTCTGGCTCCACCAATTCGTCTACGACACCCTTAAACCTCTCAGCCGCCTTACCAACCGGGTCCACCACCCCTTCCACGTCTCTTGGGTGCACGTACACCCTGCACCCATTCAGCTTCTGTATCCTGCCAGCCAGCCCAGCGTGGTCCACGTGTGAGTGCGTTAGAAGTATCGCCTCCAATTTACCAACACTTGAGCCAACCTCGACTAGGGCTTGTTCGATCTGCCTAAAACACTCCTCGGCGGCCGGCCCAGCGTCTATAAGGCACAACGAGTCGCCTTCCCCCACAATATATACGTTCACCGCCTCGTAGGGTTGCGGGGTGCTCAGCTTTAAAAGCCTTATGTGTTCGGAAACCCTCAGTAACTCCACTTAGGGTTCACCCATCTTGGGATTTTAACCAACCCAGCGGAGGGGAGTGTGGAGCGGTGTGGGCTACGCCATTGGAAGCACGACGCACCCATGGAGCACAAGTTGGTCGCCATAAATATTCAACAATTGAATGAGGCGTGGTGACGATGTCTTTAAGGTTTTCGGGCTTCCGCGGCTTCAACAATCCTTTCAGCCAGCTTTTTTGAGATGCCTGGCACACCCAATAG